>NZ_JAOWHQ010000057.1:0-469485 GCF_030332565.1 Citrobacter sp. Cpo109
TGACCTGCTCCCCGTTGATTAGTACACCCCGATGTTAGTAATGTCTTCATAAGCCACATGAGGACATCCCCATGAAGAAGCGTTTTTCCGACGAACAGATCATCAGTATTCTCCGCGAAGCCGAAGCTGGGGTACCCGCCCGTGAACTCTGCCGCAAGCATGCCATTTCCGATGCCACGTTTTACACCTGGCGTAAGAAGTATGGCGGTATGGAGGTGCCTGAAGTTAAGCGCCTGAAGTCGCTTGAGGAAGAGAACACCAGACTCAAGAAGCTGCTTGCCGAAGCCATGCTGGATAAAGAGGCGCTTCAGGTGGCTCTTGGGCGAAAGTACTGACGACAGACCAGAAGCGGGAAACCGTGATGTTGATGTGTGATGCGACCGGTCTGTCGCAACGTCGTGCCTGCAGGCTTACAGGTTTATCCCTGTCGACCTGCCGCTATGAGGCTCACCGTCCGGCTGCTGATGCGCATTTATCAGGGCGCATCATTGAGCTGGCACTGGAGCGCAGGCGTTTTGGCTACCGTCGTATTTGGCAGTTGCTGCGCCGTGAAGGGCTTCATGTTAATCATAAGCGCGTGTACCGGCTTTATCACCTCAGTGGCCTGGGCGTAAAACGCAGAAGACGTCGTAAAGGGCTGGCAACAGAACGTCTGCCGCTGCTCCGTCCGGCGGCGCCCAATCTGACCTGGTCGATGGATTTCGTCATGGACGCACTTTCCACCGGTCGCAGGATCAAGTGTCTTACCTGCGTCGATGATTTCACAAAGGAATGCCTGACGGTCACTGTTGCCTTTGGGATTTCAGGCGTTCAGGTCACGCGTATTCTGGACAGCATTGCACTGTTTCGAGGCTATCCGGCGACGATAAGAACTGACCAGGGGCCGGAGTTCACTTGCCGTGCACTGGATCAATGGGCCTTTGAGCATGGTGTTGAGTTGCGCTTAATCCAGCCGGGCAAGCCAACGCAGAACGGATTTATTGAGAGCTTTAACGGACGATTTCGCGATGAATGTTTGAATGAGCACTGGTTCAGCGATATCGTTCATGCCAGGAAAATTATTAATGACTGGCGGCAGGATTATAACGAATGCCGCCCGCACTCCACGCTGAATTATCAGACACCGTCTGAATTTGCAGCGGGCTGGAGAAAGGGTCATTCTGAGAATGAAGATTCCGACGTTACTAACTGAGTGTTGTATCTAATCGTGGGGGCAGGTCACCCGAATGCGAAGGATTTTTACGGTGCTTAAAGACATAAACTGTATTCCTCTTCTTTGCTTTGGTTCGGAAGAGGTTATTCAGAATCGTCAGCCTTAAAAATACGGCTGCAGTGTGTAAAAAATGATTTAAGGTAATCGGTTGATATTATGGGTTATTTTTCTAAAGGTTTTTTGTTTTCTGAGTTGGGACTGGAGTATGACAGGGCTGTTCGGGGGATAAAGCTGTTTCTTCCAGAGAATACGTGGTCAGAACTGCTCTCTTTGCTTGATGAGAACAATATGGATACTACTAATTATTTGAATAGTTTAATCGGAAGAGCTTCTCCTGGAAGAGATGCTTTGGAGGAATGTTTACAGGCATTGTCTAATAAAACATTTCTATATGACCTTGATGATGGTTTAACTGCAGGTGTTGATGAAAGTATTTCAGTTACAATAGAAAAAGCTGCTTTATGGTGGAGGTTAGGGATTTTTTTCTGGAAAGATAATAGAAGCAAAGGATTGTTTTTACTGTTAAAAGCAATAAGTTTGCTAAATTACTGTCATGGCTTCTGCTCTCGTGAATCGCGTCTGCAGGATGAAGCTGAAAGTAAAGCCCAAAAGGTTGCTGGAGGTAATGCTAAGGCTGCACGTTATGCAGGTTTTAAGGCTGAGGTTATCAGATTGCTGTATGAGAAAGTACCTGAAGGAGGGTGGAAAAGTAAAATTGCGGCTCTTAAGGATATTGATGCTGATTTATGTAATTTTGTAGTGACACATGGTCTCCCCTTGGCTCAGGCTAATCAGAATCAGGAGGAACAGATAGCGGGATTGCCTCGGTTGATTCTGGATTGGTCCCGGGATGATGTAATAATTAAGGCCGTATTTCATGCCGTAGTGAAAAAAAGAAAAGCGCCATGAAAGACGCTCTATAGATTTATTTTATTGCTGAATATACATAATCAGCCCAAGCCTGCATCATAGACCTGCGTTGTTCCAGCAGGTCAGTTCTGTGATAGGCTGCTTCGACTTTATTCTGGACGGTATGCGCCAAAGCTCGTTCAGCAAGGTCTCGGGGATATCGGTGTTCACTACACCAGTCACGAAAACTTGAACGAAAACCATGTGCCGTTGCTACACGGTCTGGCACATCGCTTACAGCGTTTATTCTGCGAAGAAAAGCCGTCAATGCCATGTCTGATAAAACAATTTGCTTGCGAGGTGAGGGGAACACCAGCTCCCTATGTAGGCCTTTCATATGTTTGATGACCTCTATTGCTTGTTTTGACAGTGGAACTCGATGCCTCTGTCCGGCTTTCATTTTTTCTGCTGGGATAGTCCAAACTGAATTCTTAAAATCTATTTCACTCCATTTCATGGCTCTGGCTTCCCCTGAACGACAAGCCGTGAGGATGACCAAACACATCAAGGCCTGGCTGACATTGCAGGTCTCATTACTCCATATGTGGGTTGCCAGAAAAAGGGGAATGTTTTTCCATGGCATTGCTGGCTGGTGGGTCCTACGCAGTGTGCCACTTACTTGCTGAGGCAATAAATGCCCAACAACATCCACTGGGTTACCTGAGCAGTATTCATGTGCCCACCCCCAGGCCATGACGGTATGGATACGTTGTTTCGTTCTTCTGGCTGTTTCTGAATGTGATAGCCAGATAGGACGAAGCACTGTTGCAATATTCGCTACTGTTAAATTGTTGAGGTGTATTGAACCAATATGCGGGAATGCATGTTTCTCAAGAGTGGTTAACCACTGCTTGCCATGCTTCGCGTTTTTCCATCCAGATTTTAGCTCTGCATGAACCGTGCGTGCCGCTTCTTCAAAAGTAGGGATCACTACCTTCTCGATTTTTTGGGATTCAAGGGGGTCAATACCGGCAGCAAGTTGTTCTCGCATGGCTGAGGCTAGCTTACCGGCTTCAGCGATACTGATTTCGGGATAAATACCTAAGCCCGAATTACGACGTTTTCGTGTTACGGGGCTCAGGTAGCGAAGTACCCATTTTCCTCTTCCTCGTTTCGAGGATGGATGTAGTGCTAATCCCGTGATGCTTCCATGGGGGATCGGTTTATCATCAGGTTTGATATTGCGGGCTTTGGTATCAGTGATTACAGCCATCGTTTTTCCTTGGGATCCAGTATGCCATTCGGTATGCCATTTGTTGTGGCTTTCAGTGGATTTGATTGAATAGCTTTAAATGAGGGAAGTAAATATCTTATTGATATTTAATGATTAATTGGATTGTGTTGGACTGAATTAGTTTTGAGATAGGCAGCCTACGCTTCCGCCAAACATAAACCCCAAGCTATAAAATAGCTTGGGGTTTTTTCATTTTGCTCGGTTTATATTTTGCCTTCCTTTACTCGTCTTACTCGCGCAAGGGCAACTGCGCCCCTGACCGGTTGAATGCTGGTGAACTGAGTAATCCCCGGCCTCGCAAGACCTACATGAGCGAACGTCTCTTCATTCGTCGTGCTATCCATAGCAAGCCCAGCATAATAGCCAGATAGCCCATAACGTAATTTCCCTGTTGCTTTCGTTCAGAGAGCGCCGGGTCGGCAGCCCATGCCAGAAAGGCGGTAACATCCCTGGCGTATTGCTCTTCAGTTTCAGCTTTTTTCGACGCCGGGCTCCATTGGATCTCCCCACTCGTCAGCGGTTTTGGCATGTTAATCACACCGCCAGGAAAATAGCGATTAGCCTTCAGTTCGGGATCGGCAGGCAGATAGCCGGTTAGCAGCGCGTAAACGTAATCTGCCCCCTGGTCCGTGTAGGGCAGAAAAGCATCTAACAAAAATTGTGGGAATCCGCGATCGTATGAACGGGCACGGACGATATAGCTCAGGTCAACGGGTTCAGCGCCATTGTTAAGGTATCTTGCTTCCCGGTCATTTAGATATGGTGATATAAAGCTGTCATTTAGCGTACCGTCGCGCTCACCTATCTGGCCGTCATCCTGAATCGCAGGAAACTGATAGCCGCTGGCGATACTTCTTGCTTCTTCAACCGTGAGTTCCAGACCACCGGGCCTGGTCAACGTCCGAAAGGTAAGGTGTTTCATGCCGTGACAAGCGCGACACTTCTCTTCATAAACCTGCAGACCACGTCTAAGCTGTTCCTTATCATATTGACCGGTAATACCACTGAAGCTCCATTCCTGGCGTTCAGGCGTGGCTTCCTGCGCATATGAGGAACCCAGCCCCAACAGAGAAAAGAACAGGACGCTGAATTTCAATAGTTGTTTCATCCTCAATCCTGTTTTTCCAAAAAACGACGGCAAGGTAAGACGATTAAAAACCAGCCAAACCAAATCAGTGTCGAAAGCTGGGATGCGGCACGGATCCAGCCCTCTTCAT
Organism: Citrobacter sp. Cpo109; assembly: GCF_030332565.1. Classification (NCBI taxonomy): domain Bacteria; kingdom Pseudomonadati; phylum Pseudomonadota; class Gammaproteobacteria; order Enterobacterales; family Enterobacteriaceae; genus Citrobacter; species Citrobacter sp. Cpo109. The sequence goes on from NZ_JAOWHQ010000057.1 coordinate 4,574, forward strand.
TACGAAAGCCATCAAAAAGATCCGGGCCTACCAGCGCTTTCGACCCTAACCAGCCTAAAAAGCAGGCATTAATAACCCATAGCCAGAATCCGCACTTAACCAGTTTGCTGTAATGGCGAAAACGAGCCCGGGAAGTATCAAGCCAGGGTAGAAAATAGAAAATCAGTATTGAGCCGCACATCGCGACTAGCCCCACGAATTCATTCGGGAAGCAGCGCAAGATAGAGAAGAAGGGAAGGAAATACCATTCTGGCGCAACAATCGCGGGTGTAATCGTTGGGTCCGCAGTAATAAAGTTGTCGGCGCTGCTCAGATAGTGCGGCGCGAAGAATAAAAACCAGGCGAAAACCATCAAAAAAAGAGTAATTTTGATAGCATCGAGATCGGTAATTTTGTAATCGAACAACAGGCTCCTGGACTCTTTCTCGCTAAACTTCTTTTTCATCGCCTGGGCAAACGCCGACTGTACGGTACGTATATGAATAACCGTGGCGACGACAATCACAAAGGGAAGAATAAAGTGGATAACAAAAAAGCGGCCAAGCATCGGCGTACCCGGCGTATGGCTGCCGACTAAATATGCGTAAAGCGTATCCCCTACCCACGGAATAGCCTGGGCAAAGCGGGTAATGACCGTTGCCGCCCAGTAGCTTTTTTGCCCCCAGATAAGGCTATAACCAAGAAACGCGGTCATCATCAGCAGGATATACAGCGTGACGCTAACCATCCACATTGTCGTCCAGGGCTTGCGGTAAACGTTGTAGTACATACCACGAAAAATATGCAGATAGCAGGCAAAGAAAAAGAGCGATGCGCCAATAGCATGCATGTTGCGTAACAGCTCTCCATGGCGAACCGCGCGCATAATATGAATAATGGAGTCAAATGCCAGCTCAGCTGTCGGCACGTAAAACATCGCCAGCACGATACCCGTAAGGATCTGCACCCCGAGCATAATTAGCAGGATAGCGCCGATTGCAAACACCCAGAGTCCAGCAACTGAGCGAGGGAAGGGGATACGTCCGCGGAGCGAACAGACAAGTTCATTCCTCATTTCAGGCTTCCTTCGTGCCGATACGCACGACCTGCCCATCGGAATGAATAACGTAGTCTGGGATTGCCAGGTTGGCAGTTGCGGGCCCGCGCGTCACGCGCCCGGAGGTATCAAACTCTGAACCGTGGCACGGACAGATCCAACCCATCCCCCCCGGTCGGGCGTTGGGTACACACCCGGCATGTGGGCAATAACCTTGAACCACCAGCCATTGAGGATGGGCTGCAGAGACCCTGGCGCTGTCTGGCTGTGGGTCGATAAGCGTATCCAGGTCGGCACTTCTGGCAGTAATAATTTCATCCGGGGTGCGATGGTGTATAAGAATCAACCTTCCTTGCCATACACGTCTGACTGTTTGTCCAGCAGCAACACCTGCAAGAGAGACATCAATCGGTTCATTTTCCCCAAGCGTTTTTTCATCCGGGCCCAAGGCCGAAACCAGCGGCCAGACGGCAGCCGCGACGCCTGCGGCACCGACAAATTTAGTCAGTTTACACAGGCATTCCCTACGCTGTTCCTGGATTTCGCCATCTGGAAGTTTATTATCTGCCACCTCGTATACCTCCCTGAGTATCGCGGATTAACGTTTATCGATACGCGCGTAAATTTCCTGAAAGCGCTTGTCAGCAATACCCGGCGCTTTGAACGCGCGGTAGCTTTCTGGTAACGAGGCATCTCCAACCTTAATCAGCATCACCATGCCCTGAGCGTAATGCGGTGTACATTTGATGCCGTAAAACCCGGCATTGTCATAAGTAACTTCGATCTCTTCATCTATTTTTCCCATAAATCCAGGATAGCCAGCCGGTGACAATTCAGCGATTGAAGCCGCGTTGTGGCTCTTATGTTTACGGATAAACTTCACCGTATCCCCTGGCTGGATCTCCAGATAATCTGGCTCATAGACCATTGGTCCCCCAGCCCCACGATTTTTCATCAACACTTCGTGAGTTTGTGCGAAGGCAGAAGAGGCGAAGGCGAGAAAACACAAAATTTGCAGACTCTGTTTGAGGTATTTCATTGATTCTTCCTTAAAATTCATCAGGCCGTTGATAACGAATAAAACAATTTTCACCACCCGCATCCTTTTCAATGATGGCGTCGATTCCAAACCAGGAGTGGAGGTTTTCGCGGGTAAAAACGGCGCAAGGTTTCCCCTGCATCGCCATATGTCCGGACGTCATGACGATGACGCGATCGCAGAACATCGCGGCATGATTAAGATCGTGCAGAGCGGCAATCACCGTGAGCTTTTCACGTTTAACCAGACTCAACAGGCCAATCTGATGTTGAATGTCGAGGTGGTTGGTGGGTTCATCCATCAGCAACAACTGTGGTTGTTGCGCCAGCGCCCGGGCGATATGCAGGCGCTGTTTTTCTCCCCCTGAAAAGGTATGCCAGCAGCGATGCTGTAATTCACTGAGATCGACCTTTTCCAGCATAGTTTGCACAATATCGTCATCTTTGGCGGACCAGGGGGAGAGCATGCTAAGCCAGGGGGTTCGCCCCAGAGAAACGGCTTGTAAAGCGGTAAGACGCTCGCTGGTTTCAGCCTGTTGTTCGACCAGCGCCACCTGTTGCGCAAGATGACGCCGCGAATAATGCTGGAGCGCCTTTTGCTGCAGAGTGATATGCCCGGAAGTCGGCTTCAATAAACCGGCCAGCAGTGAAATCAGTGACGTTTTGCCCGAGCCGTTGGGACCTATGATGCCGACAAACTCACCAGGCGTTACGCTGAGTGAAATATCATCAACAATCGTCTTGCCTTTTACCTTCCATCGCAGATTACAGGCTTCAATAACGGCTTGTGCAGAGTTCACAAGGGGGGATACGAGATTCACCGTCATTTGTTCTGGTTTCCTCTAATCAGAATGATTGAAAACGCAGGGGCGCCAACCAGAGCGGTGATCACGCCTATTGGTAGAACCTGACCGGGGAGTAACGTGCGGGAAATAACATCTGCGATAATGAGGAAAATCGCGCCGGTAAGCGCACTGACTGGCAGCAGTCGATGATGCTGGTTGCCGACCAGCAGACGAGCGGCATGCGGGATAACCAGACCGACAAAGCCGATCGCACCAACGATGGAGACCATAATTGCCGTCATGCCGGTGACGGCGGCAATCAGTACTGCACGGGTACGTTTTACTGGAATGCCCAACGATGCTGCAGACTCAGCGCCAAAGGAGAAGGCGTCGAGATGGCGGGCATAACAAAAGCACAGCGCAATACCGACCAGAGCGGTAGGAATGGCTAAGACAACATCGGGCCAGCGTACACCGCTCAAATTACCTAACAACCAGAACATAATTCCGCGCGCTTGCTCGGCATTTGCTGAGCGGGTGATGATTAGCGACGTAATTGCATTGAAAAGCTGCGAGCTGGCGATGCCGGCAAGAATGATTTGGGTTGTCACACCGCCGCCTTGTCTACCGCCAGCAGCCATTGCCAATAGTGCAACGAACATAAATGCCGTTAGCGCGCCAATGAAAGCCCCCAATGACATGCTGATAATGCCGGCCCCAAGCCCGGTGAGAGCAATCAGCACCGCTCCGGTGGATGCTCCGGCAGAAATCCCCAGTAGATAAGGTTCGGCGAGTGCATTGCGTAGCAACGACTGTAACACTACGCCGGAAACAGCCAGGCAGGCACCGCAACTGGCAGAGACCAGCGCTCGGGTCAGGCGATAGTTCCAGACGATCCCAGCATCCAGCGCATCGACAGGATAGTGGGTATCAAAAAGATGATTTGCCAGCGTACTGAGCACATGCCGCCAGGGGATCAGCGTTTCGCCGATGGAAATCCCCGCCAGCAGCACGCAGCACATCAGCGCACTGACCCAGACGGCATGCCCACCGACTCTCACCGCAAGCAGACCAACGGCACGACGCATCCTGCGTGGATCACTCATGATTATCTGCGTTCCTGAGTAACAGAGATGCGCTATACCGTGCGAGGATATAGCGCAAAACGTAGATTAATGAGCAGCCTGCGGATGCGCTAAGCCATATTCAACAAGGGCATCAGCCAGTTTTTCCAGCCCATCAATAGTTCTGATCCCAGCATTCATTGTCTGTACGTCAATGACCGGCAGATGGTTTTCCTTAACGGCAGGAACCAGCCTGGTGACAGGATCGGACTTGAGGTATTCCATCTTGACCTTCCAGTCATCTGCCGGGAAGCGGCGACGGCTCATCTCGCCGAGCACAATGACAGAAGGATTAGCTTTAGCGATAGTTTCCCAGCCCACTGTTGGCCATTCTTCGGCAGAATCAATCACATTCTTCACACCCAGTGTTTGGGCTATCCATGCTGCTGGGCCAAACTTCCCGGCAACGTAAGGATCGAGCTGTAAATCGGCGCTTGAAAACCAGAACACGGCAGAAACATTCTTATCAATACCGGTAATTTTATTTTTCGCTGCGGCTTCACGTGCTTTAAGGCTGGCAATCAGCGCTTCGCCTTTATCCTGAACATCGAAGATTTTTGCCAGATCGGCGACTTCCTGATACACCATGGTGATATCAAACATCCCTTTACGGACACCATCACCACCATCTTCGTTATCTTTCGCACAGTCAGCTGGCGCGGTGTAAACAGGAACTTTCAGTTCACTAAACTGTTCATAAGAGGCAACTGTGCCAGCTGGGCCGATTTGCCACTCAAACTGGCTGGCGATCAGATCTGGTTTTTTAGCCAAAATCCCTTCAAAGCTCGGAATATTTTGCGCAATAACGGCAACTTTTTCATTTTCTGTTTTATAGGCGTCCAGTACCGGGCCAAACCACAATGAAGTACCGACGACGCGATCGGCAAGGCCTAATGAATAGAGGATCTCGGTACTGTTCTGACCCACCGTTGCCACGCGCGTTGGTGCCTGATTAAAGGTAATATCGCGGCCACAGTTTTTAATCGTCAGAGGATATTCAGTTTTTGCCGCGTCAGAAAAACCGGAAGCGAGCAGCAGAGCAGTGGTACCAAAAATTGCCAGAAGCGTTTTTTTAGAGGAGTAAAAGGTAGAATTAGCGTGCATTGTCATCGTCCCGTTGATGCCAGAATCTTAAGGTCTGGTCATGGCTCATTTCATTCCATATATCGGGAGGAGACATGAAGATAGATGACATTGAATCGTGAAATTTAAGAATAAAGATATGCGAAAAATGCAAGTAATACTGACTTAGCCAAAATCTTATTCATAAATACACTACTGCTGGTGTCAAATAATTCATCCCATGGACCATCCCGTCCACTCAATGGTATACATCATTGACAGCAGGTCTCCTGACTCACGGTAATCAGAATATCAGCCTTCCCATAAAGATAAACTTTACAGTGACCTGTGGCTTATTAGCCACACAAGGATATTCTGCATCCGCCTACAGTTGCGGGGGCAGTTATGGAATTGAATTAAATAATTCTCACCATATTCCTATTCATACACAAAATGTAATGAAATGCTGTCGAAAGTGACTCTAACGGCAATTGTTAACAAGGTCAACCACGGAATGTAAGAGGTATAAAGATAATGCCGTTCTGAAAATAATCAGTAAAAACAATATGATGTAGATGCATTGCTCTGTGTGTTGCTATAAATGAAAATAACAACAGAAAGCTAAATGAGAATTGATTGATGTTGATCAAATTACGAGCATGATTCAATCTCTGCGTATAAAACATATTGATCACCATCAAAAATGCTGCGGATTGGTGTTTGAATCCTTTTTTTACGAACTCTCCATATGTACCAATTGCCATTCATCCTGCATATCCATAATCACCTTAAAATTATTACGCAACCAGAAGTGATATCCTCCTGGTAAAAAATGGTGGGTGTGAAGATACAACGTTTTATATTGATGTTGCTGGCAGAATACATCTGCTAAAGCAAACAATTGGCTGCCAATCCCCTGTCTACGATAGCGCTCATCCACGTAGCAACGACAAATTTCTGCCGTTTCACGCAAGTTGTAGCGCCCACGCAGTTCAGTAATACGATCATTATATTGACATACCGCCAGTGTGGCGATTAATTCTTGGTTTTCATTCCATGCGCAAAGCAATAAATTTCTTTCCTGTAACAGATACTGTTGTTCGAGATCAAAGAGATCTTCTTCGGCAGAAGGCATGGATCTGCCGGCATTGAAGAATAAATTAAGATGCTCAATAAGGAACGACTGAACAGCAGGAATATCGGCGTGAGTCATCTCACTAAATCTAAATGGGATCATGGCATGCATAACTCAATCTTAGAATGGAAAACGATAATAACAATAAGCCTCCTTTAAAAACAATATTGAGCGGCAAGAGACAGAAATGCAATTATCTATGGTGCTATTCTGCATACGGATTATAAATGGGAATCGTAAGCCCCTGCTGCTGGCGACGGTAGTAGCCACGCCGCTGGTGGGGGGGATCTGGGGGGGACCACAATCGGATGGTGAGGCGCTTTCTTGTGCCTGGTTCTCGTCGCGGTCCTCGCCTTTATCTGGCAGTGCACGTTTGCCATGAGCAACGTACTGCTTCTTTGCGCTGGGGTGCTGACGTTATTCACCGCAAGCCAGAAGACCAACACGCTGTGTTCCGTTTTACCACTTACCTGCACCACTAACTCTCAAAAATGAGAGGCCGATCCTCTGAGCAGGACTTTTGTCCTCAATCACCTCACAAACGTCTGGTTACAATCCCTGCATATCTTCAATACCCATAATTCAGGAATTGTTATGACTGCACATATTAATGCCAAGCCAGGGGATTTCGCGCCAACCGTTATTATGCCGGGCGATCCGCTCCGTGCTAAATTTATTGCCGAAAATTATTTAATGGATTACCGCGAAGTCACCAATGTACGTAATATGCTGGGTTATACCGGTTTATATTTTGGGCAACCTGTTTCGGTGATGGGACATGGAATGGGCATCCCTTCAATGACGCTTTATGCCCATGAACTGGTACATGATTTTGGTGTGCAAAGAATTATTCGCGTCGGCAGTTTAGGAGCAACACAACATCATGTCAAAATGCGCGATATTATCCTGGCCGTCGCCGCCGGAACGGATTCAGTCACAAATTTAAAACGTAGCGCGGGCTATGCGATGGCAACATCTGCCTATTTCCCATTATTACAGCAGGCGTGGACGCTGGCACAGAAGGCGGGTATCGATATTAAAGTCGGCAATGTTTTCAGCGGCGATCTTTATTACGATCCTGACGAAAATTTAATACCGGCACTGGAAAAATTCGGTGTACTGGGTGTAGATATGGAAGTAGCAGGCTTATACGCTTTAGCGCATCAGTTTAATATTGAAGCGCTGGCTATTTTAACTGTCTCCGATCATTGCCTGACAGGTGAAGAAACAACGGCAGAAGAACGACAATTGACCTTTAACAACATGATTGAGCTGGCGCTAAATACTGCTGTTACCGCTTAGTTCCGGCTTTTAATTGAACCAATCAGAGATGGCATTATATGAAGAATAAAATAGCACTTACGCTGATTAGTTTTCTGGCAAATTTTATTATGGCAGGGTTTGCCAGTCAGTTCGGTATGCTAATCGAACCGATTGCAGTACGCTACGGTGCCGATGTGAATACCGTTGCTTCGATATTTTCGTTGCTCAATGGTGGAGCATTAGCCGGCACCATCGCCGCCTTTTTCCTGATTGAGAAAATCGGTGTGAAGCGTATGACGCTCATTATCTATTCGATAGTGTTCCTTTGCGCTCTGGTAATGCACTTAAGCCCTGGCTTATGGCCGGTGATGGTCGCCATGACCCTGGTGGGTTTTTGCGGTGGGATCGGTCTGTGCGTGGCAGGAACGATTGTGGTATCGGTCTGGCAGGATCGTATTCAAAGTACGATGCTGGTGGTGCAGGACGCCACTTTTAACGTCGCGGGTGTAGTTTTCCCGCTGATCACCACCTTCGCCCTGACGCACAATATGTCGTGGAGTTACAGCTATCTGAGCGTGGGTATGGTGGCCTTACTCACGCTGGGCGTTGTGGCGCTCACCCGCTTTACTGCCTGCGAGACGTCGCCCACGGCAGATCGGACAGACAAGGTAAAATCGGAGTGGAATCCAGGGATTATCAGCGGAGGCATTGGCCTGTTCTTAGGTATGCTGGCGCTGTACACCTTCCTGACCTGGGCACCATTATTTGTGAAGAACAAATTTGGCATTCCCTTTGAAGAAGCAGGAAATATTATTACGCAATACTGGGGCGCTGCGCTGGTCGGGGCATTAGTATCAACCGTCATTGTTTCTCGGGTGAAGATACATTATTTCCTGCTAAGTATTATTTTGCTGGCTAGCATTATTACCACAATTATCGTCACGAAGGATAATATCTCCGGGCTTGATTATCTGGCATACAGTTACGGCTTTGTCTGTGCTGCGCTGTATAACTCATTTATTGCCTATGGTGTTTCTTTCGTGAAGCGTGCGAGCAGTCAGAACGTTTCTTATATTTTAATTAGCGGCAGTGCCGGGGCCATGTTTAGTCCGGCGATCAGCGCGCTCATGGAAAAAACAATGGGATTACAGAAAATTATGTACGCAATACCGGTGTTGTATTTAATTATCTTTGTTATGTTAATGGCGACATTAAAACTCAAACGTAATTAAAAGCACTAATAATACTTACCTCTTTAATTAAATAGCCAGTCGCCACACCATTTATATGGTGAGGCGATACTCAACCTTACTCAAAGGAATTGAAAATGCTGAAAAAGAATAAATTAATGATTAAAAAAACAATCCTGGGTGCAGTAGTGGCAATGAGCTGTATGCAAGCATTCGCGGCTGACTATACTGATGGCAACATCCGTAAAAATGATTTTAACTGGATGCAGATGAACTTAATGCAAAGTGTGGACGCGAAAGTGCCATATGGTATTCGCAATGACACCTATCTGGAACTGGAGTTTGGTGCACGCTCTGGCATTATCGATCTGTACGGTTATGTGGATTTCTTTGATATTTTGGATCGCGAGCAGGACGATCGTCACGGTGGTGATAACTTCTTTGCCAAGATATCTCCACGTTTTTCCCTGGACGCCATTTTTAATAAAGATTTATCCGTTGGGCCGTTTAACGAATTCTATATTGCAACGGTAAATAACATTGGCGACCGGGAATTATTTGAACATTACGTTGGTCTGGGTACAGATGTGAAGGTCCCGTGGTTTGGTCTGGTGGGAATGAACATCTATGCGCATTATGTTCGTGAAAACTACGGTGCGGATAACGAAGGAAAGTGGGATGGTTACATGTTCTCGACTAACTGGTCGACGCCATTCTATACCTTTGCCAACGGCAGTTATCTGAACTATCAGGGGTACTTTGACTACCAGTTCGCCGCGAATAAGATTGCTAATCAACCGTTATACAGCAATAACGCGATTGAATGGTATAACGGTATCTACTGGCATTCAGAGCATTATGCAGTCGGTTATGGCCTGAAGTATTTCCGTAACATGGCATTGATGGAAAACCACGGCGGAGCAGGGCGAACCACCGGGCTCGGTCACTATTTCAATCTCACCTATAAGTTCTGATTGCGCCGAAATGACACACCAATGCTCTGTTTACGAGAGTTGGTGTGTCAGTCAATGATGTCATTGCCGAGAAATTTACGCAGCCCATCCAGATCCTTAATTTCCAGTCCTTGCTTCGTTCGCGTTACCAGCCCGGCATCCGTCAGCGCTTTAACCGCCCGCCGATAGACCCGGTCGGTTGTGCCGAATCGCTCAGCTTCCTGGTATTTTTTATGGAAACCATCCATCGGCTGCTTGTTCTGATGCTGGCGATACAGGTCATACGCCACGTTATGTACGATAGGGTAGAGCATCCGGTGCAGGAAGATTTCCAGCATATCCTGATAATCAATCGCCATTGCACTGGCAAAAAATATCGCCAGTCTGGGATGCTGATTCAGCGCTTCTTCCAGACGGTCACAGCTGCACACTGCTACGGTCAGTGGTTCTTCCGCGACGATATCAAGCTGGCAGCGATACCCGGTAAAAAACTCCATTTCACCAAACAGCTGCTCGTCGCATTCCATGGCGCCCAACTGGAATCGGCGACCATTCTCCGCGCTGTAACGCAGCGAAATTCTTCCGGATTGCACCATGATCAGTCGATCGACAACCTGTCCCTGGCGGTATAGATACTCATCTTCCTGGATAATCTGCGTTTCAGAGAGCAGTTCCTGAAATATCTTCTCAATCAAGGCATCATCCTGCTGCCAGATGTTGTGAAAACGACCTTTCGTGAGGGGTTTAAGCTGCATGACTCAACGTCTTATTGTTTAAGATAATTCTTATCTGAGACTGTATGCCATCTGCTGGGCAATGTCATTAAGAGCGCGGGGCGGATAATAAAAGGACCAGCACCATGCTGGTCCTGACACACTAAGGATGGCTGATAAAGCGAGACAGGCGCTGGCGCAGCAGGCGGTTTTCCTGGCGTAACTGAGCGTTCTCCTCCAGCAACGTCAGCGCAACGGCAATCCCTGGCCAGTCAAGTTCCAGCTCCTGACGAAGGCGCACCGCGCGACGCATTACTGTCAGCGCATGATCGTCAAACGTCTCGTCTTCATGGGGTTCTATCACCCCTAAGCCGACAATCTCATGCAGCTCTTCTTCTGACACACCGGTGTACAGACAAAATTCGGTAATGGTAAAAGTGACGGTAACGTTAGCCATTATGCTTTCCCCCACTCTTTGCGCGGATCAAAGGTCTTTTGTGCATCCGCCAGTAGTTGCCACAGGGCGGCACTGGCGTCGTCAGGTTTCGGTGGCATGACTATTTTGATCACCGCATACAAATCGCCGGTATGTTTTTTACTTACCAGACCCTTGCCTTTAATGCGTAGCCGCTGACCGGCCTGGCTGCCTGCAGGAATGGTCAGCAGGATGCTCTCTTTCAGCGTCGGAACGGTTACTTTCGCACCCAGCGCAGCTTCCCACGGCGCGAGGGGAACGACAACTTCCAGATCCTGATTAACGATATCGAACAGCGGATGCGGCGCAATATGAATCACCAGCCACAAATCACCGTTCGGCCCACCGTTTTCGCCGGGGGTGCCCTGGCCTTTCAGACGGATGCGCTGGCCGTTACCGACGCCAGCCGGAATTTTCACATTCAGCGTTTTAGGAATTTCTCGTTCTACCATGCCAAACGCATTGTAGACTGGCAGGTTGTAACTGATAGTGCGGCTATGCTCAGTAAGCGTTTCTTCGAGGAATACGGCAACTTCGATTTCGATGTCGTGCCCGCGGCTGGCAGGGCGCTGGCGCGACTGGTGCGCACGCTGACCAAAAATGGAGGAGAAGATATCGTCGAAATCTTCGGCGCTGTAGCTTTGATTCTCTCCTTGCTGGAATTGACGGCTGAACTGTGGGTCGTTGCGGTGCTGCCACAGCTGGTCGTACTCGGCGCGTCGCTGCTCATCACTCAATACTTCCCAGGCTTCTGCAACCTCTTTAAACCGGGCCTCCGCGTCAGTCTCTTTGCTGACATCAGGATGATATTTACGGGCGAGTCGACGATAGGCGGTCTTGATTGTCTTGAGATCGTCTGTCGGTTTCACGCCCATAATGGCGTAATAATCCTTTAATTCCATAGCGTTCTCTCGTGTAAATCAACACTTGCAGAAGGTGAACCCTGACAACAGGTATCACCGCTAAGTTTAGGGTAATCCTGATAACGGCGAATGCCAACCGGGAAGGGAGGATATTGCGATAAACGATGCAGGCATTGCACCACCAACAGCGCAGTTGAGGTTACGGCATCTGTTGTGTGGTGCGAAAAATGAGATTAGCTAAACATCAGGATTTGCTTATCAGGAAGCGGACCGTATCAGCATAGTTTTGCACGAATGCATTAAGGTCATCAGACTTCAGTCCTTTTGGATTGATCATATATTTTCCGTTGATAAAAATGGCGGGCACACCGGTTAAATCAACTGCCTTCGCCATTTCTTGCTGCTTAGCGGTCAGTGATTTCACGGCAAAGCTATTCCATGCCGCATCATAATCACTGGCGCTGACGCCCGCGCTGATAAATACGTTACGAATATCGTCCGCTGTTTTAACGGTTTGTTTTTTCTGAACGGCATCAAAAAGCAACGGCTTAACTTTATCTTGTACGTTTAACAGCATGGCGACGGACCAGGCGTGGGTCATGTCTTGCCCCAGCGGTCCTAAAAAGTCGACGTGGTATTCGGTGAGTTTGACATCTGCAGGCAATACTTTTTTCACGTTATCAGTGATTTCAAAAACTTCATCGTACTGATAACAGGAAGGGCAGTAGAATGAGAAAAACTTCAGCGCCGGCGGTGCGGAAGCGACAGGTTTTTCCAGGGTGATATACTCTTTGCCGTCGGTAAATGATGCTGCCTGAGCGCTAACTGTAAAAAGTAACCCAATCAGGGGTAATAAATATTTTTTCATTTCCATATACTCTAAATAACATTTAATAAACAAATCATTCTGCTAATGAATACGTTATTCATTGCGCCTGGATATAATAATGGAATCTTCTGAAAATACGCTGACCCTTACTTTCATTTACGCATCAGTACGTAGCGGACATTATTTGTGTGCTGTCATTGAATTATCTACATGCATTCTTCGTAAATAGTGAATGATAACTTGCGTGATATTTTCAGGGGTATTTTAGCAATGTCTAGTGTAATAAACGAAGACGAAAATATGATTAATTATCATTTCGATTTTAAAGCGTGAATAGCAAGGTATTGCGCTAAGTTCTGCAAATACCCCGTAGATTTTCTTTTTCTTGTCGTGCGTGAATGAATAGGTTAAGTGTCAGAGATGAGCAACCCAAATGGATATCGCTATGATTGACCACCTGGATCACCTGGTACTAACCACCAATCATGAAGAGGCTTGCGTTCGTTTCTATGTCGAGCTTTTAGGCATGAGGCTGGAAACCTTCGCGCAAGGTCGGAAAGCCTTTGTCTTTGGCAATCAGAAAATCAATCTCCACATTCGGGGAAAAGAGTTTGAACCCAAAGCCTACGCGCCAACGCCGGGGGCGCTGGATTTGTGTTTTATCACCACGCGTACGCTGGAAGAGGTGATGGAGACGTTTCAAACCCACGGAGTTGAGATTATTGAAGGGCCCGTTGCACGTACCGGTGCGACAGGACCTATTCGCTCGGTGTATGTCAGGGATCCCGATCTCAATCTGATTGAAATCGCGGTATATCCAGCAGATAGCAGGACATAACTTTACAGCGTAAAGGTTGCCAAAACCTGGCGAGTGGTTAAGATAACTCGCATCAATGAGTGAGGGTATAATGGCGAAACGTCAACGGATGGGATGGTGGTTCCTCTGTCTGGCATGTGTTGTGGTGATGGTTTGCACCGCACAACGCATGGCGGGCCTGCACGCGTTGCAGATGGATACCGCCGTTACAAGCGTTGCCGCCAGCGCGCAAGTGCAGACCGACGAGGCCTCACCCGTTACCCCTTGTGAACTGAGCGCGAAGTCATTACTGGCTGCGCCACCCGTACTGTTTGAAGGTGCTATTCTGGTGCTGTGCCTGCTGTTGTCGTTGCTGGCGCCAGTGCGGGCGTTTCGCCTACCTTTTTTCCCACCGCGAGCCATTTCGCCGCCCACTCTCCGGGTGCATCTCCGATTTTGCGTCTTCCGTGAATGACAGAACAGCCGTTGCTGACTGTTAGATAATTATTCACGGAGAAAAACTATGATGACTGTTTTCAGACAGGCGTTGCTCTGTCTGTTATTGCTATGGCTGCCCGTATCCTGGGCGGCTGAACCCGGCTGGCTGCGTTCACCCGATAACGATCACGCCAGCGTGCGGTTACGCGCTGATACGTCCGCAGGCGGAGAAACCCGTCTGCTGCTGGATGTCAAACTGGAGGACGGCTGGAAAACCTACTGGCGTTCTCCGGGCGAGGGGGGCGTTGCGCCTGCTATCGCCTGGAAAGGGGAAATGCCTGCGGTCGACTGGTCCTGGCCAACCCCTGCTCGTTTTGAGGTCGCCAATATCACTACCCAGGGGTATCACGATAAGGTGACGTTTCCGATGGTGGTGCGCGGTAGAGCGCCCGCCACGCTCAGCGGCGTTTTGACGCTATCTACCTGTAGCAACGTTTGCCTGTTGACGGATTTTCCTTTTTCCGTGACGCCCACAGCCCAGGACCCGACTTTTGCACATGATTATGCTCAGGCGATGGGACAGATCCCACTTGCCAGCGGCCTGACCGATACTCTGAGCGCTGGCGCACGGGCGGGAGAGTTAGTCGTCGAGGCTCACCGTGCGGGAGGCTGGACTGCACCGGGGCTGTATCTGGATGCTGTTGATGATACGGATTTTGGCATGCCGCAAATCCATGTTGAGGGGGAGATGTTACGCGCCACGGTACCTGTACATGACGGTTGGGGAGAAGGCGCGCCGGATCTGCGTGGTAAGTCAGTCACGCTGGTGCTGGCAGATAACGGTGTTGCCCAGGAGAGTCGTCTGGCGATTGGCGAAGCCCCGGTTGTTGAGAACGCCTCACTCCCACTGTGGCAAGTGGTGCTCATGGCACTGCTGGGTGGTTTGATCCTCAATCTGATGCCTTGTGTGTTACCGGTTCTCGGCATGAAGCTGGGCTCTATTTTGCTGGTCGAGGAAAAAAGTCGTCGCCAGATCCGTCGTCAGTTCCTCGCATCGGTAGCCGGAATACTGGTCTCGTTTATGGCACTGGCGCTATTGATGACGGTGCTGCGTTTAACCAATCAGGCCCTTGGCTGGGGGATCCAGTTTCAGAATCCATGGTTCATTGGCGTCATGGTACTGGTGATGCTGACGTTCAGCGCCAGCCTGTTCGGGTGGTTTGAATTCCGCCTGCCTTCTGCAATGACCACCACGCTGGCGACTCACGGCGGCAACGGACTGTCGGGACATTTCTGGCAAGGTGCATTTGCGACACTGCTTGCCACGCCGTGCAGTGCCCCGTTTCTGGGAACGGCGGTGGCGGTAGCATTGACCGCTTCGCTGCCGACGTTGTGGGGATTGTTTATCGCACTAGGGCTGGGGATGAGCTTACCGTGGCTGCTGGTGGCCCTGCGTCCCGGTCTGGCGCTGCGTTTGCCGCGACCAGGGCGGTGGATGAATATTTTGCGGCGTCTGCTTGGCGTGATGATGCTGGGTTCGGCTATCTGGCTTGCGACGTTGCTGCTCCCACACTTAGGGTTTAGCGGACAAAGTAGCGCTAAAGAAAGCGTGAACTGGCAACCGCTAAGCGAGCAAGCGATTGAGGATGCGCTGGCACAACATAAGCGCGTGTTCATTGACGTCACAGCCGACTGGTGCATCACCTGTAAGGTAAACAAATACAACGTGTTGCATAAAGAAGACGTACAGGCCGCATTGCAACAGCCGGATGTGGTGGCGCTGCGCGGCGACTGGACACTCCCTTCTGAAGCTATTACCGCATTTCTAAAAAAACGCGGCCAGGTTGCTGTGCCGTATAACCAAATTTATGGCCCCGGTCTGCCAGATGGCCAGGCGTTACCCACGTTGTTAACCCGCGATGCGGTACTGCAAACGTTGAATGATGCCAAAGGAGTAACCCCATGAAAATGATGATTGTTCTGCTGTTAACCTTGTTTTCTGCCGTCAGTATCGCGAAAGAGCCTGCGCCGTTTACCCCGGAACAGGAAAAGCAAATTGAAGCATTAATTCAGGAAGCCTTGTTTAACGATCCCAACAGCCCGCGGCTTGGCGCGAAGCAGGCGAAACTGACCCTGATAAACTTCACCGATTACAACTGCCCATACTGCAAGCAGTTGGATCCAATGCTGGAAAAAATTGTGCAGAAATATCCTGACGTAGCGGTGGTGATTAAACCGCTGCCGTTTAAAGGTGAAAGCTCGGAACTGGCGGCGCGGACCGTGTTGACCACCTGGCATGAGCATCCGCAACAGTCCCTGGCATTACATGAAAAATTGATGCAGAAGAAGGGCTATCATACCGACGTCAGTATCAAGCAGGCGCAGGAAAAAGCGGGGGCCAGTCCGGTGACGCTGGATGCCCAAAGTGCTGAAACGCTGAGTACTAACCTGCAACTGGCGAGACTGGTGGGGGTGCAGGGAACCCCCGCAACGATTATTGGTGATGAACTTATTCCCGGTGCGGTGTCGTGGGAAACCCTTGAGGAAGTGGTAAAAGAAAAACTGGCGGCGGCCAATGCTCAGTAAACTGCGCCGCTGGCTGCGCGAAGGGCTGATCTTACTGGCATTGTTGGCGGGGGCGATGCTGCTGATGGATGCCTGGCGCGCGCCGCAGCTCCCTGCCTCCTTTGACAGCACGCCTTTACAAACGCTGGATGGTGAAACCGTCACGCTGGCGGCGCTCAGCAAAGACGAGCCGGTGTTGCTTTATTTCTGGGCGAGCTGGTGCGGCGTATGCCGCTTCACGACGCCGGAAGTCGCCAGGCTGCGTTCGGAAGGGGAAAATGTGATGACCATTGCGTTACGTTCCGGAAATGAAGCTGAGGTATCTCGCTGGCTGTCGCGAAAAGGCGTGGACTTTCCAGTCATCAATGATGCGAACGGGGCCATTTCCCGCAGTTGGGCGATCAGCGTCACGCCCACGCTGGTGGTGATGTCACAAGGTCGGGTGGTATCAACCACCAGCGGCTGGACCAGCTACTGGGGCATGAAACTTCGGTTGTGGTGGGCGAAAACGTTCTGATAAATGTGCCGGGGAAACCCGGCATTTTTTATGACGTCACCCTCGCCAGGAAGGCATATTTCGTTGCCTGACGAAGCAAACACAGTGATTAACGTCCAGAATCAGGCATCTTCTCTTTTCCAGGAAAGTGCAACATGACGAGTTCTTTAGCGTTTGAACCCGCTCTGGTGGTGATGATTACAGCTACATTTGTCCTCGCGGGGATGGTGAAAGGCGTTACGGGTATGGGATTACCCACCGTGGCAATGGGGATCCTCGGATCGCTTATTTCGCCAGTTGCCGCGGCGGCCATGCTGCTATTGCCTTCGCTGATAAGCAATTTGTTCCAGTTTGGCGGTGGTGGAAATACACGCCAATTACTCAAACGACTGTGGCCAATGCTGCTGACAGTGGTAATGGCGACTCTGCTTGCCAGCACCTGGATTACCGGGGGGGACACCACCCGTACCCAGTTTGCGCTCGGCGTGGCGCTGGTGGCCTACGCTATCTGGACGCTGGCGGGAAAGAAAATCGTGGTGGCCCCGCAGCGTGAAAAACCATACTCCCTCGTTATTGGATTTGTGACCGGCTTATTGACCGGCGGAACCGGGGTGTTTGTGATGCCCGCAGTGCCCTGGATCCAGTCCCTCGGCTTTGAGAAAGATGAACTGGTGCAGGCGCTCGGGATCTCTTTTACCTTTTCGACCCTGGCATTGGCGCTGGGTCTGTGGTGGCACAACGCGCTGCCCATACAATCGCTAAGTTTGTCGGCTTTGGCCATTGTTCCTGCGCTGATTGGCCAATGGATAGGTACCCGTGTGCGAAGGGTTATTTCTCCGCTCGTGTTTAAACGCTGTTTTCTGTTTTGTCTGGTCGGGTTGGGTACAGAGATGATGCTGCGTGCTGTGTGACCGGTGCGGTGACTTTGCGCGACTTTCATGGCATCGTTAATTCAGAGATTCAGGGCCAATGAGGTCGTTATGGCATCCGTGATATTACATGAAGAAGAGGGCGATCTGGAGTCGAAAATGGCACTCACTGCGGCAGTGATGGCCGATAAATCGCGCTCGCGTATGTTGTGCGCCCTAATGGATGGCTGCGCCTGGACTGCAACTGAGCTCAGCGCGGTGGCGGATATATCCGCGTCGACCGCCAGCGCGCATCTGGCGCGTCTGTGCGAACAACGTTTTGTTGTCGCGTTGGCGCAGGGCAGACATCGTTATTTTCGCCTTGCAGGTTCCGATATCGCTGAACTGCTGGAACGCCTGATGGGCGTTGCGTGGGCGACATCAACGCCCCGCAGAATCACTACACCGCCAGGTTTGCGCCATGCCCGCACCTGCTACGACCATCTCGCCGGAGAGGTCGCGGTGAGGTTGTTCGATACGCTGGTTTCCCGTCAGTGGTTAACGCCGGATGGTGAAACGCTGACTCCTCTTGGCCAGGAAAATCTGGCCCGGATGGGGATTGTCCTGGCGGCGGGCTCATCCCGGCGGAAGTTAACCTGCGGTTGTCTGGACTGGAGCGAACGACGTTATCATCCTGGTGGTGTGCTTGGCGCAACGCTGCTGCGCTGGTTCAGTGAACAGCGATGGATAAAAACCGAACAGGGCAGCCGCCATATCATCTTCACACCTCTTGGCATTCGTAAACTCGAAACCGAATTTGGTGTTAAAACGACACGCTAGATGGTCTGTTTTGCGAAAGCGTTCCCGGAAATATGTCATATTTCTGTCACACTCTGTTGTGATTGATAACAACAAGAGGTCGTAGGGATGAATAAATCGTTAATCGCCACAGCCGTGGCTGGGGCTGTCTTATTGTCAACCGCCGCGCAGGCGCAGACCGCGCCGGAAGGCTATCAGCTTCAGCAAGTATTGATGATGAGTCGGCATAACTTACGCGCACCTTTAGCCAATAATGGCAGCGTTCTTGAGCAGTCCACCCCCAAACAATGGCCAGAATGGGATGTCCCCGGCGGACAACTCACTACTAAAGGCGGTGTGCTGGAAATCTATATGGGCCACTACATGCGAGAGTGGCTGGCAGAGCAGGGGATGGTGAAATCGGGCGAATGCCCGGCACCGAATACGGTCTATACCTATGCTAACAGCCTGCAGCGTACGGTCGCCACGGCGCAGTTCTTTGTCACCGGTGCTTTCCCTGGTTGCGATGTTCCGGTCCATCATCAGGAAAAAATGGGCACCATGGATCCTACCTTTAATCCGGTGATCACCGATGATTCCGCCGTCTTCAGCCAGCAGGCCGTTCAGGCCATGGAGAAAGAGCGTAGTAAAATGCAGCTCAACGATAGCTATCAGTTGCTTGAGCAAATGACCGACTACAAAGACTCTCCGTCCTGCAAAGAAAAACAGCAGTGTTCCCTGACCGATGCCAAAGATACGTTTAGTGCGAAATACCAGCAGGAGCCAGGCGTTTCGGGGCCGCTGAAGGTGGGGAATTCGCTGGTTGATGCCTTCACGCTGCAATATTACGAAGGCTTCCCAATGGACAAAGTTGCCTGGGGCGAGATTAAATCCGATCAGCAGTGGAAGGTTCTGTCGAAGCTGAAAAACGGCTATCAGGATAGCCTGTTCACCTCCCCGGAAGTGGCGCAGAACGTCGCCAAACCACTGGTGAAATATATTGATAATGCGCTGGTTACTGAACGCGCGAAAGCACCGAAAATAACCGTGCTGGTGGGGCATGATTCAAATATCGCTTCGCTGCTCACCGCGCTGGATTTTAAACCGTACCAACTTCACGATCAGAACGAGCGTACGCCGATTGGCGGGAAGATTGTCTTCCAGCGCTGGCATGACAGCAATGCAAATCGTGATCTGATGAAAATCGAGTATGTGTATCAGAGCTCGCAGCAGTTGCGTAATGCAGACGTTCTGACGCTGAAATCTCCGGCGCAGCGCGTAACGCTGGAGCTGAAAGGATGTCCGATAGATGCGGATGGTTTTTGCACGATAGATAAGTTCGATAGCGTGCTGAATGAGGCGGCTAAGTAAAAGAAAACTCCCCCGTGTTCGCGGGGGAGTCAGCGCGCTAGACGTTTTTGCGTTCGATAGTCTGTTCACCCCAAAAGAGCGAATCTTTGTCTGTTTTTTCAAAGGCTTTGATGAGTACCTCATCGCTACCTTCTTCCCAAATTTTTTCCGCCAGTTTCTCGTCATAATGCGCGACTTCAAAAATGGCTTCGGCTATTTCCGGCGATGTATTGCGCAGACTTGCCCATTCGCCGACGCGATGGGCTTTCGCTTCTTGAGTTGGCATTCGAATCCTCCTGTTGAAGATTAGCCGTTGAGTTTTACTGCCAGACCTGCGACATATTCACCCTGATAGCGGGCGATAGATAATTCTTCCTGACTTGGCTGGCGGGAGCCGTCGCCTCCGGCAATGGTGGTTGCACCGTAAGGGGTACCGCCGCGAACTTGTGAGACATCAAACAGCTCTTGCGCCGCGTAACCGATAGGTACAATCACCATCCCATGGTGGGCAAGCGTAGTCCAGGTTGATGTAATGGTTTGTTCCTGACCGCCGCCGGTTCCCGTTGAGCTGAATACGCTGGCGAGTTTGCCGTACAGGCCGCCAGAGGCCCACAGCCCGCCAGTCTGGTCGAGGAAGGTACGCATCTGACCGGACATATTACCAAAGCGCGTGGGGGTACCAAAAATGATGGCGTCGTAATCAGCCAGTTCTTGCGGGGTTGCGACTGGTGCGTTTTGTGTTTTGCCGCCAGCCTTAAGGAAAATCTCGGGCTGCATGGTCTCTGGTACACGCTTAATAATCACTTCTGCGCCATCTACCTTATTTGCGCCTTCTGCGACTGCGTGGGCCATAGTTTCAATGTGTCCGTACATAGAATAATAAAGCACCAGAACTTTTGCCATTTTACACTACTCCTCGAGTTAACCGTGTCCGTAGCGATTCGCTACCTACCTTTAAAGATATGACGTACTGTCAGGAGTGCAAATTTCACAATCACTTCTTTGATTTATAACAATTTTTATAACAACCTGCTTTGTAGCAAAATGATACATATTTAACCGGGTAGAATTCGGTAGTCATAAGAAAGACTTATTGATTTCTTATTGTGATTATTTCTTTGTCACTCCTGATCCTGTTGCAGGATATTACAGTTAGCGTCTGCCCTGGCCACGCTTCACTATGCTTATTCCCACGCAGTTATTTTCAGGGCCTCGCCCGTAACGCTGCGTGAGGTATCACTCCTCAGTACCTATGCAATATGATGTCTAATCAATGACGGAGGTCAGTAATGGCAAACCATCGGGGCGGTTCCGGCAACTTTGCGGAAGACCGCGAAAGAGCATCAGAAGCAGGTCGAAAAGGTGGCCAGCACAGCGGGGGGCAACTTCAAGAATGACCCGCAACGCGCTTCAGAGGCAGGCAAAAAAGGGGGCAAAAATAGCCACGGCAACAACAAATCGTAATTGTCGGGCTATCTGTCAGATATGTCGTGACGGCTGAGTGTCAGAGACAGACGTTACGTAGCCACCGCCGCCGGGTCTTTCCGGCGGTTTTTTTTGTCTGCAAGGTTGAACTGTAACAAAACGCAACGCAGACTAATGACATTCAGTTAATCGGGTGTCTCATGTCATTACTTTCTCGTTATTCCTTCTCTGTTAAACCTCAGGAAGCGATCCTCATTGTGATCACCATGTTCTGGGGTGGCACGTTTTTGGCGGTGCAATATGCCGTTACCCTGAGCGGCCCTTTTTTCTTTGTCGGTGTGCGTTTTGCCACTGCCGCGCTGGCGGTCGCGCTTTTATCGTTACACACACTGCATAAGCTGACGTGGCTGGAAGTCAAAGCTGGGGTTGCAATCGGTATCGCAATTGCGCTGGGCTATAGTCTGCAAACCTGGGGGCTACAGTTTATTCCCAGCAGTAAATCGGCGTTTATTACCGCGATGTACGTACCGTTGGTGCCGCTTTTACAATGGCTGTGCCTGGGGCGCATGCCTGGCCTGATGCCGTGCGTCGGCATTGTGCTGGCCTTTATCGGATTGATTTTTCTTGCCGGACCGGGAGGCAATTTACTGGCCCTGGGCGAAGGCGAGTGGATCACGCTTGCCGGTGCGGTGGCGATTGCGGCAGAAATTATCCTGATTAGCGCGTGGGCGGGAAAAGTGGATGTACGTCGGGTAACGGTAGTGCAACTGGCAACCGCTTCGATAGTGGCGTTTATGGCGATGGGACCGGCCGGAGAGACCGTACCACCAATGTCTACCGGATTGCTGGTGGTGGCGCTGGGGCTGGGGATTTTTAGCGCGATTATTCAGGTCACCATGAATTGGGCGCAGCGCAGCGTTTCGCCGACGCGCGCAACGGTTATTTATACCGGTGAGCCGGTGTGGGCGGGGATCTTTGGCCGTCTGGCGGGTGAACGTTTACCGCTACTTGCATTGCTTGGTGCGGCATTCATTATTGTTGGCGTACTGGTCAGCGAGCTGAAGTTCAAAAAGAAAAAAGCGCTTGGACAAGAGGCGCCGCCGGAATCGCTTTAATTTAACCATTCACCGCGTGATTTGGTATGCTGACACCCTCACAAGAAGGAGAGGGCGCATGGTCCAACGCGCAGAGAAAAAAACAGGTAAGCGCTCGCAGGCCGTCAGTGCAAAACGCCAGGCCATCTTAACCGCGGCATTAAATATCTTCTCCCAATATGGGATCCACGGCACTCGCCTGGAGCAGGTGGCAGAGCAGGCGGGCGTGTCAAAAACCAATTTACTTTATTACTACCCGTCAAAAGAGGTGCTTTATATCGCCGTTTTACGGCAGATCCTCGACATCTGGCTAGCTCCATTGAAAGCTTTTCGCGAAGACTTTGCACCGCTGGTGGCCATTAAAGAATACATTCGCCTTAAGCTGGAAGTGTCGCGCGATTACCCTCAGGCCTCACGGCTGTTTTGTATGGAGATGCTGGCCGGAGCGCCTTTATTGATGGCAGAACTGGAGGGGGATCTCAAAACGCTAATTGATGAGAAATCCGCGCTGATTGCCGGTTGGATCAAAAGCGGAAAACTGGCTCCGGTCGATCCGCATCATCTGATTTTTATGATTTGGGCTTCAACTCAGCACTACGCCGATTTTGCCCCACAGGTAGAGGCGGTGACGGGCGCAACGCTGCGTGATGAAGCCTTTTTTAACCAAACGGTGGAGAGCGTACAGCGGATGATTATTGAAGGGATCCGCGTGCGTTAACTGGCCGGCGGTAACGGGCAGCTTAAATCGCCTTCTTCACACTGCAAGAGCGAGGCGAGAAACGCTTCGCGCTCGTTGGTCTTATCCGTCAGGCACTGGCTGGAAATCATCGCCTGAACGCTACCGCCTTCGGTACCGGAACTGATTAATGCACAATCTGCATCGCGCAAAGTTATCCATGATATTTGCGCTTTTTTCAGTAAATCGCGCTGGGTTGGGGCGGCGCGCTTTAGCGCATTCTGGTACGTTTCATTAAGTTTGGCGTCGGCCGCCTTATACTGCTCTGCCGCACAGGTGTTCATCTCAATCTGCGTGTTCGCGTTGGCGCAGTCATCCGCCAGCGCCTGGCCGCTCAGCAGCAGCACTGCACATGTCAGTACGATTCGTTTCATGCTTCCCTCTGGCTTAATAAAAAAAGGCCCCGTTACCGGAGCCTTAATTAACCACAACCTTAGCCGATTGTCATCAGGCTGGCGTTCCCCCCAGCTG
This sequence comes from Citrobacter sp. Cpo109, assembly GCF_030332565.1. Lineage (NCBI taxonomy): Bacteria > Pseudomonadati > Pseudomonadota > Gammaproteobacteria > Enterobacterales > Enterobacteriaceae > Citrobacter > Citrobacter sp. Cpo109. Next base: position 28,057 of record NZ_JAOWHQ010000057.1, read on the forward strand.
CGGCGGTATTGACGCTCAGGGAGCGCTCAATATACAACCTTTCCAGCAGGATATTGCTTTCGCCGCGGGCAAAGCCCTGGACCGACACAATCGCCCCTTCGCGGGCCGCCACTGCTTCACACAGTGCGCGAAGCTGATCGGAATCGCCGTGGAAAATAACCGCATCAAACGGCTGCGTGGCGATGTTGTCCGCTTTGGCAAACTGAATGCGCCCGGAAACCGCGGCTGGCAGGCGTTTTGCCAGGTCGCGATGGAACGTATCATCTGGCCACAGGATTAAGCTACCAACGGAAGTTACAGCGGCAACTTGTACCAGTGCGTCCTGTTCGTCATCGGCGATACACAGCACGCGTTCGCGCGGCAACAGCGTCCAGGTATTGCGCTCGCCGGTGGGGCCTGGCAGCAGGCGTTGCGTTCCGGCCTGCGCCAGTTCACCAAACTGTTGGCAGAGCGCACGCAGTGCTGGACGATCGGTTGCCCATTCGCTAAGCGCTTCCAGCGGCTGAACGAGCGCCGTTTTAAGCTGTGCATCGACCGGGTATTCAGCATCCTGACGGGCAAGCGTAATGCCTAACGCATTTTCCGGACGGTTTGCCAGCAGGCGGTACAGATACAGCGGTCCGCCCGCTTTTGGCCCGGTTCCTGACAAGCCTTCGCCACCGAATGGCTGCACTCCGACGACGGCGCCGACCATATTGCGGTTAACGTACAGGTTCCCCACATGTGCCGAACCCGTGACCTGGGCGATGGTTTCATCGATACGGGTGTGCACGCCCAGCGTCAGGCCGTAGCCGGAGGCATTAATTTGCTCAATCAGGCTGCCCAGATTGTTGCGGGTGTAACGCACCACGTGCAGTACCGGACCGAACACCTCTTTTTGCAATTCGTCGAAGCTTTCCAGCTCGATAAGCGTCGGCGCGATAAAGGTACCGGTTTGCCATTCACGCGCATCGTCGCTGTTTTCGCGCACGGCCTGGAACACCGGACGCCCTTTAGCGCGCATGGCCTGAATATGGCACTCAATATTGGCTTTGGCTTCTTCATCGATAACCGGTCCAATATCGGTGGTCAGACGGCCCGGGTTACCCATGCGACATTCCGCCATCGCGCCACGCAGCATTTTCAGCGTATGGTCGGCGACATCGTCCTGCAGACACAGGACGCGAAGCGCTGAGCAGCGCTGTCCGGCGCTGTCAAAGGCAGAAGCCAGAACGTCGACCACCACCTGTTCCGTTAACGCAGAAGAGTCGACGATCATGGCGTTCATCCCGCCGGTTTCGGCGATAAGCGGGATTGGGCGCCCCTGAGCATCGAGGCGGGTCGCGATATTGCGTTGCAACAGCGTGGCGACTTCCGTTGAGCCGGTAAACATGACGCCGCGTACGCGCTCATCGGAAGTGAGCTGTGCCCCGACCGTTTCGCCTTGACCAGGCAACAGTTGCACCACGCCTGGCGGCACACCTGCTTCGAGTATAATGGCAATACCCTGGGCGGCAATCAGCGGAGTTTGTTCCGCGGGTTTTGCCAACACGCTGTTGCCCGCCGCCAGCGCAGCGGCAATCTGCCCGGTGAAAATGGCCAGCGGGAAGTTCCACGGGCTGATACAGACCACCGGCCCTAACGGACGATGGGTTTCATTATCGAAGTCATCGCGGACCTGACCGGCATAATAGTGCAGGAAGTCAACCGCTTCGCGTACTTCCGCAATGGCGTTGCTGAAGGTTTTGCCTGCTTCGCGCACCAGAATGCCAATTAACTGCTGCATCTGGCCTTCCATCAGAACTGCGGCGCGATGCAAAATAACGGCGCGCTCTTGTGGCGGTGTGGCGAACCAGATCGGCGCGTTATTTACCGCGTTCTGCAATGCCTGTTCCACTTCGCTGTGGGTTGCTTCACGCACGTAACCGACAATGTCTTTCGGTTCGGCCGGGTTGACGACTGGGGTCATTTCACCGTCAGCAACCGGATGTTCGAGCATCGGTTTTGCGTGCCATTTTTGCAGTGCGCTGTTGAGTAGGGCAGAGGACAGCGAGGCCAGACGATGTTCGTTTGCTAAATCCAGACCGCCTGAGTTTTCACGGCCTTTACCGTACAGATCACGCGGCAGGGCAATCTTCGGATGTGGCAGACCAGCCTGGCCTTCCTGCTGCGCCAGTTTTTCAACGGCTTCGACCGGATCGGCTACCAGTTCATCCAGCGGCAGGGTAGTGTCTGCAATGCGATTGACGAATGAAGTGTTGGCGCCGTTTTCCAGCAGACGACGCACCAGATATGCCAGCAGCGTTTCATGCGTGCCTACCGGTGCATAAATGCGGCATGGACGGTTCAGTTTGCCATCGGCAACTTTACCGGTGACCTGCTCATACAGCGGTTCGCCCATACCGTGCAGGCACTGGAACTCGTACTGACCAGGATAGTAGTTTTGACCGGCCAACTGATAAATCGCCGCCAGCGTATGGGCGTTGTGGGTGGCGAACTGCGGGTAGATCAGATTCGGTACCGCAAGCAGTTTTTTCGCACAGGCCAGATAGGAAACGTCGGTGTAGACCTTACGGGTATAGACCGGATAACCTTCCAGACCGTCCATTTGCGCACGTTTGATTTCGCTATCCCAGTAGGCGCCCTTAACCAGACGGATCATCAGGCGACGGCGGCTGCGCGTGGCGAGATCAATCAGGTAGTCGATAACATACGGGCAGCGCTTCTGGTAGGCCTGAATAACAAAGCCGATACCGTTCCAGCCCGCCAGTTCAGGTTCAAAGCACAGTTTTTCCAGCAGATCGAGGGAGATCTCCAGTCGGTCGGCCTCTTCAGCATCGATATTGATACCGATGTCGTACTGGCGGGCCAGCAGAGTAAGCGACTTCAGACGAGGATAGAGTTCATCCATCACGCGGTCATACTGCGCGCGACTATAACGCGGATGCAGCGCTGACAGCTTGATAGAAATGCCTGGCCCTTCATAGATGCCGCGACCATTTGAGGCTTTACCAATGGCGTGGATTGCCTGTTGGTACGAAACCATATAAGCCTGGGCATCGGCGGCAGTCAGAGCCGCTTCGCCCAGCATGTCGTAAGAGTAGCGGAAACCTTTTTCTTCCAGTTTACGGGCGTTAGCTAGCGCTTCAGCGATAGTCTCTCCGGTGACGAACTGCTCGCCCATCAGGCGCATTGCCATGTCGACACCTTTACGTACCAGTGGTTCACCGCTCTTGCCGATAATACGGTTGAGTGAGCGTGAAAGGCTGGCTTCATTATGCGTAGAAACCAGACGACCGGTAAACAACAGCCCCCAGGTCGCCGCGTTGACGAACAGGGACGGGCTGCGTCCAATGTGCGACTGCCAGTTGCCGTTGCTGATTTTGTCGCGGATTAACGCATCGCGGGTTGCCTTATCGGGAATACGCAGCAGGGCTTCCGCCAGACACATCAGCGCGACGCCTTCCTGTGAAGAAAGGGAGAATTCCTGCAATAAACCTTGTACCATCCCGGCGCGGCCGCTGGCGGTCTTCTGGTTACGCAGTTTGTCGGCCAGATCGTACGCCAGTTTATGCGCTTGCTCGGCGATGGGTTGCGGCAGACGAGCCTGCTCCATCAGCATTGGCACGGCATCGGTTTCGGCTCGGCGGTACGCGGCGGTGATTGCTGCACGGGAAACAGACTGCGGCAGGATCTGTTCGGCAAATTCCAGGAAAGGCTGGTGCGCTTCATTCTGCTGCGTGGTTAACTCCTCACCCTCATTCGCGGCACCCGCCAGCAGGGCCGGCAGTTCAGGAAGCGCGTCGTCATTTTCCAGTCTTTCGAGATAATTAAAGATGGCTTGCTTGATCAGCCAATGTGGCGTGCGATCGATTCGTGATGCTGCTGTTTTAATACGCTCGCGAGTGGCGTCATCCAGTTTAACCCCCATCGTGGTGGTTCCCATGCCGTTTACTCCTGTTGTACTGAAATACGGGGCTGATAGTTACCGAGAAATATCCACTATGTTGCAACTTTGTGCAACCGTGTTAAATGTGACTTGGTTTGCAAGCTTGGAAATGAATGAGATGTTAATAAATATGAGTCTTATGATGTGGGCTGTAAAAATTACAGAATCTTTTTCTCTGCGGTAGTTAACACTTTTAAAAGGTGCAACCGAAAAAAATGTGAGAGAGTGCAACCTACAGAAAAATGCTATCTACTCTGGATCAAATTTGATGTAAATGGTGTGTTAAATCGATTGTGAATAACCATCGCTTCCGGCAGGATACGGTCGCCCTGGTCAACATAGATATCTTTGCCACGTTCCGGCAGGGTAATAAAACGGCAAGCCACGGCATTGCTGATACATAATTTTGGAGATTTTTGATGGCTATTAGCACACCGATGTTAGTGACATTCTGTGTCTATATTTTCGGCATGATATTGATAGGGTTTATTGCATGGCGTTCAACCAAAAACTTTGACGATTACATTCTGGGTGGACGCAGTCTGGGTCCATTCGTGACCGCGTTATCTGCCGGGGCATCTGACATGAGCGGCTGGTTGCTGATGGGGTTGCCCGGCGCGATTTTCCTGTCGGGGATTTCAGAAAGCTGGATCGCCATCGGCCTTATTTTGGGCGCATGGATCAACTGGAAGCTGGTGGCCGGACGTTTACGTGTACATACCGAATACAATAACAATGCGCTGACGTTACCGGATTACTTTACCGGTCGCTTTGAAGATAAAAGCCGAATTTTGCGTATTATCTCCGCGCTGGTTATTTTGCTGTTTTTCACCATCTATTGTGCTTCAGGGATTGTGGCAGGGGCGCGTCTGTTTGAAAGCACCTTTGGCATGAGCTATGAAACAGCGCTGTGGGCAGGGGCGGCCGCGACGATCATTTATACCTTTATTGGTGGTTTCCTGGCGGTTAGCTGGACCGATACCGTCCAGGCCAGCCTGATGATCTTTGCTCTGATCCTGACGCCGGTAATGGTCATTATTGGCGTGGGTGGATTTGAAGATTCGCTGGAAGTGATTAAACAAAAGAGCATTGAGAACGTGGACATGTTCAAAGGGCTGAATTTTGTTGCCATCATTTCTTTGATGGGCTGGGGTCTGGGCTACTTTGGCCAGCCGCATATTCTGGCGCGCTTTATGGCAGCAGATTCCCACCATAGCATCGTTCATGCTCGCCGTATCAGTATGACCTGGATGATCCTGTGCCTGGCAGGTGCCGTGGCCGTGGGCTTCTTTGGTATTGCTTACTTTAACAACAACCCACAGCTTGCCGGTGCTGTTAACCAGAACGCCGAGCGCGTATTTATTGAACTGGCGCAAATCCTGTTCAACCCGTGGATTGCTGGTATTCTGCTGTCTGCGATCCTCGCTGCGGTTATGTCGACCTTGAGCTGCCAGCTGCTGGTGTGCTCCAGCGCAATCACCGAAGATTTGTACAAAGCGTTCCTGCGTAAAAATGCCAGCCAGAAAGAGCTGGTATGGATTGGCCGCATCATGGTGCTGGTCGTGGCGCTGGTGTCTATCGCGCTGGCGGCGAACCCGGAGAACCGCGTGCTGGGTCTGGTAAGCTACGCCTGGGCGGGCTTCGGCGCGGCGTTTGGTCCGGTGGTTCTGTTCTCGGTAATGTGGTCGCGTATGACCCGCAACGGCGCGCTGGCAGGGATGATCATCGGTGCGGTGACGGTAATCGTCTGGAAGCAGTTTGCCTGGTTGGGTCTGTATGAAATCATCCCGGGCTTTGTTTTCGGCAGCATCGGTATTGTGGTCTTCAGCCTGTTGGGTAAAGCGCCTTCAACTGCTATGCAGCAACGTTTTGCCGAGGCTGATGCGCATTATCACTCAGCTCCGCCATCGCGTTTACAGGCAGAATAATCTGCCTCTGTCTTCAAGCCCGCCGCGTGCGGGCTTTTTTATTGCTTCCGTTGTAAACCTGCTATAACCGTTACCTGCCTAACCTTTTACATTCAGTCATCATTCTCAAAACATTCTGCTTGAGTTTTTCTTTCCTGTAATGATAATCACTATCACTGTAATTTACTTTTCTTTTCATCAATTGACTGAGAATAACGTTTAAGGGTTCTTCGCATGTTTGTTCCATTTCTAATTATGTTGCGCGAAGGGTTAGAGGCCGCGCTGATTGTCAGCCTGATTGCCAGCTACCTGAAACGGACTCAGCGTGGTCGATGGATTGGTGTGATGTGGATTGGTGTTCTGCTGGCGGCGGCGTTATGCCTGGCGTTAGGGATTTTCATCAACGAAACCACCGGTGAATTTCCGCAAAAAGAACAGGAGCTGTTTGAAGGCATCGTGGCGGTCATTGCCGTGGTGATCCTCACCTGGATGGTGTTCTGGATGCGTAAAGTTTCGCGCAACGTCAAAGTCCAGCTTGAACAGGCTGTCGATAACGCGTTGCAGCGTGGCAACCATCACGGCTGGGCGCTGGTTATGATGGTCTTTTTTGCTGTTGCCCGTGAAGGGCTGGAGTCGGTGTTCTTCCTGCTGGCAGCATTCCAGCAGGATGTAGGTATCTGGCCGCCGTTAGGCGCGATGCTGGGACTGGCTACCGCGGTGGTACTGGGTTACCTGATTTACCTCGGCGGCATTCGCCTCAATCTCGGGGCATTTTTCAAATGGACCAGCCTGTTCATTTTGCTGGTGGCTGCCGGTCTTGCTGCTGGGGCAATCCGTGCTTTCCACGAAGCTGGGTTGTGGAATCATTTTCAGGATGTGGCGTTTGACCTGAGCAGCGTGCTGTCGACGCATTCGCTGTTTGGCACATTGATGGAAGGCATTTTCGGCTATCAGGAAGCGCCAAGCGTTAGTGAAGTCGCTGTCTGGTTTATCTACCTGATTCCGGCGTTGATTATGTTTGCGTTACCGCCGCGTTCAGGCACTACGGCATCGCGTACCGCACCTTGATAAAAACGCGATGCAGAATACTTTTTAGTTACAACATACTTATTTATAGGGATAGGTTATGACGTTTAATTTTCGCCGTAGTGCGCTGCAGCTAGGTATCGCCGCGCTGTTTGCCTCCGCTTTTAATGCACAAGCTGCCGATATTCCGCAGGTGAAAGTCACGGTTAACGACAAACAATGTGAACCGATGACTATCACGGTTAATGCAGGGAAAACGCAGTTCATCATCCAGAACCATAGCCAGAAAGCGCTGGAGTGGGAGATCCTCAAAGGCGTTATGGTGGTTGAAGAGCGCGAAAACATTGCACCGGGCTTTAGCCAGAAAATGACCGCTAACCTCCAGCCTGGCGAATATGATATGACCTGCGGCCTGTTGACTAACCCGAAAGGCAAACTGATCGTAAAAGGTAGCGCAACGGCGGATGCCGCGCAAAGCGATGCTCTGCTGAGTCTGAGCGGCGCGATTACCGAATACAAAGCCTATGTGACAGCCGAAACCGCGCAGTTGGTTGCGGGCACCAAAGCCTTTACCGATGCGATTAAAGCTGGCGATCTGGAAAAAGCGAAATCGCTGTATGCGCCAACCCGTCAGCATTATGAGCGTATTGAACCGATTGCTGAACTGTTCTCCGATCTCGATGGCAGCATCGATGCACGTGAAGATGATTATGAGCAAAAAGCCGCCGATCCTAAATTCACCGGCTTCCACCGCCTGGAGAAAGCGCTGTTTGGCGACAATACCACCAAAGGTATGGATAAGTACGCCGACCAATTAAACAGCGATGTTCTTGACCTGCAAACGCGTATTAGCGAGCTGGCTTTCCCACCGTCTAAAGTTGTTGGCGGGGCAGCAGGACTGATTGAAGAAGTTGCTGCCAGCAAAATCAGTGGGGAAGAAGATCGCTATAGCCATACCGATCTGTGGGATTTCCAGGCCAACGTCGATGGTGCGCAGAAAATTGTCGATCTCCTGCGTCCTCAGTTGCAAAAATCCAATGCTGAACTGCTTGCGAAGGTGGATGCGAACTTCAAAAAGGTCGATACCATTCTGAGCAAGTACCGTACCAAAGACGGCTTTGAAACCTATGACAAACTGACTGATGCCGATCGTAATGCACTGAAAGGGCCAATCACGACGCTGGCGGAAGATTTGTCGCAATTACGCGGTGTTCTGGGTCTGGACTAAGCACTATGCAGCAAGATAATGAAAACGGCGTGAGCGAACCGTCACGCCGACGTTTACTGAAAGGGATGGGCGCCCTGGGTGGGGCGCTGGCGCTGGCGGGTGGGTGTCCGGTTGCCCACGCGCAAAAATCACAAAGCGCGCCGGGCACGTTGTCTCCGGATGCACGTAGTGAAGCGCAGCCGTTTTATGGTCAGCATCAGGCGGGGATCCTGACGCCGCAGCAGGCATCAATGATGCTGGTGGCATTCGATGTTCTCGCCAGCGATAAGGCCGATCTTGAGCGGTTATTCCGGTTGCTGACCAGCCGGTTTGCGTTTCTGACCACCGGTGGACCGGCGCCGGATACGCCGAATCCGCGTCTCCCCCCTATGGATTCAGGTATCCTCGGTGCATACATTGCGCCAGACAACCTGACGATGACGTTGTCAGTCGGCTCCTCGCTGTTTGATGAACGCTATGGCCTGAAATCGCAGATGCCGAAAAAGCTGCAAAAAATGACCCGTTTCCCGAATGATTCGCTGGATGCGGCGCTGTGCCATGGCGATGTGCTGCTGCAGATTTGTGCCAACACCCAGGACACCGTCATCCACGCGTTGCGCGATATCATTAAACATACACCCGATCTCCTTAGCGTGCGCTGGAAACGTGAAGGTTTTATTTCCGACCACGCCGCACGTAGTAAAGGCAAAGAGACCCCGGTCAATTTGCTTGGCTTTAAAGACGGCACCGCGAATCCGGACGCTACGGATGCGAAGTTGATGCAAGACGTGGTGTGGGTTACGGACGGGCAGGGCGAGCCTGACTGGGCACAAGGCGGTAGCTATCAGGCCGTCAGGCTCATTCAGTTTCGCGTTGAGTTCTGGGACCGTACGCCGCTGAAAGAGCAGCAAACGATTTTTGGTCGCGATAAACACACCGGCGCGCCGCTGGGTATGCAGCATGAGCATGATGTGCCTGACTATGCCAGCGATCCTGAAGGCGAGGTGATTGCGCTCGACAGCCATATCCGTCTCGCAAATCCGCGTACGAAAGAGACCGACTCCAGCCTGATGATGCGTCGTGGCTACAGTTATTCGCTCGGTGTGACTAATTCCGGTCAACTGGATATGGGGCTGTTGTTTGTCTGCTATCAACACGATCTGGAAAAAGGTTTTTTGACAGTGCAGAAACGTCTGAACGGTGAAGCGCTGGAAGAATATGTCAAACCGATTGGTGGGGGATATTTCTTTGCTTTGCCGGGTGTTAAAACTGCAGACAATTATCTGGGACAGTCTCTGCTTGAAGCCTGATGATTATGCCCCGCAGTACAGCGGGGTTTTTCCTGACATCTTGATGAAGGAACAAACTATTTTTTATGATCGGTATGCGACTGAAATAATTCTGTCATCTCTCTGCAAGAGACTGTCTCTGGTGATAAGATAGAATTTAAGTTAACAGTAAGTAAAAATATTGTTGCATTAGCGAAAGGTTATGATGTACTTATAAGTAATAGCGGTAGTTCCCGGCGGTGATTGTCATTCACTATGGAGATCGCGAATGGAAAAGTCCTGTATTGGACACGTTTTTCACAGTAACAGCAGTACCTTACGCGGACGTTTCTCTTCCGGTAGCCTCCTCGTCACCGCTAAATCTCTCTCTTATTCACTTCTTATCTTCGCAACTGACGCCCTGTACGGTGCGCGTAGCTGTGCGTGGCGTCTTATCCGAAAGCAAGCAATGGCTTACAAGGAAGCCAACCCTCAGATGTTCGTGCGCATAATCGTGCCGCCAACGGCGCGTGTGATGTATACCTACAACTCAAGGTGCTATCCATGGGAAGACAAAAAGCAGTGATCAAAGCTCGTCGTGAAGCAAAACGTGTGCTGAGGCGGGATTCGCGTAGCCATAAGCAACGTGAAGATGAATCGGTCACCTCGCTTGTGCAGATGGGCGGCGTAGAAGCGATTGGTATGGCGCGTGACAGTCGCGACGCCTCGCCAATCACGGCGCGGAATGAAGCTCAGGCGCACTACCTGAATGCTATCGAGAGTAAACAGCTGATCTTCGCCACCGGTGAAGCCGGGTGTGGTAAAACCTGGATCAGCGCGGCAAAAGCAGCAGAGGCCCTGATCCATAAAGATGTGGACAGGATCATTGTAACCCGTCCAGTTCTGCAAGCTGATGAAGACCTCGGCTTCTTACCTGGAGATGTTTCCGAGAAGTTTGCTCCCTATTTTCGCCCCGTGTATGACGTGCTTGTCAAACGGCTGGGAGCCTCCTTCATGCAATATTGCCTGCGACCTGAGATTGGTAAGGTGGAAATCGCGCCGTTCGCCTATATGCGTGGACGTACATTTGAAAATGCAGTGGTCATTCTTGACGAGGCTCAGAACGTCACTGCTGCGCAAATGAAGATGTTTTTGACCCGCCTCGGGGAGAATGTGACGGTGATTGTGAATGGGGATGTGACCCAGTGCGATCTACCAGCCCACGTTCGCTCAGGGCTTAGCGATGCGCTGGCCCGTTTCGAAGAAGATGAGATGGTTGGGATTGTTCGTTTCAATAAAGACGATTGCGTCCGCTCTGCGCTCTGTCAGCGGACGCTCAACGCTTACAACTGATATGTACTCCGTCTTCAAGGCCCGGGAAACCGGGCTTTGTTGTTTGACGCCAGTACATGACCGGTCGGGGCTTCTCATCCCCCCGCAGATGTGCAACATGCGAAAAAAAAAGCCCGTACTTTCGTACGAGCTCTTCTTAAAATATGGCGGTGAGGGGGGGATTCGAACCCCCGATACGTTGCCGTATACACACTTTCCAGGCGTGCTCCTTCAGCCACTCGGACACCTCACCATATTGTTGTCCCTGTGCTACCGGAACGGGCGCTAATGTAGGGGAAACACCGCCCCGCCGTCAATCAACTTTTTGAAAAAAATGTGCATTTACACAAACTTCAAGCAACATGGAGCATAAATAAGCGGGAATTGTTTTTTTTGCCAGCATCCTAAAATTTGCTACTCTGATGTTCCCTCGAAAAATGATGATAATAAGTGCGAGAAAGTTCCGCACAACAATGTTCAGGAGACAATATGGATATAATTTTCTATCACCCAACATTCGATACGACCTGGTGGATTAATGCGTTGGCAAAGGCAATACCTGGTGCGAACGTACGCGAGTGGAAAGCGGGTGATAATGCACATGCTGACTATGCGCTGGTCTGGCATCCGCCGGTTGAAATGCTCGCAGGACGAAAATTAAAAGCCGTATTTGCGCTGGGAGCGGGTGTCGATTCTATTCTCAGTAAACTCAATGCTCATCCGGAAATGTTGGATGCGTCGATCCCGCTTTTCCGTCTGGAAGATACGGGTATGGGCCTGCAAATGCAGGAATATGCGGTCAGTCAGGTGCTGCACTGGTTTCGTCGCTTTGATGATTATCAGGCATTGAAAAATCAGGCGAAATGGCAACCGTTGTCAGAATATACTCGCGAGGAATTTACCGTCGGGATCATGGGGGCAGGGGTATTGGGTGCAAAAGTTGCCGAAAGCCTGCAAGCATGGGGATTCCCACTGCGCTGCTGGAGTCGTACGCGTAAATCCTGGTCTGGCGTGGAAAGCTTCGCCGGTACTGAGGAACTGGGCGCATTTTTGAGTCAAACTCGCGTGCTGATCAACCTCCTGCCTAATACGGCAGAAACCGTAGGCATTATTAACGCTGATTTACTTAGCCAATTGCAGGATGGCGCCTACGTGCTGAACCTTGCACGCGGTGTTCATCTCAATGAAGACGATCTTCTGGCATCGCTGGACAGCGGCAAGGTGAAGGGGGCCATGCTGGATGTTTATAGCCGTGAACCGCTGCCAGAAAACAGCCCATTATGGAAACATCCGCGTGTGGCGATGACGCCACATATTGCCGCAGTTACCCGTCCGGCAGAAGCGGTGGACTATATCTCCCGCACGATTATGAACCTGGAGAGCGGGCAAGTCGTAACAGGTCAGGTCAATCGCGTTCGGGGATATTGATGGTAACCCGGCAAGTACCGGGTTTCAGCTAAAATACCCGCCATACTTCAAGCTGGATGTGCGTTGGCTACGGTTGTTCACCTGCCTACGACTCGAATTTTTAGGGTATTAATGGCGGCGATACCTGCTATCCTTGACGGAAAATGACTACAGGAGAGAGTTATGTATCCCGTTGACCTGCATATGCATACCGTCGCCAGCACCCACGCCTACAGCACCTTAAGTGATTACATCGCGGAAGCTCGTCGCAAAGGCATCAAGCTATTTGCCATTACCGATCATGGACCGGACATGGCGGATGCGCCACACCACTGGCACTTTATCAATATGCGTATTTGGCCACGTGTCGTGGATGGCGTGGGGATCCTGCGAGGAATAGAAGCCAATATTAAGAATATTGAAGGTGAAATTGACTGTTCAGGTCCGATGTTTACCTCCCTGGACCTCATTATTGCGGGCTTCCATGAGCCGGTTTTTGCCCCTCACGATAAAGACACCAATACCCAGGCAATGATAGCTACGATGGCCAGCGGTAATGTGCACATCATCAGCCATCCGGGAAATCCAAAGTATCCTGTTGATATTAAAGCAATTGCGAAGGCGGCGGCAAAGTACCAGGTTGCACTGGAAATCAATAACTCTTCGTTTTTGCATTCGCGTAAGGGCAGTGAGGATAATTGTCGTGCGGTTGCTGCGGCTGTACGTGATGCTGGCGGCTGGGTGGCGTTAGGGTCGGATTCACATACCGCTTTCACGCTGGGAGAATTTGGCGAATGCCGTAAAATCCTGGATGATGTTAATTTCCCTGAAGACAGAATTTTAAACGTCACACCTAAACGTCTATTGGCGTTTCTGGAATCGCGAGGCATGGAGCCGATCGCGGAATTTGCTGAACTGTAATTGTTACTAACTGGAATATATCAATGAACGAGTTTTCTATCCTGTGTCGTGTACTGGGCTCGCTGTTTTACCGCCAACCGCAGGACCCTTTACTGGTTCCCCTGTTTACCTTAATTAGTGAAGGTAAACTGTCCGCCAACTGGCCGCTGGAACAGGACGAACTGCTCACCCGTTTACAGAAGAGCTGCGATATGCCCCAGCTGGCTGCAGATTACAACGCGCTGTTTGTCGGTGACGAGTGTGCAGTGCCGCCATATCGTAGTGCCTGGGTAGAAGGGGCGAAAGAATCCGATGTTCGTGCATTTCTTTCAGCCCGGGGCATGCCGCTGGCTGATACACCGGCAGATCACATTGGTACGCTGTTGCTGGCGGCTTCATGGCTTGAGGACCAGTCTGCGGAAGATGAAAGTGAGGCGCTTGAAACCTTGTTTGTAGACTACTTGCTGCCCTGGTGCGGTACGTTCCTTGGAAAAGTTGAAGCGCACGCGAACACGCCTTTCTGGCGTACGATAGCACCGCTGACGCGTGATGCCATTGGTGCGATGTGGGACGAATTGCAGGAAGATACAGACGAATAAATGTGATGCGTATCACTTAATAGTGCAACTCAATTTATAAGCTTGCATAAATTGTGTGCGCGATCTCATTCCCATGCCGTTTTTCTGCTAAGATGCGCGGCATGAACATACTTCTCTCAATTGCAATCACAACGGGCATTCTCTCCGGGATCTGGGGATGGGTGGCCGTTTCTCTTGGTTTACTCAGTTGGGCTGGCTTTCTGGGTTGTACGGCTTATTTCGCCTGCCCGCAAGGTGGGTTAAAAGGACTGTGGATCTCGGCGTGTACGCTGCTAAGCGGTGTGGTGTGGGCGTTGGTGATTATTAACGGTAGCGCGCTTGCTCCGCATATGGACATTATTGGTTATGTCATGACAGGAATTGTCGCGTTTCTGATGTGTATCCAGGCAAAGCAATGGTTGCTTTCATTTGTACCGGGCACGTTCATTGGCGCATGTGCAACATTTGCAGGGCAGGGGGACTGGCGACTGGTTGTTCCGTCATTGGCACTGGGTCTGGTATTCGGCTATGCGATGAAAAACAGTGGTCTGTGGCTGGCATCTCGCCGTGAAAATAGAATATCGTCGACGCTGACCAGTAAATAAAAAAGCGTGAGGGATTTCCTCACGCTTTTTATGCTGTATAGACCCATCAGGATTCTGGCGGTACCGACATATGACGGTATTTAACCAGAATGTCATTATCAACTTGTTTCTTATCCTGCAAATCCCACAATCCGCGATCGATGCCGTCATTAATCAGGAAGATAACGCCCGTTTCAATCGCTGACATCAGACAAAGCATAACCGGTTCGTTAGAGGTGTAACCAATTTCACCTTCCAACAGACGCTGGTAGTCAATAAAGCGGAACACCCCAGCCTGTACTTCATAAGACAGAATGGTTTTACTGGTATTCACTGACGACAGGATCTCACCGGTGCTGACGTTAACTACGCGCAGGTTTACCGCTATCTGGTCGAGCTGGTATTGCGTATCAGCGCCAATACCAAAATAACGTGCACCGACACCACCGGATTTAACGTTGCTTTCATAACCGATAATTGACCCTTCCACCATGACGTTTGCCGCGGTCAGGGACTGTAGCGGGATCCGGTTATTAATCGCAACCGTACCGTTTTCCTGAGCTGCACGAATGATTTTGCGTTCGTTAAGCAAGTTCTGTAACCCCTGACGTTCCAGTGGGACGAACCAACGAGAATCTTTCAATGCGGTGACAAGCATAGCCGTGGCGCTTTGCGGGACGGCGGTTGAGAAGTTACTTGCCGGGTAAGGTTTAAATTGGCCAGTCTCATCCTGAATGTTGTATACCGACACAAAGATCTTACCTGTAGGCATAGGCAGATGCGTCAAGTCTTTATAGCTTTGGGCTCGGGGCATTAATGTCGGCTTAGCGGCTTCTTGAGGCGGGGCTGTTAAACATCCGCTGAGTAAAATTACTGCCACCATGATAAGTAAACGCTGCATGATTATTTCCTTTCGTGGCTATAACTTAGAAGTCGGTCGACTGTGTTTGTAAACCCGACACTTCAATAGTCGAAGTTTTCCCCGATTTCCTGTCGGTGACATTCAATTGCAGTTGTCCGTCCCGGTTGGCGATATCAATGATAAAATCATTGGTCACCATTCTTCCTGGTTTACCGGTATTAATGTTGGTGAGTAGGCCACCGAGAATTTGTGACTGAATCGCCTGAGTAAAGTTATCCAGAGCTGACGGGGTTTCAATACCGTAATCGTCATAGCTTGGATCTTTATATGAGTTCTGGGCCTGGGCGCTGTTCAACAGAAAAGCACCATTATTCGGGTTGCCACCAAAGTTTGGGTTGCGAAACTGGAACGTCATGTTTCCGGCCCAACTTAATGGTGAAATTAGCATGAGCAAAACCACTGCATGTTTAACACGCATGAAAGCCTCCGGACAAAATCATGTTTTAGAATTCATCACGCGCTAAATCGCTAGTGCTTAATAGTGTTTGATCTATTTGCCGGCGATTTAATGCTTCTTCAGTTTCTGCCAATGCGAAGACAACTATTTTGTCGAAGTCTCTTTTCGTTGGGAATAAAAAAGTCTGGAAGATAACGTCTTGATTGACCGTTATGGTGATCCAACTTCCCCAACGCGCACTGGGTCTTTCATTAATGGTTAAGTTTCCTGTGTACTCGCTTTCCCACTTATCACTAAAGGCCCGATAAAAATCATGACCGATTGAAGAGACAGTGTGGTCAGTTAACAGTCCGGGAACCTCCACCTCTACGGTTGTCGCTGCGTGCAGACTCCCGGCAGCAAAGAATAAATTTGCTGCCACAATCCAGGTCAAATAGCGTTTCATGGCTTTATCGCCTGAGGTTATCATTGGCCCATGAGACCGCCTGCGTACGATTTTTGACAGCTATCTTTTTGAAAAGATTATAAAGATGTGTTTTTACCGTATTTTCACTGATAAACAGTGAGCGAGCGATTTCAATATTTGAGGCGCCGATACGCAATTTATTAAGGATCTCTTTTTCACGGTGCGTCAGCAGTGCCGACTCCGTGCTGTTATAACGATAATTTCCAGAATGCGTGATCAGATAACTGGCAAGTTTTTGCGTGAAGTAACATTCACCGCGCAAGATACCCTGCAAGCCGCTTACAACACGCTGCTCGTCTTCAGTTGCGTAAAAAACACCATTGATATGCGGCCAGTTTTCGATATCCCGATAAGGGTAATCATCAGGAGTATTCAACAATAACGTCTTTATATTGTTGTTTTTTCTACTCAAATTATCTTGCCAGTAATGGATCAGTTTTTTATCTGCCTCCATCATATCCAGTAAAACAATGCAGCTGGAGGATATATCATCCAGAGAACGTTGAATATTATGTAGTTTTCCGGTGAGTGCCAGTGATTGTTTTAAATGCTGTAATAATGCAGTTGCCTGCAAAGAAGGTTTTGTGATCAACAATAATGTATGACCATGAATACTATGGACTTCATTAAACATGATGAAACTCCACTTTTTAGTCGCACACCTGACAGCTGTCTCTACTAAAATAGAGGCACCAGAAGTACTGACAGATGTTGCACTGCTGTGTAGATATAAAATATCGACCCAAAGGGGTGAAAATATTAAAACAAATGGACTTCAACTGATTTCAATCTAGCTATTACAAATCTTAAAGCAAGTGTTAAACATGTAACAACTTGTAAAATTATATATTAAAATGTGATTTTATGGTTTTATTAGAGTTTAGATTTGATAGGAAAGTTGTACATTTTACCTTTGCTGCATAGATTTAAAAAATCATACAAATTATAGTAACACATTGATTTTAAGTCATTTAATTAATGATTGTTGAGTTTTAAATTTCTAATGAATTCTAAAATCCTTATCTCAATTTACGTTGGTCAATTTTAGATGGAAAAAAATGACCTTTGTCACGACTTGTACCGATGTCTATCTCGACGTTGTACTGAGAGGCCCTGATATCGTGCAAAATGCACTTTCTCAGTGACTGCATAGAAATTCATTACTGATAGCAAAATAAAAATAAAATCCAGACCTGAAGCGATGTTATTCACTGTTAATTAGTACTTTGGTGTGAATCCGGATATAAAAATACCACTCGCGGGTGAGTTATTTAAAATGTTTCCACGGACATACTCTTCATCGTAACGTGGCGTTAACAAATGTAAGTCATGTTAACAACAATTTGAGTGGTAATTAATTTAACTTCATGTACGACCAGGTCCAGGGTGACAACATGAAAAACAAATTGTTATTTATGATGTTTACAATACTGGGTGTGCCTGGGATTGCATCCGCAACCAGTTATGATTTAGCTAATTCAGAATATAACTTTGCGGTAAATGAATTAAGTAAGTCTTCATTTAATCAGGCAGCCATTATTGGTCAGGTTGGTACTGCTAATAGTGCAAATACTCGCCAGGAGGGCACTAAGTTATTGTCGGTCATTTCGCAAGAAGGTTCAGGTAACCGGGCGAAAACAGAACAGACGGGATCAAATAACTTTGCATATATTGATCAAACGGGTAGCTCTAATGATGCGAGTATTAAACAAAGCTCTTACGGTAATACGGCGATGATTATCCAGAAAGGCTCTGGTAATAAAGCCAATATTACCCAGTACGGTACACAAAAAACAGCAGTTGTGGTGCAGAGACAGTCGCAAATGGCAATTCGCGTTACTCAACGCTAATCCATAAACGACGTTTAAATCAATCCGATGGGGGTTTACCATGAAACTTTTAAAAGTGGCAGCATTCGCAGCAATCGTAGTTTCTGGCAGTGCTCTGGCAGGTGTTGTTCCGCAATGGGGCGGTAATCATCATGGTGGCGGTAGCAACTATGGCCCAGACTCTTCAATGAGTATTTACCAATTTGGCTCTAGTAACGTTGCGAATGCGCTGCAAAGTGATGCACGTAAATCAGACGTGACTATCACACAACACGGACATGGTAACGGTGCGACCGTCGGCCAAGGTGCTGATGATAGTACCATTAGCCTGAAACAGACCGGCTTCCAGAACAGTGCTACTATCGATCAGTGGAATGCAAAAAATGCTGATATCAGCGTAACTCAGTTCGGTGGTCGTAACGGTGCTGTGGTTAATCAGACAGCGTCTGACTCCAATGTGCTGATTCAGCAGGTTGGTTATGGCAACAATGCTACAGCTAACCAGCACTAATTCAGTTTTCTGACTGATAATAAACAGGGCGAAAGCCCTGTTTTTTTTCGGGAGAATATTATGCACACGCTATTACTCATTGCCGCGTTGGCAAATCAAATAACATTCAATACAACTCAGCAAGGTGACATGTACACCATTATTCCTCAGGTGACATTAGCTCAACCGTGCGTATGTGAAGTGCAAGTTCTTGCCGTACGTAAAGGAAAGGGCGGACAAAGTCAGTCACAGCAGAAAACAAGCCTTTCGGTCCCTGCTAATCGGCCAATTGAATTAACAAAAATGAGCTTTAATATTTCACCGGAGGATTCGGTTAAAATTATCGTTACCGTTTCTGACGGGCAGTCTCTGCATCTGTCGCAACAATGGCCTGACTCAAACAGTCACCCATAATTTTTTGCCGGATTTGCATTAAGGGTGTGGCTGGGAGTGCGGTGCTGTTCTATGAATATAGAAACGAACAAACGTTTTATTTGATCGTAACTCGCAGCGGTGAAGGATCATTGTGATCCCTCAAGGATGATTAATCATTGAGGAACCCTTATGTGTACATTCTTAAAGCGTATTTTAAATACCGGTTTGTGGGCTTTTTCTCTTTTAACCCTCCCCGCAATGGCGACGCAAATCTTACCCGGCGGGGTTATTCATTTTCGTGGTGCAATAGTTGAAGCACCTTGCGACGTTAACACTCGACAACAACAGATTGAATTGTCATGTATGCGTGATGGCACGATGAGTAATAGTCTCTACGACCTGCAACAGGTCACGACAGCGCCTCAGAGTGTGCAACAAATTGCCACGGTGAAAATGCATTACCTCAATGAACAGAAAAGCATGGCTATTCTGAATATTGAATATAAATGAATCATTCTGGCGTAGGTATGCACGCTTATGGCTAAAAAATGAGATTTCAAGGAAAACCCTGCTGTACACTTAACGGAGAGTGTTTTGTCAGGGGGAACTTATGCAATCGCGTGTTCATGTGTTACAGGGCGACATTACGACGATCGCGGTAGATGTGATCGTCAATGCGGCCAACTCCTCGTTACTGGGAGGAGGTGGAGTCGATGGCGCGATTCATCGTGCTGCCGGGCCTGCGTTGTTGGAGGCCTGCAAACAGGTTATACAACAACAGGGAGAATGCCCGACCGGGCATGCTGTTATCACGCTGGCTGGCGCGCTTCCGGCAAAAGCAGTTATTCACACCGTAGGGCCCGTCTGGCAAGGCGGTGATCACCACGAGGCTGAACGACTTGAAGAGGCCTATCTAAATACATTGCAACTGGCCTTAGCCAATGGTTATCAATCCATTGCTTTTCCAGCGATAAGCACCGGTGCTTATGGTTACCCACGCGCTGCAGCAGCAGAGATCGCGGTGAAAACGGTGTTGAAATTTATCACCCGGCGTACGCTTCCCGAACAAATATACTTCGTGTGCTTTGATGAAGAAAACGCTCGACTATACAAGAGATTACTTACCCAACAAGGCGATGAACGCACGGACTGATATGACGCGACTTGAGCGTGCCATCACGCCGCTATGCGTAAACCACCCGGGAGAATGCGGCATTCTGACGTTGGATGACAGCCTGGATGCGTTTGCTGCTCGCTATCGGTTGACGGAAATGGCGGAACGAACCCTGGATGTTCAGTATTACATCTGGGAAAGCGACATGTCCGGGCTATTGTTATTTTCCGTTTTGCTGACCGCAGCGAAGCGGGGCGTCCGGGTGCGTTTGTTGCTGGATGATAACAACACGCCAGGTCTGGATGACACGCTGCGTTTGCTGGACAATCACCCTAATATTGAAGTTCGCCTGTTTAATCCCTTTTCCTTTCGCATCCTGCGTGCCCTGGGCTATTTAACCGATTTTGCCCGGTTGAATCGGCGTATGCACAACAAAAGTTATACCGCTGACGGCGTCGTAACTCTTGTGGGGGGGCGAAATATAGGCGATGCCTATTTTGGCGCAGGCGAACAACCACTGTTTTCCGATCTGGACGTTATGGCTATTGGGCCGGTTGTCCAGGATGTTGCAGACGACTTTGAGCGTTACTGGCACTGCCGCTCGGTTTCAACATTGCAAAACGTACTTGAGGTGGCAGAACCTGCTTCTACGCAAAAAATCGAACTTCCTGAATCCTGGTATAATGATGACATCACGCGTCGCTATCTACATAAGCTGGAAACCAGCCAGTTTGTGACCCATCTCGATCAGAGGTCGCTGCCGCTAATTTGGGCGAAAACGCGCTTACTGAGTGATGATCCTGCAAAAGGAGAGGGGAAAGCGCCGCGCCACTCACTATTACCGCAGCGTTTGTTTGACGTGATGGGATCTCCCACCGAGCGTATTGATATTATTTCCGCCTACTTTGTACCCACTCGCGCCGGTGTGGCGCAGCTCCTGAGACTGGTGAGAAAAGGCGTTAAGATCGCAATTTTAACTAATTCTCTGGCGGCGAATGATGTTGCAGTCGTTCACGCGGGCTATGCGCGTTGGCGAAAAAAACTCCTGCGCTACGGCGTGGAGTTATACGAGCTCAAACCGACCCGCGATCGCGTTTCAGCAGTACACGACCGGGGATTAACCGGTAATTCAGGCTCCAGCCTGCATGCGAAAACCTTCAGTATTGACGGTCGTAAAGTGTTTATCGGCTCGCTTAATTTTGATCCCCGTTCAACGCTGCTCAATACGGAAATGGGGTTTGTGATTGAGAGTGAAGTACTGGCTGAGTTGATTCATAAACGTTTTATGCAAAGTCAGCGTGATATGGCCTGGCAACTACGTCTTGACCGTTGGGGCAGAATTAACTGGGTTGATCGGCTTTCTGGCAGCGAACAGGTACTGAAAAAAGAACCCGCTACAGGATTCTGGAAGCGGGTTCTGGTGAGGCTTGCATCCGTGTTGCCCATTGAATGGCTGCTCTGAACCATTCAATGCAAGAAAACTAACCGGCAACCGCCTTGTTTTTATCCTGCTTAATCGGCGGTTTACCCGAAAAGAGAAACTTCAGCACCGGGATCCGTAAATGGATTTCGTACAGTATGACCGCAATTCCAACCACAAAAAGAAGGCCGCAGAGAAAACCCAGCAGATTCGACTTGATGTGCGGTGTGATATACGCGCCAAAAAACAGCGTTAACGGGTGGTGCACCAAATAGATGAACAGCGACGCGTTGACAAAATAGGTCACGCGAGCCGACTGGAAATTCAGTAAACGGTGGCCAAGCGAAAAGACGACGTTTACCATCCAGAGCCCCATGACCATGGTAATGACATATTCGGTTTCATACATCCAGGCATCGCCGTTGCCGTAACGTTGATTGAGCAGGTATGCGACAAATGCGAATGCGGCGCCTAGCGTGCAGCCGCGCGATGGCGTGGTAAACAGTGCTTTCAGATTAGGATTGATAAACGCCAGCGCGCCGAGCATAAAGAAAGGCACATAGAACAGCGTTTGCATAACGATAAAATTAAACATGCCGTCGCTGAGAATCGAAGGGTAGAGGATGAAAATCGTTCTTCTGACGACGGCATAGCCGACACCCAACAATATAAAAATCAACGTTAATTTGGTCATCGACACCCCCGATGCAGGGGTACCGTTTCCACGCGATAGTCTGTTTTTCATTTGGGTAAACACCCACATACTCAGGGTCGTTAACACCACCAGAACCAGTAAAAACCACAGATGGGAAATCAGCTCCCAGGCCAGCGCATTGTATTTGTCGTAGCCGCTGAGGGTATGCCAGCTGTCTGCTTTCCCTTTCACGTATTGCAGCATGATAAATTGCGGCAGCGTAAGCAGCGGAATCGCGGTCAGCATAGGGATCCCCACGCGTTCTACACGCACTTTCCACCAGCGCTTTAACGGATAGCGCAAAAAAAGCATGTAGGAAAAATAACCTGAAATGACAAAGAAGACCTGCATGCGAAATGCATGGATAAAGTCGTTAAAAAGGGTTAACCACCACGAAGGTTCTGCGCTGTTCACGTGCCAGGTGTGGGTGGAGTAGATCAATGAAATATGGAATGGGATCCCTAACAACATTAGCCAGGCACGGATGGAGTCAAGAAAATATTCACGTGGTGGTGATACAGAGCTCATAGACAGTTACGTATTCTCAGACTTTTCGTCTTATCCCTAAGACGAATAATGGTTACATTCGAGGGCAACCCTACACGAAGTCCAACAACCTGTCTCCAGGATAAGCACGCAAAGTGAAAACAGGCAGATGAACCTGCTTAAACCATGAGCCAGCGCGCGAACAATACAGGGATTCAGTTGTCGGAGTACCCGATTATCCATTAAAATGGATCGGATCAATATAAGCACACAAAGGGGGAAGTGCTTACTAATTATGAAACATAAACTACAAATGATGAAAATGCGTTGGTTGGGTGCAGCAGTCATGTTAACGCTGTACACATCATCGAGCTGGGCGTTCAGTATTGATGATGTTGCAAAACAAGCTCAATCCTTAGCCGGGAAAGGCTATGAGGCGCCAAAAAGTAACTTGCCCTCCGTTTTCCGCGACATGAAATATGCGGATTATCAACAGATCCAGTTCAATCGCGATAAAGCGTACTGGAGCAATCTCAAGACCCCATTTAAGCTCGAGTTCTACCACCAGGGTATGTACTTCGACACGCCGGTCAAAATCAACGAAGTTACCGCCACGGCGGTGAAAAGAATCAAATACAGCCCGGATTATTTTAATTTTGGCGATGTTCAGCATGATAAAGACACGGTAAAAGATCTCGGCTTCGCCGGGTTCAAAGTGCTGTATCCGATCAACAGCAAAGATAAAAACGATGAAATCGTCAGCATGCTCGGTGCCAGCTATTTTCGCGTTCTGGGCGCAGGTCAGGTCTACGGCCTGTCAGCGCGTGGCCTCGCGATTGATACCGCTCTGCCTTCTGGTGAAGAATTTCCCCGCTTCCGTGAGTTTTGGATCGAGCGTCCGAAACCGACTGATAAACGTTTAACCATTTATGCTTTGTTGGATTCTCCGCGTGCAACCGGAGCGTATCGTTTTGTCATTATTCCAGGTCGTGACACTGTCGTTGATGTTCAGTCCAAAGTTTACCTACGCGACAAAGTGGGCAAACTGGGCGTGGCACCGTTAACCAGTATGTTCCTGTTTGGACCGAACCAGCCGTCTCCGGCGACAAACTATCGTCCGGAACTGCATGATTCTAACGGTTTGTCTATCCATGCCGGCAACGGGGAGTGGATTTGGCGTCCGCTGAATAACCCGAAACATCTCGCGGTGAGCAGCTTCGCTATGGAAAACCCGCAAGGATTCGGACTGTTGCAGCGTGGCCGTCAGTTCTCACGTTTTGAAGATATCGACGATCGTTACGATCTGCGCCCAAGCGCCTGGATCACGCCAAAAGGTGACTGGGGTAAAGGTAAGATTGAGTTAGTTGAAATCCCAACTAACGATGAAACGAACGATAACATCGTTGCGTACTGGACGCCGGATCAACTGCCTGAAGCGGGCAAAGAGATGAACTTCAAGTACACTCTGACGTTCACGCGTGATGAAGACAAACTTCATGCGCCGGAAAGCGCCTGGGTACAGCAGACTCGTCGTTCTACCGGTGATGTAAAACAGTCCAACCTGATTCGTCAGCCTGACGGTACCATCGCGTTTGTGGTGGACTTTACCGGCACAGATATGAAAAAGCTGCCGCAGGATACCCCGGTTACCGCACAAACCAGTATTGGCGACAACGGCGAAATCGTTGAAAGCACTGTGCGCTATAACCCGGTATCTAAAGGTTGGCGTTTGATGCTGCGCGTGAAAGTGAAAGACGTGAAGAAAACCACTGAAATGCGTGCTGCCTTGGTCAATGCCGATCAGACGCTGAGTGAAACCTGGAGCTACCAGTTACCTGCCAATGAATAAGACAACTGAGTATATTGACGCAATGCCGCTTTCGGATATCGAGAAAGCGGCACTGCCGAAAACTGACATCCGCGCCGTTCATCAGGCGCTGGATGCCGAGCATCGTACTTACTCGCGCGAAGATGATTCACCGCAGGGGTCTGTGAAAGCTCGCCTTGAGCAAGCATGGCCGGATTCTTTGGCTAAAGAGCAGTTGGTTAAGGACGATGAGGGCCGCGATCAGCTGCAGGCGATGCCAAAAGCAACGCGTACCTCTATGTTCCCCGATCCCTGGCGTACCAACCCGGTTGGCCGTTTTTGGGATCGCTTGCGTGGGCGCGATGTGACGCCTCGTTATCTTTCGCGTTTGACGAAAGAAGAACAAGAAAGCGAGCAAAAATGGCGTACTGTAGGCACCATCCGCCGCTATACGCTGTTGATTCTAACGCTGGCGCAAACGGTCGTAGCAACCTGGTATATGAAGACGATCCTCCCGTATCAGGGTTGGGCATTCATTAATCCGATAGACATGATGGGGCAGGATTTATGGGTCTCCTTTATGCAATTGCTGCCCTACATGCTCCAGACCGGCATTCTTATTTTGTTTGCTGTGCTTTTCTGTTGGGTGTCTGCGGGATTCTGGACCGCGCTGATGGGCTTCCTGCAACTGCTGATTGGGCGAGATAAGTACAGTATCTCGGCCTCAACGGTTGGGGATGAACCGCTGAATCCTGAACACCGTACTGCGCTGATTATGCCTATCTGTAACGAAGACGTTGACCGCGTATTTGCGGGACTGCGCGCTACGTGGGAATCGGTCAAAGCAACGGGCAACGCCGAACATTTCGATGTTTATATCCTGAGTGACAGCTACAACCCTGATATCTGCGTAGCAGAACAAAAAGCGTGGATGGAGCTGATTGCTGAGGTGCAGGGCGAAGGGCAGATTTTCTACCGCCGTCGTCGTCGTCGCGTGAAGCGTAAAAGCGGCAACATTGATGACTTCTGTCGTCGCTGGGGAAATCAGTACAGCTACATGGTGGTGCTGGACGCTGACTCAGTGATGAGCGGTGACTGTCTGAGCGGCCTGGTGCGTCTGATGGAAGCGAATCCGAATGCCGGGATTATCCAGTCTTCACCGAAGGCTTCCGGTATGGATACGCTGTATGCGCGCTGCCAGCAGTTTGCGACCCGTGTTTATGGACCGCTGTTTACCGCCGGGCTTCACTTCTGGCAGTTAGGGGAGTCACACTACTGGGGTCACAACGCCATTATCCGTGTGAAGCCGTTTATCGAGCACTGTGCGCTCGCGCCGTTACCGGGCGAAGGCTCGTTTGCGGGATCAATCCTCTCCCATGACTTCGTGGAAGCGGCATTGATGCGTCGTGCTGGCTGGGGTGTGTGGATTGCTTACGATCTGCCGGGCTCTTATGAAGAACTGCCGCCGAACCTGCTGGATGAACTCAAGCGTGACCGCCGCTGGTGCCACGGCAACCTGATGAACTTCCGTTTGTTCCTTGTGAAAGGGATGCACCCGGTTCACCGTGCGGTATTCCTGACCGGTGTAATGTCCTATCTGTCTGCGCCGCTTTGGTTTATGTTCCTCGCGCTCTCTACCGCATTGCAGGTGGTGCATGCGTTGACGGAGCCGCAGTACTTCCTGCAACCGCGCCAGCTGTTCCCGGTTTGGCCGCAGTGGCGTCCTGAACTGGCGATCGCGCTGTTTGCTTCAACGATGGTGCTGCTGTTCCTGCCGAAGCTGCTGAGTATTTTGCTCATCTGGTGTAAAGGGACGAAAGAGTACGGCGGGTTTATCCGCGTCACGCTGTCGCTACTGTTGGAAGTTCTGTTCTCCGTGCTGCTGGCGCCGGTGCGTATGCTGTTCCACACCGTCTTCGTCGTGAGTGCCTTCCTCGGTTGGGAAGTTGTCTGGAATTCGCCGCAGCGTGATGACGATTCGACCCCGTGGGGTGAAGCGTTTATGCGTCACGGTTCCCAGTTACTGTTGGGGCTGGTGTGGGCTGTGGGTATGGCCTGGCTCGATCTGCGTTTCCTGTTCTGGCTGGCACCGATAGTCTTCTCGCTGATCCTGTCGCCGTTTGTTTCTGTGATTTCCAGCCGTTCCACGGTGGGGTTACGTACCAAGCGCTGGAAGCTGTTCCTGATCCCGGAAGAGTATTCTCCGCCGCAGGTGCTGGTGGATACCGATACCTATCTGGTGATGAACCGTAAACGCACGCTGGACGATGGCTTTATGCATGCGGTGTTTAATCCGTCGTTTAACGCACTGGCCACGGCCATGGCGACTGCACGCCACCGCGCCAGCAACGTGCTGGAGATTGCACGCGATCGTCATGTGGAACAGGCACTGAACGAAACGCCGGAGAAACTGAATCGCGATCGCCGCCTGGTGTTGTTGAGCGATCCGGTGACCATGGCGCGTTTACATTACCGTGTCTGGAATTCACCTGATAAGTATTCTTCGTGGGTGAACTACTATCAGGGACTGACACTGAACCCGCTGGCGCTCAGGAAAAAATAAGCGTTCTGTAACGTGAAAATACCGGCCTGGTGCCGGTATTTTTTTATATTGAATAGAATGAGTCGTGAGGTAGCCGGTGCGAATTTTGGCTGTAGGAATAATGATCTTCTTCCTGAGCGGATGCGGCAGCATTATTAGTCGTACCATCCCAGGGCAAGGACACGGAAACCAATACTATCCTGGCGTGCAATGGGATGTTAGGGACTCCGCATGGCGCTACGTCACTATCCTCGATCTGCCATTTTCGCTGGTGTTTGATACGTTGCTGCTGCCGCTCGACATACATCATGGACCTTACGAGTAATTATCGCTCATCCCATTCATCGGCTGCGGTCTGCCCCTCTTCAGTATCAAGGGGAGGTTCCAGCTGGAATTCACCTTCATCCCATTCGTGAAGCGTATTTTCTTCCTGCCACTCCTGGCGGATTTCAATTTCATCATAGTCGCCATCAAAAACGCTCTGGGCCGCTTCTCCGCTCAGGATTGGAAGACATTCACCATCTACATCATCCTCGTCAGCAAAGAATTCCGCCTGCCACATAATGTCGCCATCCTGTAGCACGTATTTTTGGACGCTTAGCTGTTGAACGCTGGCGTCGTCTGACTCAAGGTCAGGGTTATCAGCCAGAAACACTTCACGAGCTGCATCAATAGCCTCTTCCAACGTGGCATAAAAATTCATGTCATTCTTTGCCATATTTCTTCTCCTAAAGCGAACAATAAAGGGGATGATTCAATCTATAGACGGCGATCCGCAGAGCGTCAAACCCGTTAGCTGCATGGCTCTCTCAATCAGATGATTACTGCCTGCAATGCCTACGAGACCAAGTGAAAGTAACTCCGGTTGTTTATGAAAAAATTTACATTGGCAGATACTGAAGCCGACGTAATATCAGGAAAAAAATTCAAGAAAAAAGAGTAATGTATGTGGTTTGCAATGTAGTAATGAAAATCGAAAAATTAAAAAATGACGTTATATAAGGAAATCTTCAGGGTTAAACGTTCTTTTTTATGTGTTTTAGCGGGGGGATCCGATCGCTTATGACGCAATATTTCATAACTTAATAAAAATAAAGAAGAAAATTAATGCCCAATACGGAAGTGTCGCAGGGGCAATCAATGAAAGTGGCTAAACTTAGTGGTGTCTCTGGTAGTGACAAAGTATCTTTTGTGTATGGGGGGTGTGAATGGTGTGAGTGATACTTAAATAGTATACATAATAAAATATTATTAATGACAAAGGTTATAAATCTATAAGAAACCATTAAATAAGAAATGAATTAGTGTCATTGAATCTGTGCAGATATAATAGTTTGCAAAATCTTATGCTTTATTATATAAAATGCAAAATTAAGAAAGCCCTGAAGGTTGTTATGGATAACGACAATTCAAATAATAGAAGGTTAATGGCTTTCTATATAATCTGTTTGGCTAGCTATGTTCTTGGTGGAGTGTGTCTTACACAATTTAAATTAACGATACAAAGTGTCCCGCAAACAGTATATCTGATTATAATTGTAGGGTTGTTCTTTTTATATGGGATAATCTTCCTGTTTATGTTATTCCAGTATCTTTGTAGAAAAGATCTCACCTGCCTTATGATATTAGGTATGGCGTTTCTTGGGAATAACATATTTTTCATCGAGACTATCTACATCGTTCAGGACTTGATTAATGATTATGCCTCAATCGAAAAAAGAACTAACGATATAGCCATATTCTATTACTTTCGGCAGATTAGTTTCATAGCTCTACTATTTGTTTCATTAAAATCTTATAAAGTATCCTCGACAGTTATTGAAACCAAAGAAAGAGAACCTTGCTATATCGTTCTGTCTTTTTTAATCATGCTTGTTATCGCGGTGGTGGCGCACGCTCTGGCCAGTTATAACCCTAATTTTACACTCGAGATCACAAGCGTGAAGCCTGATAATGTCACTGTGCACTGGCATATTGGGTACATTTATTCGCTAATTGTATCCTGGGGACTGGTCCTGTTGTATTTAATCATTAAAACCAGAACGCATAACATCTTGTGGAAAAGTATAGGGCTATTGTGTTGCTCAGCAATATTGACCAATGTACTACTTCTGAGCCTGGATGAATATAGCATGTATATTTGGTATGTTAGCCGGGGGATTGAGGTGATAAGTGCCCTGTGTATAATCTCAATACTGATGTACAACACCTTCATCATCTTAAAAAAAGAAACGGATTCAGCTATCAAAGACGCAATGACTAAAATATATAATCGTAAACTATTCTATAAGTCATTAAAATCATCATTAGCAAAAGGCGCAGTGTGTGTAATGGTTCTGGATATTGATAAATTCAAACGGATTAACGATACCTACGGTCATCAGGAAGGTGACAGAGTAATAATCAGCATTGTCGATATTATCAATAAATCAATCAGAGATACGGATATTTTTGCCAGAGTAGGCGGCGAAGAATTTGCGATCCTTCTTAAGTGTAACGATAAAGATGAGGCAATTGTTGTTGCAGAGCGAATTAGGCGAAATGTAGAGAACGGTACGACAATACCAAATTCATATGAGTTAAAAGAAAAAATGACGATAAGTATCGGTGTATATTGCAGCAAAATTGATGATGAATCAGCGGATAAAGTTGTTTCATACGCCGATGCCGCTTTGTATGAAGCCAAAAATTCTGGCAGAAATAAGGTGTGTTACTATTATCATTAAGGTTGAAATATACGCCGTGTAAGATAAATTTATTATTCCGAACCGGCGAATACAAATACACAAATCATCCCACGACCTCTGTACTCCGACGACGGCGCAGGCTATTCCACGAGTACAGGGCGTTAAATAGTACGACGCCCGCGGTCACACAGAAAACGGCTCGAAAACCGTAGTTTGCGGATATCGCTGCCCCCATTAGAGGTCCTGTTACGTTACCGATATCGCGAAATGATTGGTTATAACTGAAAATACGTCCAGCTATTTGATTGGTCGAGTTGTAAACCAGCAGCGTTTGTACCGCCGGGAGCAGAGCGCCGTCGGCCGCACCCAATAAAAAGCGCAGAACACCAAGCTGCCAGGGCGTATGGACAAATGACATTGGAATAAGCAGTAACACAGAAACGATCAACGCGACGATCAGGATCTTCTCCGGGCCAATTCGATCGCCTAATTTGCCAAGTTTCGGGGCGCTGATTAATGCCGCAACGCCGGGGACAGAGGCTATCATCCCACTGATAAACGCAATATTGCTGACGTTGCCAGCCAACTCTCGAACGTACAGTGTCAGTATTGGCGCGATAGAACCGGTGGCTACCTGAATGATCAAAGTGGTGATAAACAGGCTCAGCACCAGTTTGGGGTTCTTTAAAGAGGCCACGACTTCACGAATGTGCAGCATTTCCTTCTTGCTCACCGGCTGGAAATGTTCGCGGATAAAAAATAGCGTCAGGATGAAGCAGACCAGCAGCACGCTGGCGGTGATGAAAAATACAGGGCGTAGTCCGTACTGATCCGCGAGGAGGCCGCCAGCTAGCGGCCCGAGCAGTGCGCCACTAACGCCACCGGTTGAAAGCGTTCCCAGAGCCCAGCCGCTTTTATTGCGTGGAACCTGGGTGGCGATCAGTGCATTCGCATTGGGGATGAATCCACCAAGCAGCCCTAACAAGGCGCGCAGGATTAAGAACTGCCAGATATTTTGCGCCAGTCCCATCAGCAGCATCACAATTGCCATGCCCAACGCGGAACGCAGCAGCATGATTTTTCGTCCTTTGCGATCGGCAAGGCCACCCCAGAAAGGAGAGGCAATGGCTGAAAAGAGAAAAGTGATGCTGAAGACCAGGCCCGACCACATATTCAGGGCGCTATGACCCGTGACGCCGAGACTCTCGACGTAAAGAGGCAAAAAGGGCATGACCAGGCTAAATGCTGCTCCGGTTAGAAAACAACCTAACCAGGCAACGGTGAGGTTGCGTTTCCAGTTTATGGGGGCATCTGAGGGTGACATAGCGATCCGCAGTGTGATGCGCTGTTTGCGCTATCGATTGAATATAAGTAAGCAGGCTAATTATGCGCCTGGTTGATAGTTGCTGCAATGCGGATAGCAGTTAAACCTAAAACGGGTTGGGAGGGTGTTGCAGCCCACTGGACTGCAACACTGCGTCAGTACAGAGAAGGGGAGCCTTCAGGACGCGTCTTGAAGCGACGATGCAGCCACATATACTGCTCTGGCGCCATCATTATGCATTGCTCAACAATTTTGTTCATCCACGCAGCTGTAGTCTCTGCGTCTTCCAACGGTGGAGAGCATTCTGGAGGTAACATAATCAATTGATACCCTTTACCGTCAGGTTTGCGGCGGGGAACAAACGGTACCAGGCAGGCATTGGACATGCGCGAAAGCATCCAGGTTCCTGAGGTTGTTGCGGCTTGTTCAACGGCAAAAAGTGGTACAAACACGCTGGCGCGAGGGCCGTAATCATGATCCGGCGCGTACCAGACCACTTCGCCCTTTTTCAAGGCTTTAATCATCCCTTTCAGGTCTTTACGATCGAGCATTGATTTATTCGAGCGCATGCGGCCCCAGGTTTGTAGCCAGTCCAGCAGCGGATTGTCGTTAGGGCGATACACACCAATACCCGGCTCCTGCAAGCCAAACTGGCGCGCACCCAGTTCCAGAGTCAGAAAGTGCAGACCCACTAACAGAATCCCGCGTTTTTGCGCCTGGACGTCACGGATATGTTCCATTCCGATCACTTCCGTCCAGCGCGAAATACGCTTATCGGACCAAAACCAGGCCATCCCGGTTTCCATTACGCCCATGCCTACGGATTCGAAGTTCTTGACGACCATCTGCTGGCGTTCCTGCTCACTCATCTGCGGGAAGCACAGTTCCAGATTTCGGGAAACAATTTTTGCCCGACGTTTCATCAAACGTAGCGCCAGTCGACCTAACGCACAGCCCAACTTAAAGAGGATGGGGTAGGGTAACTGCACGATTAACCAAAGGATGCCAATACCCAGCCAGGTTAACCAATAACGTGGATGCAGTAACGCAGCCGAAAACTTGGGTAAATTCGTCATGTCTATCCTGTCTTCAAACGACCAATTCCCTGTATTGTCGCATTTTTTCGCGCGTATCAAAAATTTGTGACGGGAGAACGGTGATTAATTCCGCAATTGTTGTTGCGATTTTATCGTGAAGTATGAAATGTAGCGTAAAATGTGTGGATGTAAATTGGCGATGTTTGCTTTATTATGCCGCCGATTTTCATTTATTCCTTATTTGCAGGATACGTACACCATGCCAGTGTTACACAACCGCATTTCGAACGACGCCCTCAAAGCCAAAATGCTGGCCGAGACCGAGCCGCGCACGACGATCTCATTCTATAAATATTTCACCATTGCCAATCCTCAGCACACGCGTGATGCGCTGTACCAGATGTTCACCGCATTGAACGTCTTCGGGCGAGTATATCTTGCCCATGAAGGAATTAACGCGCAAATCAGCGTACCGCAAAGCAACGTCGAGGCATTTCGCCAGCAGCTCTATGCGTTTGATGCTGCATTGAAGGATTTACGTCTGAATATTGCGCTGGATGATGACGGTAAATCGTTCTGGGTACTGCGTATGAAAGTCCGCGAACGTATCGTGGCGGATGGTATTGACGATCCAGACTTTGACGCCAGCAACGTGGGGGATTATCTCAAGGCTGCAGAAGTAAACGCCATGCTGGACGATCCTGAAGCGGTATTCATTGATATGCGCAACCACTATGAATATGAGGTGGGTCATTTCGAGAATGCGCTGGAGATACCGGCAGACACGTTCCGCGACCAGTTGCCGAAAGCTGTTGAAATGATGCAGGCGCATAAAGATAAAAAAATCGTGATGTACTGCACGGGTGGGATCCGCTGTGAGAAAGCCAGCGCCTGGATGAAACACAATGGATTTAGCAAAGTCTGGCACATTGAGGGCGGTATTATTGAGTATGCCCGCAAGGCGCGTGAACAGGGGCTTCCGGTACGTTTTGTCGGTAAAAACTTTGTCTTTGATGAGCGTATGGGCGAAAGGATCTCTGAAGATGTTATCGCACATTGCCATCAGTGCGGCACGGCGTGCGATAGCCATACTAATTGCAAAAATGATGGCTGCCATCTGTTGTTTATTCAGTGCCCGGCTTGTGCGCAGAAATATAAAGGCTGCTGTAGCGAGCTGTGTAGCGAAGAGAGTGAGTTGCCGGAAGAGGAACAACGGCGTCGCCGTGCGGGGCGTGAAAATGGCAACAAAATCTTTAATAAATCACGCGGTCACCTGAATACCAAACTGGGTATTCCAGACCCTGCGCAATAACATGATGCCGGATGAGGGGCAGAACCTCATCCGGCAATTCTTGCGTTACTTCTGCTGAACACCTTCCACTGAGATGATCAAATCGACTTCCTGTGATGCTGGGCCGAGATCGGTGGTGATGTTGAAATCCTTCAGCTTAATCTTACCTTGCGCTTCAAAACCAGCACGCGTACCGCCCCAGGGATCGCCGCCCTGACCGATGAGCTTCGCGTCCAGCGTAACCGGTTTGGTAACGCCGTTCAGGGTCAAATTACCGGTGATATCCAGGTCATTACCTTCTTTCTTCACGCTGGTGGAGCTGAAGGTCGCCTGCGGGAACTTCGCCACGTTAAGGAAATCTGCGCTGCGCAGATGCTTGTCACGTTCGGCGTGATTAGTGTCAACGCTGTTGGTGTTGATGGTTACGTTAACCTTATCGGCTGCGGGATTTTTCTCATCAAAGGTAAACGTACCGTCGAAATCTTTGAAAGTGCCGTACAGCCAGCTGTAACCCAGATGCTGAATACGGAAATTAACAAAGGCATGCTGTCCTTCTTTGTCAATTTTGTAATCTGCCGCCACGGCCGACCCGGTGGTGAATAACAGAGAGGCGAGTGTAAGTCCCAGCAGGTTTTTTTTCATTTTAAGCTCCATAGTCAGATGACGATTTTCCCAACATGCGATTGAGGGTATCGTCGTTATCGATAAAGTGATGTTTCAGGGCCATCAGTCCGTGCAATAGGGATAAAATCACCACGGTCCACGCAAGCCACAGGTGCAAGCTACCGGCGAGGTCGGCCTGGGTACCCGCATTGGCCAGGGTGGCAGGAATGTCGAACCAGCCAAAGACGCTTATCGCTTTGCCATCTGCGGTGGAAATTAGATATCCGCTGATGACAATTGAAAAGAGCAGCAAATAAAGTGCGAGGTGACCCATTGCCGCTGCGATGCGGGTTAAACGGGAGTAGCTTGCCAACGCAGCAGGCGGAGGGGAGAACAACCGCCAGACAACGCGGATAACCAGTCCCATCATGAGTAGGATGCCGATGCTTTTATGCAGTTCGGGGGCCTGGTGATACCAGCCGTCGTAATAGCTGAGCGTGACCATCCATAACCCCAATGCAAACATGCCATATACAGCAATCGCAACCAGCCAATGTAATGTGGCTGACACTACGCCATAGCGCTGTGGAGTATTATTGAATTGCATAAGCATACCGATTGATATTTCAGAAGTGAATGAAAATGGCGTGTAAAAGACATTAATGCAACTAATAAATAACAATGGTGATGATATTTATTTTTTGTTCAATAAAATTGACTGATTGTTGAGGTAACCATCAAGGGATTAGTGCGAAAATATGTGGCGGGGTTTAGTTTATGGGGTGTTATGGTTTTTGTTATTGTTCAGTTTATTGCAATGAAAATTAATCTAATCTCAATTTTTGTCAATTATTGTCAACGCACAGGAATTAGAAAAACATAATATATATTACATCCATAATGGCCAGCAGCGACCATAAAATAATGTAGAGCATAAGGTGCTCGCGAATATTATTAACCAGATAGTGAAAGATACGACGCATTGACGTTATTCCTGTCATTAAAAATGGCCTCACCAACGAGGCCATTCATTTATTATCACTTAAAACGGCTTAACCTGAAGGGGGTCAGGTCAAAGTCAGACGGTTTGTCCTGAGCGAAGTCTGCCGCAATCTCTCCCAGTACAGAAGCAAACTTAAAGCCATGTCCGCTCAGCCCGGTAATGATCAGCGTATTGTCATGTTCCGGCAGAGTATCAATTATAAAGTCCTCATCCGGTGAATTATCGTAAGTGCAGGATGCGCCGTGCAGGCAACAACCAACGCCAGGCAGAATTGTGCGCAGGAATGGGAAGGCTTCAGAACCGTCGCTGGCTACAGCGGCAAATGGCTTACGCTCTTCTGCAGAGTGAATTACCTGTCCGCCATTGTGCTTACCTATTTTCAGCTCGTCGTTTTCAGCCGGGAAACCGTAGTATTGATCGCCATTTGGCAGTTCGCCGGT
Organism: Citrobacter sp. Cpo109; assembly: GCF_030332565.1. Taxonomy (NCBI): domain Bacteria; kingdom Pseudomonadati; phylum Pseudomonadota; class Gammaproteobacteria; order Enterobacterales; family Enterobacteriaceae; genus Citrobacter; species Citrobacter sp. Cpo109. Next base: position 63,121 of record NZ_JAOWHQ010000057.1, read on the forward strand.
GAAGGCCGGGAAGTTATTCTTAACGCTGTAGCGCCCATCGGCCTGATACCAGGCGAACACTTTGCGCACAGGTTGTATCGGTAGTTCAGGGACTAAAGCCTGCACCCAGGTACCGGCGCTGATCACTGCTTTCTTCGCGTGGTAGTCACCGTCAGCCGTTTCTACCGTGATGCCATCATCACCGTGATGAATTGCGCTGACCGGGCATTTAAACAGTTGCGCACAGCCTGCTTCTTCCGCCAGACGGATCCAGGTTTTAATTGCTAACTCACTGCGTAAAAAACCGGACTCCGCTTCAAACAGACCGATATAGTTGTCAGGTACGCGAATTTCCGGCCAGCGAGCCATGATGGCCGCTGCATCTAATTGTTCAACGTTAAGTTGCCACTGTTTTGCGCTTTGCGCTGCAGTTGCTAAGAAGGTTGACTCTGCCGGACCGAGGTTGATAACTCCGGAGCGAACAAAAATCGGTTCTTCATTATGGGTGGACAGTTCATCCCACAATATTTGTGCACGTAGCACCAGCGGAACGTATTTTTCGCCTTCGCCATAAGCATGACGAATTAATCGAGTATCACCGTGGTGGCTGCCCTGTTGATGTGGTGGCATATGCGCATCGATCATCAGAACCTTCAGACCGGCACGAGTGGCATAGTATCCAGCTGCGGCGCCTACCGAACCGCTGCCAATAATGATTAAGTCGTATTTCATCCGCTTCTCTCTGCAATCGCGATAGTAGAAGGGTAAATAACTGACCTGGAATATTCAACCTGGAAATAAGAAAGGCACCGCTAAGGTGCCTTTTGATGGTTGGATGTATCAGGTTTAATGTCGCTGATACTCATTTACCTGGTAATCGCCAGATTCAATTTTGGCGATTCCTGCTTCTAATATCGAAATAAATTGCCTGGCAACATCAGTGGTTAACCAGAGCGTTTGACCAACTTCAGTCCCATCCGGGTCAGGGCGGTTCGGGGTTTGGTAGTGCAAACGCAGCATCAGCGCATCGTAGCTATCAACGGTGCTGATGTCCCACCCTACAAGCGGATGAGTCTGAATGACTTCATTATTCTTTTCCATCATGCCCCCTAATTCGTGTTACTAGACAACGGTTTTCGAGGTTCAATGCGTTTTTTTCTGAAGCAACTTCAGTATATCAATAAATAAGGGTATTCATTGAAAATTTAAAGAGGGAAGGGCATAAATTTTTTGTTTTCAGCGTTATCTGACTAAGAAAACGACATGTTATTCATTTTTTTTTAGTATGTTGCACAATTATTTTGTTGTTTTGGTTAAAAGATAATCGGTGGGTTAATATTAAATTAAATGCTCGTCAGAAGAAATGCGCGATTGATTACAAGATTGCGTGTATAAAAAAGCCGGGGCGACCCGGCAAACAAACATCACTGCATATCATTATTTATTCGTTGATGAACCAGTCATCCGCGCTTTCCCAGGTTTCCTGTAGGATCTCGCTGATGCGTTCTTTGTCCTCTTTGGTCGCGCCAATAACCGACAGATTGTTTGCGCCGGCATAACGGACGGTAACGTTACCTTCGTTATCCGGAAAATGGTGCTGAATACGGCGGGAGAGTTCACCTGCCAGTGCGTCAATTGCACCGGCAGGTAAAGGTGAAGTTTTGGCAATAGTGACTTCAATACGCATAGTAGCCCCCTGTGGAATATACTGTTTATTTATACAGTCATTCGCATCAGTTGGCTACACTTTTTTTAGCTTTTTACTGACCAGAGTACCGTTTCGCCACCCAGGAAAGGTACCAGCGTATCGTCTTCCAGTGCAATGCTCTCAGGAACCAGGTGCTCCACGCGTTCCAGCTCAATAAAGGTCTCATTGACCGGCAAACCATAGAACTGTGGGCCGTTGAGAGAGCAGAAGGCTTCGAAATGGTTTAGCGCATTCATCTCTTCAAACACGGTTGCATAGCTGCCTAGTGCGGTCGGTGCATTAAAGCATCCCGCACAGCCACAGCTTGACTCTTTGCGATGACGTGCGTGCGGCGCTGAGTCGGTACCGAGGAAGGCGCGCGTAAACCCGCTGGCAACCAGTTCACGCAGCGCCTGTTGGTGGACGTTACGTTTGAGGATCGGCAGGCAGTACAGGTGAGGACGAATCCCGCCAACCAGCATGTGGTTGCGGTTAAACATCAGGTGCTGTGGCGTAATAGTCGCTGCCAGAAGCTCGTTACCGTCGCGCACGTATTCGGCAGCATCTTTGGTAGTGATATGCTCGAACACTACTTTCAGCGAGGTCAAACGCTGGCGCAGTGGTTCCATCACCGTTTCAATAAAGCGCGCTTCGCGATCGAAAATATCGATATCTGCATGCGTCACTTCGCCGTGCACCAGCAGCGGCATACCCAATTTTTCCATCCTCTCCAGCACCGGCATGATGGCGTCAATAGAGGTTACGCCATGCGTCGAGTTGGTGGTGGCATTGGCCGGATAGAGTTTTGCTGCGGTGAATACGCCTTCGTTAAATCCACGTTCCAGCTCGTTGGGATCCAGCGTATCCGTTAAGTAGCAGGTCATTAATGGTGTGAAGTCGTGTCCGGCAGGTACCGCGTCAAGAATGCGCTGGCGATAAGCGATAGCCGCGTCAACCGTGGTGACGGGCGGTGCCAGGTTCGGCATGACAATGGCGCGACCATAAATTTCACTGGTGTAGGGCACGACAGTTTTTAACATGTCGCCATCGCGAAAGTGAAGATGCCAGTCGTCTGGGCGGCGGATCTTTAAAACCTGGGATGGTGCAGTCATCAATATGCTCCGGCTGAGGATAGTCTTTTTTGCCGGAAACAAAGGATAAGCGGAAACGTTTTCGTTTGCACGAAAAAAAAGGGCGCATCGGCGCCCTCAGTTTTATTAGTCGGTGAACGGGATGATGATTTCCCCCGGTTTCACCTCAATTCCCTTCGCCAGTTTTTTCGCCAGAGCTTCACCCTGACTGCTGTCATCCTGCAGAATGTAGGCTGGCTGCTGGTTGAAATAGTTACGCAGCGACTGGTTTAAATAAGGCATCAGCGTTTGCAGTACCGACTGCATTTTTTCTGGTGTAACGGTCGCATCCACGACTTCCATCTCTTGCAGATAAATTGCGCCTTTCTCTTTGTTGAATACCGGTAAGGCTTTTAACTTCAGCTTCATGGTCGCTTTTTGACTGCCAAACAGGGAATTCATGTCCAGGTTGGCGTCACCGGTCAGCGTCACTTTATTGGGTTCTTCACGGCCAATCTGACTGGCGAGATTATTTAGTACGATGTGTGCTTCAGCAACGCCGGGCAAGCCGATATCTTTAGAAAAGTTATTATGCTTTGCCAGGGCCTGATTAATTTCTTGCTCGCTAACCGTGTATTGCGTGAGTTGATTACAACCAACCAACAGGCCGCTGACAATCAGTGCAGCGGCAAAAAAAAACTTTTTCATGGGGTTCCTCAACATGATGCATGTGGCGTAATCGTGACACAAAGCATCATCGAGTACCAGCGCCCCGGACGCCAGCAGAAAAAACTGAAAAGCGCCCGGAAGTAGGCTCGGCTATCAGGCGTCTGGCTCCAGCATGCCTCGCGTTGGGCGTTTGAGACTGAACTGCCAGCCCAGTGCCAGGAAGGTGATGAGGCCGATAATACCGAGCATCATCCAGGGCAGTTCAGGCTGTGCCAGGGCCTTGCCCATGTCAAACAGCCAGCCGCCGCCGATATAACCAATCGCGCCACCGATAGCGAGTCCCAGTCGGCTGAAGCCCATATAGCTTCCTCTGGCCCGAGCGTTCGCCAGTGAGGCGCTCAGGGTTTCACGCGCGGGTTCGGCGATGATCGAGCCAATATAGAATGTGCAGATCAGGGTGAACAATTGCTGCAAATTCCCGACCAGACCGATGGGCATCATGCTCAGAGACATCACCAGCAGACCGGCCATCAGACGATGTTCAAGGCGAAAACGTTTTTCACTCCAGCGGGCAATCGGGTAGAGCAGCGTCAATGAGAGGCACGCCTCGATGGCATACATCCATTTCACGGCGGCCGGAGAGCCTGCGATGTCGTTCACCATGATTGGCAGCATCAGCATCACCTGTACTGCCAGCATGTAATAGCCTGCCAGCGTCAGCACATAGGTGACAAAGCGCTTGTCATGCATCACGTGGCTCATCCCTTCGCGCACTGGAATTTTCACCGTCGACAGCTTCCATGCCGGGAGCAGCCAGGCGTTAAACGCCGCGCACAGAACGAACAAAATTGCGCCGGTGGCACAGACCAGACGGAAATCGTATTGCAATAACCAACTGCCAAGCAATGCGCCAACCACGGCCCCGGCGCTATCCTGCATCATCAGAATAGAGAAAAAGCGCCCGCGCTTTTCCGGGCGGATCAGTTTAACCACCAGCGCCGAGCGGGGTGGGTCGAATAGTGTACCGCCCAGTCCGGAGAGAAAGCAGGAAAACCACAGCAGCCACGGCTCATGGGCAATGCCCATGGTGGCGAACCCGGCAGCGCGCATCAGCATGCCGGTGACTATCATCGGTTTTGCGCCAAAACGGTCCGCAATAGCGCCGCCGAAAATACCCAACCCCTGCTGGATAAATTGACGTAATCCTAGTGCAATACCGACCATCACGGCGGCCCAGCCCATTTGGTCGACGAAACGAATTGAGATCAGCGGGAAAACGACGAAGAAACCCAGCACGACCAGCATATTATCGATGAGAAGGAAGTATTTACCCAGGTTCCTTGCCTGCGAGACTTGCGACATTTCCCCTCCAGGGAAAAACTCGTCACTCTGGATAGAGTTTAAAAGATAAGCACCTCCTATTCTGCGGTGTCGTCATCGCTTTTCCCACCCTTCGCGGGACAATATTTTTTTATCAAAAGTCCGTCTTGATAGAGAGTTTTCATCAAAATGTGTGAATAATTCAAAAAATGGCATTTTGCTCTTTTCACAGGGTGCATTCGCACAGGTATAGTAATGCGAATAGCGTATTGAAGACGTTACGGGAAGGAGTAGGTATAGAATGTTTGGCTATCGCAGTAACGTGCCAAAAGTGCGCTTAACCACCGACCGCCTGGTCGTGCGTTTAGTGCATGAGCGTGATGCCTGGCGTCTGGCAGATTATTACGCAGAAAATCGTCATTTCTTAAAACCCTGGGAACCTATTCGCGATGAAAGCCACTGCTATCCGTCCGGCTGGCAGGCGCGTCTGAGCATGATCTCTGAGTTTCATAAACAGGGCACCGCCTATTATTTTGCGCTGCTCGATCCGGACGAAAAAGAAATTATCGGCGTTGCGAACTTCTCAAACGTGGTGCGGGGATCCTTCCATGCCTGTTATCTCGGCTACTCCATTGCGCAGAAGTGGCAGGGGCAGGGGCTAATGTATGAAGCCTTAACCTCGGCCATCCGTTATATGCAGCGCACGCAACATATTCATCGCATTATGGCTAACTACATGCCACATAATAAGCGCAGCGGTGACCTGCTGGCACGACTGGGTTTTGAAAAAGAAGGGTATGCCAAAGACTACCTGCTGATTGACGGGCAGTGGCGCGATCACGTGCTGACGGCGTTGACCACATCAGAATGGACCCCCGGCCGCTAAGTTTCAGATGCAGCCATGATTAATGGAGAAGACGATGAAATACGAATTAACCGCCACCGAAGCACGAGTGATTGGCTGTTTATTAGAAAAACAAGTGACCACGCCGGAACAGTACCCACTCTCCGTTAATGGAGTCGTAACAGCCTGCAATCAAAAAACAAATCGTGAACCGGTGATGAACCTGTCGGAATCGGACGTGCAGGAGCAACTGGATAACCTGGTTAAGCGACATTTTCTGCGCACGGTGAGCGGCTTTGGCAATCGCGTCACGAAATATGAGCAGCGTTTCTGCAACTCTGAATTTGGCAATCTGAAACTTAGTGCCGCAGAGGTGGCCATAATCACCACACTGCTGCTGCGGGGCGCTCAGACGCCTGGTGAACTGCGTAGCCGCGCATCCCGTATGTACGAATTCAGCGACATGGCCGAAGTGGAGTCGACGCTGGAAAATCTGGCGACCCGGGAAGATGGACCTTATGTGGTCCGTCTGGTGCGCGAGCCGGGCAAACGTGAAAGTCGCTATATGCACCTGTTTTGTGGTGAGGTTGATGAAGCCATTGCTGCGGCAGATGAACTCCCTGCGGCCTCCGGCGATCTGCATGCGCGCGTGGAAGCGCTAGAAACGGAAGTCGCAGAACTTAAGCAGCGACTCGATTCCTTGCTGGCGCACCTGGGAGACTAACGTGAATAAATTACGTATCGGCGTAGCCGGTCTGGGCGGTATTGCACAAAAGGCCTGGCTACCCGTGCTGGGCACCTCCGCGGACTGGACGCTGCAAGGCGCCTTTTCACCTTCGCGCGATAAAGCACAGCGTATCTGTGACACCTGGCGAATACCCTACGTGGATTCATTGAAGAATCTGGCGCAAACCTGCGACGCGGTTTTCGTCCATTCCAGTACCGCGACGCACTATGCGGTAGTTAGTGAATTGCTGAATGCCGGAGTCCACGTGTGCGTGGATAAACCGCTGGCGGAAAATCTGCACGAGGCTGAGCAACTGGTCGAGCTGGCCGCGCGGAAAAAACTCACGCTGATGGTCGGGTTTAACCGTCGATTTGCACCGCTGTACCAGGATCTCAAAACCCAGTTGGGCAGTGCAGCGTCTGTACGTATGGATAAGCACCGTACGGATAGCGTTGGGCCGCACGATCTGCGCTTCACTCTGCTGGACGACTATCTGCACGTTGTCGATACCGCTTTGTGGCTGGCGGGAGGGCAGGCGCAGTTAAATAACGGCACGCTGCTGACCAATGAATCTGGTGCGATGCTCTACGCCGAGCATCATTTTTCTGTCGGTCAAATGCAGATAACGACCAGTATGCATCGCCGTGCCGGTAGCCAGCGCGAGAGCGTGCAGGCGGTGACGGACGGCGGCCTGATTGACGTAACTGATATGCGGGAATGGCGGGAAGAGCGTGGGCAAGGTGTTATTCATAAGCCGATAGCGGGCTGGCAAACGACCTTAGAACAGCGTGGTTTTGCCGGATGTGCGCGTCATTTCATTGAGTGCGTGCAAAATCAGACGGTTCCCCAGACGGCAGGCGAGCAGGCGCTACTGGCCCAGCGTGTTGTTGAAAAGCTGTGGCGGGAGGCGATGGCTGAATAATCCCCTGTAACATCTGGCGGTAGTAATTCATTGTAATCCAGGTACTATATGCCCACTCAAAATAACACCTCTTTTCAACCATAGGCTGGTTTGTCGGCCTGATAAGGTGCCAGGGTGTCGCCATCAGGCACTGCAAAAGTGTCGGATGGCGGCGAGAATGCCTTATCCGACCTACGGGCAGGTTTGTCGGGGTTTTGCCTCAGAGTCTGGAATACAACATAGATGAATTTATTAAAGTCGCTGGCAGCCGTCAGCTCGATGACGATGTTTTCACGTGTGCTGGGTTTTGCGCGTGATGCGATTGTCGCCAGAATCTTTGGTGCAGGGATGGCGACAGATGCCTTTTTTGTGGCATTCAAACTTCCTAACCTGTTGCGCCGAATTTTTGCCGAAGGCGCATTTTCGCAGGCATTTGTGCCGATTCTTGCTGAGTACAAAAGCAAGCAGGGGGAAGATGCTACCCGCGTGTTTGTTGCCTACGTTTCCGGACTGTTGACGCTGGCGCTGGCCGTGGTGACGGTAGCCGGGATGTTGGCTGCGCCATGGGTGATATTAGTTACCGCGCCGGGATTTGCCGACACAGCGGATAAATTTGCGCTGACCACTCAACTGCTGCGGATCACTTTTCCCTATATTCTACTGATTTCACTGGCCTCACTGGTTGGTGCGATCCTTAATACCTGGAACCGCTTTTCCATTCCTGCATTTGCCCCGACCTTTCTGAATATCAGCATGATCGGCTTCGCGCTATTTGCGGCACCCTATTTTAACCCGCCGGTGCTGGCGCTGGCGTGGGCCGTTACGGTTGGCGGCGTGCTACAGCTGATTTATCAGCTTCCGCACTTGAAGAAAATTGGCATGCTGGTGCTGCCGCGCGTGAACTTCCGTGATGCAGGGGCGATGCGTGTCGTCAAGCAAATGGGGCCAGCGATCCTTGGGGTATCGGTCAGTCAGATTTCACTGATCATCAATACGATTTTCGCCTCGTTTCTGGCCTCTGGCTCAGTTTCATGGATGTATTATGCTGACCGTCTGATGGAGTTTCCGTCCGGTGTTCTGGGCGTGGCGCTGGGGACTATCCTGCTGCCATCGCTGTCCAAAAGTTTTTCCAGCGGTAATCATGATGAATATTGTCGCCTGATGGACTGGGGCCTGCGTTTGTGTTTCCTGTTGGCATTACCGAGTGCCGTAGCGTTGGGTATTCTGGCCAAACCGCTGACGGTGTCTCTGTTCCAGTACGGTAAATTTACCGCCTTTGATGCCGCGATGACCCAGCGTGCGCTGGTGGCGTACTCGGTAGGTTTGATTGGCTTGATCGTGGTGAAAGTGTTGGCTCCGGGCTTTTACTCGCGCCAGGATATTAAAACGCCAGTGAAGATTGCCATTGTGACGCTGATTATGACCCAGGTGATGAACCTGGCGTTTATCGGGCCGTTAAAGCATGCCGGATTGTCGCTGTCGATTGGTCTGGCGGCATGTCTGAACGCTTCACTGCTGTACTGGCAACTGCGGAAACAGAAAATCTTTACCCCACAACCGGGCTGGAGCTGGTTCCTGGCGCGTCTGGTGATTTCCGTGCTGGTGATGTCTGCGGTGCTGGTTGGGATGCTCTACATCATGCCGGATTGGTCGCAGGGAACGATGTTGTGGCGTCTGCTGCGTCTGATGGCGGTCGTGGTGGCAGGTATTGCCGCTTACTTCGCAGCACTCGCCGTACTGGGCTTTAAAGTAAAAGAGTTTGTGCGCCGGACGGCGTAATGGATCAATGCCGGATGGCGGCATAACGCCGTATCCGGCCTACAAAAGGCGTAGGCCTGATAAGCAAAACGTTATCAGGCTGATATCAAATAGAGAATTTTTTCCCGCCGCGGTGCGCAGCAGAGGTTTGACCGTTTGCGCCATACAACGCCGGTTCCTGGTGTGGTTTCAGCACTTGTATTGCTTGTTGATTACGCTCGATCTGCCCTTCCAGCAGCCAACCGTTGTGCTGGTTGAGGTCGCGTAAATGCTGTGTTTTCTTGGTGATAGTCTGCCAGCGTTCAGCAATCTCATCATTGGCGCTGCGCGTGGCGTCATGCTCCAGGCGGCGCTGCTGCTCAAGATAATCAAGGGTTGCCAGCAAGGAGCTTTTTTCTTCTGTAATACGCTGTAGCTGGCTGCCGTTGATATGCCCTGCGGAAAGCTGCTGCTGTTCAGCATCCATTACCGTTTTCAGGTCATTGAGGACAGTCGTCATCTGGTCAAGTATTTCTGACAAACGAGTCATACTTTATTTACTCTGTAGGTAGCTCTGCGCCTCGCGAATCAGCGAGTCGGCAATTTTTCCGGTATCCATTTTCAATTCACCGTTACGGATTGCGGTTTTCAGTGCTTCCACGCGTTCCATATTGATGTCATTGGTGCCAGGCTGCATCAGTTTGGCCTGGGCGTCGCTCAGCATGACGCTGGTGCTGGTGGTCGCGGTGGTTTTTTCCTTCCGCGCTTTTTGTACCGGCGCATCGCTGGTTTCACGCGGCTGAACGGTGCTTACTGGCTTCAATGGTGAGGTACGATCAATGCTCATTTTATTTTTCCTCATCGAGGGGTTACGCTATAGCGGCCCGCTGTAATCATTGGTTGTTTATCTATCGGCACACGCTAAAAAATCTTTAACCTATTATAGGTTAATAAGAATATTCCCATCAGAATCGACGACGCCGCTCACCACCTGGCCTGAAATCATCCGCACTCGCGCATTCTGTGCGACAGCGGCGTTGTTCAGCGCTTTACCTTCGGCATTGACCCGAAAGCCATCTCCGTTGGCAATAACCAGTACGCGCTGACCGGCCTTGATCCGCCATGCCTGGCGCAACATCGAAAGCTGTATCGGTTGGCCCGGCACCAGATCGCGCAGGCTCACTGCATCCTGCACCTGACTCATATCCAGCACCGCGCGCGGCGGTAGTTGGTCCAGTCGACCACGTTTCAGCGTTACGCTGGCCGGGGTCAGGGTGCTACCTCGCGCTACGGACGCAGCGGCAACAACGTAGTTTCCCGTCGCCTGCACGTTCACCTGCAGATAACGTTTTTCGTTGGCACAGCGAGCCAGCACATTCACATTACCCCACAGTTTTGCGCTACCTGACACGCTTAATGCTGGTTGCTCACAGCTCGGCAGTAAGTTAGGTGACGTTCGGATAGTGACCACCACCTCATCGCTAAATCCGGCCAGGCGCTGGGAAAACCATGCCGTTAGCTGCGAATTCAGGTCTTGTGCCAGCGTCATAGGGCTGAACAGCAATGCTGCCACGACTATTCCACGTTTAAACGTTTGCATCAAAACCTCGCGCTTTTTCAGGTAGTGGCAGGATTTTACCTGTGTGACGCAGTCATCAACGCAACAAATAGCGACGCATTTTGCGTTTATTCCGGCGATAACGCGCGCGTAATGGGATTTAAGCTGTCGGCTGAATTTTGTCATTTGCGGAGGAGATATGCTCGATAAGCTCGACGCCGCCTTACGTTTTCAACAGGAAGCGCTGAATTTGCGCGCCCAACGCCAGGAAATATTGGCGGCCAACATTGCCAATGCCGACACGCCGGGGTACCAGGCGCGCGACCTGGATTTCGCCAGTGAATTAAAAAAAGTCATGGTGCGAGGACGGGAAGAAACCGGCGGCGTTTCGTTGACGCTGACCTCTGCACAACACATTCCGGCCCAGACCGTTTCTGCGCCGTCTACGGAGCTGCTCTACCGTATTCCTGACCAGCCATCTCTTGATGGCAACACGGTAGATATGGACCGGGAGCGCACGCAATTTGCAGACAACAGCCTCAAGTATCAAATGGGGCTGACCGCGCTGGGTGGACAAATCAAAGGCATGATGAACGTGCTGCAAGGAGGGAACTAATTCATGGCGCTGTTAAATATTTTTGATATCGCAGGTTCTGCGCTGACGGCTCAGTCTAAACGCCTGAACGTCGCGGCCAGCAACATGGCGAATGCGGATAGCGTCAGCGGACCCGACGGTCAGCCGTATCGCGCGAAACAGGTTGTTTTTCAGGTAGATGCCGCGCCAGGTGCGGCAACCGGTGGCGTAAAAGTTGCTGACGTCATTGAAAGTCAGGCGCCGGATAAGCTGGTTTATGAACCCGGTAATCCGCTGGCCGATGCGAATGGCTACGTGAAAATGCCGAATGTGGACGTTGTTGGCGAGATGGTCAACACCATGTCTGCCTCACGTAGCTATCAGGCAAACGTCGAAGTGCTCAACACCGTGAAAAGCTTGATGCTTAAAACGTTGACGCTAGGCCAGTAAAGGAGGCGCACATGTCTATTGCTGTAAAAATGAATGACCCGAGCACGACGGGGGTTAATGCCGCCACGGGGAATAGCTCACTGACGGGCAGCAACGCTGCTGACCTGCAAAGCAGCTTTCTTACGCTGCTGGTTGCACAGCTGAAAAACCAGGATCCTACCAACCCGCTGCAAAACAACGAACTGACTACCCAGTTGGCGCAAATCAGTACCGTGAGCGGGATTGAGAAGCTGAACACTACGCTGGGATCGATCTCCGGGCAGATCGACAACAGTCAGTCACTGCAGGCCAGTACGCTGATTGGCCACGGTGTCATGATCCCGGGTACCACCATCCTGACCGGTAAAGGGACAGAAGAAGGTGCCAAAACCACGACAACACCATTTGGCGTTGAGCTGCAGCAACCGGCAGATAAGGTTACCGCAACCATTACCGATAAAGACGGCAAAGTGGTACGAACCATCGATATTGGTGGATTGAAAGCGGGCGTTCATACCTTTACCTGGGACGGCACCATGACCGATGGCACGGATGCACCAAGCGGTTCTTACAACGTGTCAATTGCTGCCAGTAATGGCGGAACGCAACTGGTGGCCCAGCCGCTTCAGTTTGCGCTGGTGCAGGGCGTTATTCGCAGTAACGGCGGTAATACGCTGGATCTGGGCACCTATGGAACCACCACCCTCGACGAAGTACGACAGATAATTTAAGCCTTCACACTTATCAGGAGTAAGTCATGGCCTTTTCTCAAGCGGTCAGCGGTCTGAACGCTGCAGCGACCAACCTCGATGTCATTGGTAACAACATCGCCAACTCCGCCACCTACGGTTTTAAATCTGGCACGGCATCTTTTGCCGATATGTTTGCCGGTTCGAAAGTCGGTTTGGGCGTTAAAGTTGCGGGTATTACTCAGGACTTTACCGACGGTACGACCACCAACACCGGACGTGGTCTGGATGTTGCTATCAGCCAGAACGGTTTTTTCCGTATGGTAGACAGCAACGGTTCCGTTTTCTACAGCCGTAACGGTCAATTCAAGCTCGATGAAAACCGCAATATCGTTAACATGCAGGGGCTGCAGCTGACGGGCTATCCGGCTACCGGTACACCGCCAACAGTTCAGCAGGGTGCGAACCCGGCACCGATCACTATCCCGAATACGCTGATGGCGGCTAAATCAACCACCACTGCGTCAATGCAGGTCAACCTGAACTCCACTGACAAGGTCCCTACCAAGACCCCGTTTAACCCAAGCGATGCCGATTCCTACAACAAAAAAGGCAGTGTTACCGTTTTCGATAGCCAGGGTAACGCTCATGACATGAACATTTTTTATGTCAAAACAGGCCCTAACAAATGGGATGTCTACACCCAGGACGCCAGCGTTGCGGGTTCAGTTGCCAGTAAGAATGCGGTGATGAACTTTAGTGCTAACGGTACGCTGACTTCTGTGAATAATTATGTTGCAGGGACGGTGCCAGTCGATCCAGCAGATCCGGATGGACCAAAAATCCCCGTTGAAGGTCCAGCTAATGCCCAACCGCAAATTCAGATCTCCACCGGTACGATCAATGGCGCAGTTCCTGCGAACTTCTCTCTGAGTTTCCTGAACTCCATGCAGCAGAACACCGGTGCCAACAACATCGTCGCCACGAATCAGAACGGCTACAAGCCGGGCGATCTGGTGAGCTACCAGATTAACAATGACGGTACGGTGGTCGGTAACTACTCCAACGAACAGCAACAGGTTCTGGGGCAGATCGTGCTGGCAAACTTTGCCAACAACGAAGGTCTGGCGTCTCAGGGCGACAACGTCTGGGCGGCGACTCAGTCTTCCGGCGTGGCGCTGCTGGGTACCGCAGGCGAAGGTAACTTCGGCAAACTGACCAACGGTGCGCTGGAAGCGTCAAACGTGGATTTGAGTAAAGAACTGGTGAATATGATCGTCGCTCAGCGTAACTATCAGTCGAACGCGCAGACCATCAAAACCCAGGATCAGATCCTCAACACGCTGGTCAACCTGCGCTAAGCGCCTGACGGGATAGCTTAATGGATCACGCAATTTATACCGCTATGGGCGCGGCCAGTCAGACGCTGAATCAACAGGCGGTGACGGCCAGCAACCTGGCAAACGCCTCCACGCCAGGGTTTCGTGCGCAGCTCAATGCGCTGCGCGCGGTTCCTGTAGAAGGATTGTCTTTACCGACGCGTACGCTGGTGGTGGCCTCCACGCCGGGGGCCGATATGACGCCCGGTCAGATGGACTATACCTCCCGCCCGCTGGATGTGGCGCTGCAACAGGATGGTTGGTTGGCTGTGCAGACCGCAGACGGTAGCGAAGGATATACCCGCAACGGCGCTATTCAGGTAAGCCCTACGGGTGAACTGACTATCCAGGGACACCCGGTAATTGGCGAAGCTGGACCGATAGCCGTACCGGAAGGTTCAGAAGTCACCATTGCGGCGGACGGGACAATTTCTGCACTTAACCCTGGCGATCCGGCTAATACGGTCGCGCCAGTGGGGCGGCTGAAGCTGGTGAAGGCAACAGGGCTTGAAGTGCAACGTGGTGATGACGGTATGTTCCGCCTGACCCAGGCCGCACAGGCTACCCGTGGTGCGACGTTACAGGCTGACCCCAGCATTCGCGTGATGTCGGGCGTGCTGGAAGGCAGTAACGTTAAACCGGTTGCTGCGATGAGTGACATGATCGCCAACGCCCGCCGCTTTGAAATGCAGATGAAAATTATCAGTAGCGTGGATGATAACGCGGGCCGCGCCAACCAACTGCTGTCGATGAGTTAATACAGGACATTTTATGATCAGTTCATTATGGATCGCCAAAACCGGCCTGGATGCGCAGCAAACCAACATGGATGTGATTGCCAACAACCTGGCAAACGTCAGCACCAACGGATTTAAGCGCCAACGTGCCGTATTTGAAGATCTGTTGTACCAGACGATTCGTCAGCCTGGTGCACAGTCTTCTGAGCAGACCACACTGCCGTCTGGTTTGCAGATTGGTACCGGCGTACGTCCGGTTGCGACCGAGCGTTTACACAGCCAGGGTAACCTGTCGCAGACCAACAACAGTAAAGATGTGGCGATTAAAGGCCAGGGCTTTTTCCAGGTCATGTTGCCAGATGGTACGTCCGCTTATACCCGCGACGGTTCTTTCCAGGTGGATCAGAACGGTCAGTTGGTGACGGCGGGTGGTTTTCAGGTTCAGCCTGCCATCACTATTCCGGCTAACTCGCTCAGTATCACCATTGGACGCGACGGTATTGTCAGCGTGACACAACAGGGGCAGGCGGCGCCTGTTCAGGTCGGGCAGCTTAACCTGACAACCTTCATGAACGATACCGGTCTGGAAAGCATTGGTGAGAATCTGTACACCGAAACGCAGTCATCCGGTGCGCCGAATGAGAGCACGCCAGGGCTGAACGGCGCGGGTCTGCTGTACCAGGGCTATGTTGAAACCTCTAACGTCAACGTGGCGGAAGAGCTGGTAAACATGATCCAGGTTCAGCGCGCTTACGAAATCAACAGTAAAGCGGTATCGACCACCGATCAGATGCTGCAAAAACTGACGCAACTCTAAAGTGGAGCCCGGTGGGGTGAAAATCTCACCGGCACACTGATTTTGAAGATGACCGCAATGCGAAAATACGCGCTTCACCCATACCCAATTTTAGCCCTGCTGGTGGTTTCACTAACAGGATGTGCCTGGATCCCGGCCACGCCGCTCGTGCAGGGCGCAACGTCTGCCCAGCCCGTTCCAGGTCCAACGCCGGTGGCGAATGGCTCAATCTTCCAGTCGGCACAACCGATTAACTATGGTTATCAGCCACTCTTTGAAGACCGTCGTCCACGCAATATTGGCGATACGCTGACCATCGTATTGCAGGAAAACGTCAGCGCGAGCAAAAGCTCTTCGGCGAATGCCAGCCGCGACGGCAAGACAAACTTTGGCTTTGATACCGTACCGCGCTATCTGGAAGGATTGTTCGGTAACGAACGTGCCGACGTAGAAGCCTCCGGCGGTAACTCCTTTAACGGTAAAGGCGGCGCGAACGCCAGAAATACCTTCAGTGGTACGCTGACCGTAACGGTCGATCAGGTACTGGTGAATGGCAACTTACATGTCGTGGGTGAAAAACAGATCGCTATAAATCAGGGCACTGAATTCATCCGCTTCTCCGGGGTTGTAAACCCGCGCACCATCAGTGGCAGCAACTCCGTACCGTCAACCCAGGTTGCGGACGCGCGTATTGAGTACGTCGGTAACGGCTACATCAATGAAGCGCAGAATATGGGCTGGTTGCAGCGTTTCTTCCTTAACTTGTCGCCGATGTAAGCGAGGTACCCAGTGTTTAAATCTTTTGTTGGAATGGTACTGGTGCTGATAACCACCTTTGCGCATGCTGACCGTATTCGTGACCTGACCAGCGTTCAGGGCGTGCGGGAAAACTCGTTGATAGGTTATGGGCTGGTAGTCGGTCTGGATGGTACGGGTGACCAGACCACACAGACGCCGTTTACGACGCAAACGCTCAATAACATGCTTTCGCAGTTGGGGATAACCGTGCCAACTGGCACCAATATGCAGCTGAAAAACGTGGCGGCGGTGATGGTTACCGCGTCATTTCCTGCATTTGGTCGTCAGGGACAAACCATCGACGTAGTGGTCTCCTCTATGGGGAATGCCAAAAGCCTGCGCGGCGGTACGCTGCTGATGACCCCGTTAAAAGGGGTCGATAGTCAGGTATATGCGCTGGCTCAGGGGAATATTTTGGTGGGTGGTGCGGGCGCGGCTGCAGGTGGTAGTAGCGTACAGGTTAACCAGCTCAATGGTGGACGCATTACCAACGGTGCGATTATCGAACGTGAATTACCCAGCCAGTTCGGCGGTGGTAACACCATTAATCTGCAGCTCAATAATGAAGATTTCACGATGGCGCAGCAGATTACCGACACCATCAACCGCTCGCGTGGCTTTGGTAGCGCAACGGCGTTGGATGCCCGAACCATTCAGGTGCGTGTGCCAAGCGGCAACAGCTCGCAGGTGCGTTTCCTCGCTGATATCCAGAATATTGAGGTGAACGTCACGCCGCAGGATGCGAAAGTGATTATCAACTCGCGCACCGGATCTGTTGTCATGAACCGCGAAGTGACGCTGGATAGCTGTGCCGTGGCACAAGGCAACTTGTCGATTACGGTGAACCGCCAGGCGAACGTCAGCCAACCGGACACACCGTTTGGCGGTGGACAAACCGTGGTGACGCCACAAACCCAGATTGACCTGCGCCAAAGCGGTGGTTCACTGCAAAGCGTGCGTTCCAGCGCCAACCTGAACAATGTGGTGCGTGCGCTGAATGCACTGGGGGCAACGCCGATGGATCTGATGTCCATTCTGCAATCGATGCAGAGCGCGGGTTGCTTACGCGCCAAACTGGAAATCATCTAATGATTGGTGACAGCAAACTGCTGACCAGCGCTGCCTGGGATGCGCAATCACTGAACGAACTGAAAGCGAAAGCGGGTCAGGACCCGGCGGCGAATATCCGTCCGGTCGCCCGTCAGGTTGAAGGGATGTTCGTGCAGATGATGCTGAAAAGCATGCGTGAAGCGCTGCCGAAAGATGGCGTCTTTAGCAGCGATTCAACGCGCTTGTATACCAGTATGTATGACCAACAAATTGCGCAGCAAATGACCGCAGGCAAAGGTCTGGGGCTGGCTGAAATGATGGTCAAGCAGATGACTGAAGGGCAAGCGCAACCTGCGGATGACGCGCCGCAGGTGCCGATGAAGTTTTCACTGGAAACGGTGACCAGCTATCAAAATCAGGCACTGACGCAACTGGTCCGCAAAGCCATCCCTCGGGCGACAGAAAGCAATGATGAGCCACTGTCAGGTGACAGCAAAGATTTCCTCGCCCAGCTATCGCTGCCGGCTAAGCTGGCCAGCCAGCAAAGCGGGGTCCCGCATCATCTTATTCTGGCACAGGCGGCGCTGGAATCCGGATGGGGGCAGCGACAAATTCGCCGTGAGAACGGTGAGCCGAGCTTTAACATTTTTGGCGTGAAGGCTTCGGGAAGCTGGAAAGGTCCAACCACTGAAATCACCACGACTGAATATGAGAACGGTGAGGCGAAAAAGGTGAAAGCCAGATTCCGCGTCTATAACTCTTACCTTGAGGCGTTGTCGGATTATGTCGGTCTGATATCACGTAACCCGCGCTATGCGGCAGTGACCGCTGCCGCGACCGCCGAGCAAGGGGCGCAGGCATTGCAAAATGCGGGTTACGCCACGGACCCTAACTATGCGCGAAAATTAACCAGCATGATCCAGCAGTTGAAATCGATGAGTGAAAAAGTGAGCAAAACCTACAGCACGAACATCGATAATCTCTTTTAAATAGCTCAAGTCTACCGACCTGCTGCCGATAATAACGAGTATTGAAGGATTACAAGGAACCTCCATGTCCAGCTTGATTAATAACGCGATGAGTGGACTCAGCGCAGCGCAGGCCGCGTTGAATACTGCCAGTAACAACATCTCCAGCTATAACGTTGCCGGATATACCCGACAGACGACAATTATGGCGCAAGCGAACAGCACGCTGGGTGCGGGGGGCTGGGTAGGCAATGGTGTCTATGTTTCTGGTGTACAACGTGAATATGACTCCTTTATCACTAACCAGTTGCGAGCAGCGCAGAACCAGAGCAGCGGTCTGACGACACGATATGAGCAAATGTCAAAAATCGACAATCTGCTCTCCAGCAAAACCAGTTCTATTTCGACCTCCATGCAGGACTTTTTTACCAGCCTGCAAACGCTGGTCAGCAACGCCGAAGATCCGGCGGCACGCCAGGCGCTAATCGGTAAAGCTGATGGGTTGGTAAATCAGTTTAAAACGACCGACCAGTATCTGCGCGATCAGGATAAGCAGGTCAATACCGCGATTAAAGCCAGCGTTGATCAGATCAACAACTATTCGAAACAAATTGCCAGCCTCAACGACCAGATTTCTCGTATGACAGGCGTCGGCGCAGGTGCGTCTCCTAACGACCTGCTCGACCAGCGCGATCAGTTGGTCAGTGAATTGAATCAGATTGTCGGTGTTGAAGTCAGCGTTCAGGATGGTGGCACTTACAACCTGACCATGGCGAACGGTTATTCGCTGGTACAGGGTAGCAATGCACGCCAACTGGCAGCAGTGCCTTCCAGCGATGATCCTAATCGTACAACTGTGGCCTACGTTGATGGCGTTGCCGGAGCTGTTGAAATTCCGGAGAAACTGCTGAATACCGGTTCACTGGGCGGACTGCTCACCTTCCGTTCTCAGGAGCTGGATCAGACGCGTAATACCCTCGGCCAACTGGCGCTTGCATTTGCCGATGCGTTTAACACCCAGCATAAAGAAGGTTTTGATGCCAACGGCGATCAGGGTAAGGATTTCTTTGCTATCGGCAGCCCGGAAGTCTTCAACAACGCGAAAAATACGGGTACAGGATCGTTAAGCGCTAAGATCACTGACAGCTCCGCCGTGCAGGCGACAGATTATAAAATCGTTTTTGATGGGAAGGACTGGCAGGTTACTCGCCTGGCGGATAATACCAGTTTCAAAGCCACCGTTACCGGTGGAAAAATGTCCTTTGACGGGATGGAAATCACCGTTAATGCTGGCGCGAAAGCTAATGACAGTTTTACTGTAAAACCCGTGAGTAACGCTATCGTTGATATGAAAGTTATGGTGACCGATGAGTCGAAAATCGCCATGGCTCAAGTGTCTAAAAATGATACGGACCCCACCATCGATAAAGGCAAGAGCGACAACCGTAACGGTCAGAAACTGTTAGATCTGCAAACCAAAGCGACTGTCGGCAATAAGACCTTCAACGATGCATATGCCACGCTGGTAAGCGATGTCGGGAACAAAACCGCTACGCTGAAAACCAGCGCCACCACCCAGAACAACGTGGTGACACAGCTTTACCGGCAGCAACAGTCTATTTCCGGCGTTAACCTCGACGAAGAGTACGGTAATTTACAGCGTTTTCAGCAGTATTACCTGGCTAACGCTCAAGTGCTGCAGACCGCGAATGCGTTGTTTGATGCACTGATTAATATCCGCTAAGGGAGAGGGACACAATGCGTATCAGCACCCAGATGATGTACCAGCAGAATATGCGTGGCATCACTAACTCTCAGGCTGAATGGATGAAGTTTGGTGAGCAGATGTCAACGGGCAAACGCGTGATCAACCCATCAGACGATCCGATTGCCGCCTCGCAGGCCGTGGTACTTTCTCAGGCTCAGGCGCAGAACAGCCAATATACGCTGGCACGCTCATTCGCGACGCAAAAGGTGTCGCTGGAAGAGAATGTTCTGAGCCAGGTGACGACGGCAATTCAGGCTGCACAGGAAAAAATCGTTTATGCCGGGAACGGAACGTTAAGTGATGACGACCGTGCATCGCTGGCCACCGACCTACAGGGGATCCGCGATCAGCTGATGAACCTGGCAAACAGTACCGACGGTAATGGTCGCTATATTTTCGGTGGATATAAAACAGAATCCGCACCGTTTGCCCAGGCAGATGGCGCTTACAGCGGCGGTACAACAAACGTTACCCAACAGGTCGATGCCTCCCGAACCATGGTGATTGGTCATACTGGCGATAAAGTATTCGCCAACCTGACCAGCAACGCTGTACCGGAACCTGGTGGCGGCACTCAGGAAAAGAACCTGTTTAAAATGCTGGATACCGCTATTGATGCGCTCAAAACCCCTATTGCGGGTGATGACGTTGCAAAAGCTACCGCCGCTGCTGCCATTGATAAAACCAACCGTGGTTTAAAGAATTCACTCAATAATGTTTTGAGCGTCCGTGCAGAATTAGGTACGCAGCTGAGTGAACTAAGCTCGCTGGATTCACTGGGCGCCGATCGTGCATTAGGCCAAACTCAGCAGATGAGTAATCTGGTGGATGTTGACTGGAACGCCGCGATCTCGTCTTATGTCATGCAGCAGGCTGCGCTACAGGCATCCTATAAAGCGTTCACCGATATGCAGGGAATGTCGTTGTTCCAGCTCAATCGTTAACGCCTCGTTTTGAAACATATCTTGAAACTGGGTATGTTTGTCTGCCCGCTCCTTTAACACCCCGGAGCGGGCATTTTTTTAGGCAACCGACGTCTTACTAAGCGACGGGTTCCCCGTCAGTCTTATGACCAACGCAATTGCACTGCTGAAGGTAGCCAACACAACGACACCTTCCCAATTTGCCAGGGCGTAGACCTGACTTCCGAGAACTGAACCCAGCGCCATACCGATAAACACCATCGTAAACAGCAGAGCGTTCAGTCGTCCTCGTGCCAGAGGCTCCAGGCTATAGACCAGATTCTGGTGGGCAACCAGGCTGGATTGCAATCCGAGATCAAAACCTACAGCCGAAAGGGCGATGAGCAGCCACTGCCCCTGAACGGGCAGGGCGGGTAACAAAAACATCAGTGCGAAAGATACCGTTACCAGCAAAGCACCCAATTGCGTCACTTTTGCCGCACCCACTTTATCGGCAAGATGGCCCGCCATCGGTGCGGCAAGCGCTCCGGCTGCTCCCGCGATACCAAAAGCACCCGCTATAGCGCTACCCATGTGGTAATGCTCAGATAACATTACCGCCAGCGTAGACCAGAAGGCGCTAAAAGCAATGGACAGAAAGCCTTGTGCCAGTGCTGCGCGGCGCAAGGTGGAATATCGTTGCCAAAGTTGCGCCATTGAGAGCATTAATGATGGATAGCTCAACGTGGAATGGACCGTAAAGCGAGGCAGTACTTTCCACATAATCGCGGTAATTACGGCAATGCTGACGGCAGCGAGTTGGTACATCTCGCGCCAGCCAAACGCTTCGCCCACCAGTCCACTGACGGTACGTGAGAGTAAAATCCCCAACAGAAGGCCCGTCATCACTGTGCCCACCGTTTTTCCCTGCTTGCCTTCGGGCGCCAGTATTGCCGCCGCAGGCACAATATCTTGTGCCATGGTTGCCGCCATTCCCATCAGCAGGCTCACCAGTAATAGCGAATGCAACTGACCGGTAAAGCTACAGGCCAGCAGCAGCGCGGCAAGAGAGATGCTTTTCAGCAGGATTAATGTCCGGCGGTCATAACGATCGCCTAATGGCAATAAAAACAATATACCTAACGCATATCCCGCCTGGGTCAGCGTCGGGACCAACCCCATACCGGTGAGACTTAAGGCCAGATCCTGACCCATTAAAGGCAGAAGAGGCTGGGCGTAGTAGATAGCGGCCACGCTGAATCCGGCGCCCATTGCCAGAACAAAAATGACCCAACGGGAAAGTGCGGTATGTGTGTTCACAAATGATTCCTCAATCACAGGATGTGCGGTTATTTTTATCCTTCAGCGAGTGGCGCGGTAGCGAGCGCAGTGGTAAAACAGTTATACGTCAAACGTATGATGAAACTGAATATGATAAAAAATGAGCGTATAGACAGGGTGGAGCTGATGCGTACGTTTGTACGTATTGTCGAAGCAGGATCGCTTTCGGCAGCGGCAAAACAGATAGGGACGACGCAGGCGACCGTTAGCAGACGGCTGCAATCGCTGGAAACGCTGCTGGGGGTGAAACTGCTTATGCGTACCACGCATGCGATGAAATTGACCGACGATGGTGAAAGAGGCTATCAGCATGCTAAGAAGATTCTTGATGCCTGGCTGGCGCTGGAAGATGGACTTAATGTCACAGAAGATGAACCGGTGGGGACGTTGCGAGTCCGCGCACCGCATGCGTTCGGGCAACAACAACTACTTGAGCCGCTTTTGCAGTTTCTTTCGCGCTATCCCCAGTTGGCAGTAGAGTGGATGCTCAACGATAAAACCGTTGATTTTCTGAGCGATAATATTGACTGCGCGATCAGGGTTGGTGCTGAGGTGGATCCGGCCACGGTTTCCGTTTTACTGGCTGAAGTTCCCCGTAGTATGGTAGCGAGTCCAGGACTGCTGGAGCAATATGGCGAGCTTTCTCATCCTGAGCAGTTATCAGCGCTGCCCTGGATTGCCGTGAACACGTTTTTTCAGCATAGCGTTTCGTTGTTGCACCAATTGCGTAATGAGCCAGTCACGTTGAATATTTCACCCAGATTAAGTACCGACAGTATTTATGTCGCCAGAAATGCCGCGCTGGCGGGGTTGGGAGTGACTATTATTTCAAGCTGGATGGTGGCGGAGGATATTGCCAATGGACGTCTGGTTGCGTTGCTACCTGAGTGGCATGCGGCGCCGTTGCCTGTACATTTGGTTTATCCATGGGCGCGTTACTATCCGACCCGCTTACGCAAGTTTCTGGCCCTAATGAAGAATGTTATGCCGCAGCTGACGGGGATGAAAGGCGTAGATCAGATATAAAAAAGCCGACCCGAAGGCCGGCTTTGATATTGATTATGGCTTACTCAACAGGCTGTGGACGTGTTGCTGGCGCAGTCGCTTGATGCGTTGCGCTGTGTCCACCTGCGGCACCTTTGCCTTCAAAGGCGAATGCCGGACGCTGCCAGTCGCTATGACGCGGCGCTTCTGGCACATATTCCGGTGCAGGAGCGCGGGTCATTGGCGCGGTTGCATGGCTGTGCAGGTGTTCAGCATCAGCGCTGGCTGCGACAACTTCAGCCTTAACGACTTCAGTTTCGACGACAGGCGCGGCAACAACGTCTCTCGGCGCTGCAACCTCTTCAACAACTGGCGCTGTTTCCACAACTTCAGCAATCTCTTCAACCACTTCTGGCTGGGGAATAACAACCTCTGCAGGCTCTTCGGCAACCGGTACAGTCACAACGTCAGCCACAGGTTCGGCTTCAGCGGCGATTTCTTCTGCTACGGGCGCATCAGATGCAGCGATAATTTGCGGTTGTTCCTCGACAGGGGTCGCAATCACTTCCGGATGCGTGGTTTCAACCTGTGTGGTTTCAAC
This sequence comes from Citrobacter sp. Cpo109, assembly GCF_030332565.1. NCBI lineage: Bacteria > Pseudomonadati > Pseudomonadota > Gammaproteobacteria > Enterobacterales > Enterobacteriaceae > Citrobacter > Citrobacter sp. Cpo109. Next base: position 86,629 of record NZ_JAOWHQ010000057.1, read on the forward strand.
AACGGCGGCCTGAGGCTCAGCTACGACAACCTCTGGTCGCACGGCTTCAACCGGCGCAGGGGCATCCACAATGTGTTCAACGGCAGCGGCAGCAACCTGAGGCTCTACGGCGACAGGTGCAGCTTGCTGCTGGACCATTTCCTGTTCGCGCTGTTCTTCAACCTGCTGATCCTGAGGACGTGCAACAGGGTAGCGGATCCAAACTTTACCGGACGCTAATTCTGGAGATGCGCAGGCGACCGTTAGCGGCATCGGCGACTGAACCGGATAACGCTCGTCACGGTAACGACGACGACGCTGTCCACTGACGCGCAGATGGCGAGGAGAGCGGCGAGAACGACGCGGCATACCGTTGGAGTCACGAGCTTCGCTGTTGTCTTCCTGCTCAGTCGCAACGACGGCTGGCAGATCAACTTTCGCCAGTTCGGTGCGCTGTGCTGGTACCGGCTGTTCTGTTGGTTGAGCAACAGCAGTTTCAGCGATTGCAGCAACAGTAGCCACTTCGGCTTCAACCGCCGGGCTGTCTGTGAAACGAACTTTCTGAGTCAACTGACGCTGTTTGCGGCGGGTTTGAGGCTGACGTACGCGCTCTTCCTGCTCGGTATCTTGCACAGGTTGTTCAGCCTGGTTCAGCTCTTTAACTTCCTGCTGAGCCTGACGCTTGTCATCGTTACGACGGCGGTTGCGTTCGCGACGCGGCGCCTGCTGTTCATCACCGGATTTCGCTTTGTCTGCAACATCAGTGGTTTGCTGGCGGTTATCGCGAGCTTCCGCATTTTGCTGCTGGGACTGACGACGGTTACGGCGGTTATCTTCACGGTTTTCGCCGTTTTCTGAACGTTCGCTACGGTTGTCACGGTCACCGCGATTATCACGGTTATCACGACGATCGTTACGGTCGCGACGATTGTTCTGACGCGGTTTACGACGATCCTGCTGGCGTTCGGTTTTCTCTTCAGCTTTCGGCGCAGGTTGTTCAACCGGTTTCACTTCTTCGCTACCACCGAAGATGGACTTCAGGGCGCCAAAGAAACGGCTAATCAAACCGGGCTGTGCGGCAACGGCTGCGGTTGCTGCTGCAGCTTTAGGTGCGGCGGCTTTCGCGGCAGGTTCCTGCAGAGCAGGGGCTGGCGGAACGTCTGGCATGGCGAAGGTGGCCAGTGCCGGTTGCTCAGGCTGTTTACGCTCGACGTACTCTTCTTCCGTCGGCAATGCCATTGCCTCTTCATGTAGTTTCGGCAGCAGATAGCTCAGGGTCGGTGTTTCTTCCCCTTTACGTACGCGCAGCACAGAATAGTGCGGGGTTTCCATCTGATCGTTTGGCACGATCACACAGCGCACGCCATTCTGACGCGTTTCGATAGCATTAACCGCGGTACGTTTTTCGTTGAGCAGGTAAGAGGCGATCGGCACAGGAACAATAGCGTGAACTTCTTGCGTATTTTCTTTCAGTGCTTCTTCTTCGATCAGACGCAGAATAGACAGCGACAGAGATTCGTTATCACGTACGGTACCGGTGCCGGAACAACGCGGGCACACGTGATGGCTGGATTCACCCAGAGACGGGCTCAGACGCTGACGAGACATCTCCAGCAGACCGAAGCGAGAAATATGACTGATCTGAATACGCGCTCTGTCCTGGCGTACGGCCTCGCGCAGACGGTTTTCAACCGCGCGCTGGTGGCGAACCGGCGTCATATCAATGAAGTCGATTACAATCAGACCGCCGAGGTCGCGCAGACGCAGCTGACGGGCAATTTCATCGGCTGCTTCAAGGTTAGTGTTGAACGCTGTTTCTTCGATGTCGCCGCCGCGAGTTGCGCGTGCGGAGTTGATATCGATAGCGGTCAGTGCCTCTGTGCTGTCAATAACGATTGAGCCGCCGGACGGCAGACGTACTTCGCGCTGGAACGCGGATTCAATCTGAGACTCGATCTGATAGTGGCTGAACAGCGGGATTTCACCGGTGTACAGTTTGATTTTGCTGCTGAAATCCGGACGACCCAGTGCGGCGATGTGCTGACGCGCCATCTCCATCACTTTCGGGTTATCGATAAGGATTTCGCCGATGTCCTGACGTAAGTAGTCACGGAAAGCGCGAACGATAACGTTGCTTTCCTGGTGGATCAGGAATGGAGCAGGGCGGCTGTCAGCGGCTTTTTGAATCGCTTCCCAGTGCTTCAGGCGGAAGCTCAGGTCCCACTGCAGTGCTTCGGCGGATTTGCCGACCCCTGCGGTACGCACGATAAGCCCCATGCCATCAGGCAGTTCCAGGCTTGCCAGCGCTTCTTTTAATTCGGTACGGTCGTCGCCTTCAATGCGACGGGAGATACCGCCCGCGCGTGGGTTGTTCGGCATCAGAACCAGATAACTACCCGCCAGGCTGATAAAGGTAGTCAGCGCAGCGCCTTTATTGCCGCGTTCTTCTTTATCGATCTGAACGATGACTTCCTGACCTTCGCGCAACACGTCTTTAATGTTGGGACGACCATGGGAGTTGTAGTTAGCGGGGAAGTATTCGCGGGCAATTTCTTTTAACGGGAGGAAACCGTGACGTTCAGCGCCGTAATCAACAAAAGCAGCTTCCAGACTCGGTTCAATACGGGTAATTTTGCCTTTATAGATGTTGGCTTTTTTCTGTTCGTGTCCAGGACTTTCGATATCCAGATCGTACAGACGTTGCCCATCTACAAGGGCGACACGCAACTCTTCCTGCTGAGTTGCGTTAATTAACATTCTTTTCATCGTAACTTACTCATTATTCTTACATTGACGACTAAGCTGCGGGCAGAGTAATGCCTTTCCGGGTGTGAACCGATGGCCTCGTGTCTATTCGCGTCGCCAACCTCACGGTTATCGTCAGCTCAAAGAGGCGCAGAGTGTCGGTTGCCTGCATTTCATACGGAAACACAGCGCAATTATCAGGGGAACAGTCTGGGTGTTACTCTCCAGAAAAGCTTCCATATTACCGGTAAGGACTGCAACCCGCAGCCCGCTAACTGCCTGAAAGATCAATACGTCTTACGCCATTGCTGCGTTGATGATCGGTCGGGCAAAATTGGGTCATTCCGGAAAAGTTCTTGTTTTAACAAGATTCAACACGGAAACAACCTCATTATTCCACTGCTAACCTTGTTATAGCAAGATGACTTTTGCCATTTATCACCCGGTTACTCACAGTTTTTTCACTTCCGCGTAGTGATTGCTTTAATAACCACCAAATCGGCTATGTCAAACTTAAGTAATAAGGTATAGCAGTTAATATAAGCATAGAAAAATGTGTGGCGCGAATCTTGATGGCTATTTAAAATCGGCCCCCATGAAAACAGAGACTCCAGCCGTAAAAACAGTTGCCATTACTGCAGACGAAGCAGGGCAACGCATCGACAACTTTTTGCGCACCCAGCTTAAGGGCGTGCCAAAAAGTATGATTTATCGCATTTTGCGTAAAGGCGAAGTGCGGGTGAACAAAAAACGCATTAAACCCGAGTACAAACTCGAAGACGGGGATATTGTGCGTATTCCACCTGTGCGTGTTGCTGAACGTGAAGAAGAGGCCATTTCGCCAAACCTGCAGAAGGTCGCGGCGCTGACCGACGTCATTTTATATGAAGATGACCACATTCTGGTGCTTAACAAACCTTCAGGTACGGCCGTACATGGCGGAAGCGGGTTAAGCTTTGGCGTCATTGAAGGATTACGTGCGTTGCGACCGGAAGCGCGTTTCCTTGAACTGGTGCATCGCCTCGACCGGGATACCTCCGGCGTTTTGCTGGTGGCTAAAAAACGCTCAGCCTTGCGTTCATTGCATGAACAACTGCGTGAAAAAGGCATGCAGAAAGACTATCTCGCGCTGGTTCGAGGCCAATGGCAGTCGCATGTCAAAACCGTGCAGGCGCCGCTGTTAAAGAACATTCTGCAAAGCGGCGAGCGTATCGTGCGGGTGAACCAGGAAGGCAAACCGTCAGAAACACGTTTTAAAGTGGAAGAGCGCTATGCGTTTGCCACGCTTGTGCGCTGTAGCCCGGTGACCGGACGTACGCACCAGATTCGTGTGCATACCCAGTATGCCGGTCATCCAATTGCTTTTGACGATCGCTACGGTGACCGTGAGTTCGATAAGCAACTGGCGGATACGGGGTTGAATCGGCTTTTCCTGCACGCCGCAGCGTTGAAATTTACCCATCCGGGAACGGGTGAAGTGATGCGTATTGAAGCGCCGATGGATAAGCAATTGAAGCGCTGCCTCGAGGTTTTACGCAGTAAAGCCTGATGCGCGTTGCTTATCAGGCCTACAATCGTGTGATGCACCGTAGGCCTGATAAGACGCATCGCGTCGCCATCAGGCAGATCAATCAGGCATTCAACGGGTTCATCTCTTCCCGCCGCAGCATTTGACACAACGCGATAAGCGGCAAACCGATCAAGGTATTTGGGTCACGACCCTCCAGGCGTTCAAAGAGTGCAATACCTAACCCTTCACTTTTGAAACTACCTGCACAATGGAGCGGACGCTCTTTGCGCAGATAATCATCAATTTCCGCCTCGCTTAAATGACGGAAATGGACGTCAAAAGGTTCTACTTCAGTTTGTAAATGTCCGGTCGCAGAATTATACAGCGCCAGTCCAGTGTAAAACGTCACAATATTGCCACGGGCTTTGAGTAATTGTTGGCGCGCATTTTCTTCAGTTAATGGTTTGCCGGTTATTTCACCATCAAGAACACAAATTTGATCGGAGCCAATAATCAGATGCGATGGGTAACGGTGGGCGAGAGATTGCGCTTTTTTCTGCGCCAGTCGCAAGACTAAATGGCGTGGTGCTTCGCCGGGCAACGGCGTTTCATCAACCTCTGGCGCTGCGCATTCAAACGGGATTGCCAGTTTTTCGAGTAAAGCGCGACGCCAGGGGGAGGTAGAAGCAAGAATAAGTTGAGGCATATTTTTTCCCTCGCATATAGCGTATTGATGAGAGCCATTTTAAACTATGGACTTCGACCTACAAGCTGGCTGTAGTGGCTTGTCTTGACCGATTTTAAGTCGATGACCCGCAATGTGTGCGAATTATTGGCAAAAGGCAACCACAGGCTGCCTTTTTCTTTGACTATATGACGTTACAAAGTTAATATGCGCGCCCTATGCAAAAGGTAAAATTACCCCTGACTCTTGATCCGGTTCGTACGGCTCAAAAACGCCTCGATTATGAAGGTATCTATACTTCTGATCTGGTTGAGCGCGTCGCCGATTCTGTAGTCAGTGTGGACAGTGATGTGGAATGCTCCATGTCGTTCGCTATCGATAACCAGCGTCTCGCCGTTATAACCGGTGATGCGAAGGTATCGGTTACGCTCGAATGTCAGCGTTGCGGGAAACCGTTCCCACTTCATGTTCACACAACATATTGTTTTAGTCCTGTCCGTTCTGACGAGCAGGCTGAAGCACTCCCGGAAGCGTATGAGCCGATTGAGGTTAACGAATTCGGTGAAATCGATCTGCTTGCAATGGTTGAAGATGAGATTATCCTCTCCTTGCCGGTAGTTCCGGTGCATGATTCTGAACACTGTGAAGTGTCCGAGGCGGACATGGTCTTTGGCGAATTGCCTGATGAAGCGCAAAAACCAAACCCATTTGCCGTATTAGCCAGCTTAAAGCGTAAGTAATTGAGGAGTAAGGTCCATGGCCGTACAACAGAATAAACCAACCCGTTCCAAACGTGGCATGCGTCGTTCTCATGACGCTCTGACCGCAGTCACCAGCCTGTCTGTAGACAAAACTTCTGGTGAACAACACCTGCGTCACCACATCACTGCCGACGGTTTCTACCGTGGCCGTAAGGTAATCGCTAAGTAATCACGCATGACTCAATGGCTTTCCCACTTCTGGTGAGAAAGACAAAGAGTGAACGCGTGATGAAGCTTAGTGAGGCTTTCCCCGGGTGACTGGGGAAACACCTAACCGGGCAGCGACGATACCTTGACACGTCTAACCCTGGCGTTAGATGTCATGGGGGGAGATTTTGGCCCTACCGTGACAGTGCCTGCAGCATTGCAGGCACTGAATTCTAATTCGCAACTCACACTTCTTTTAGTCGGGGATCCCGATACAATCACGCCATTACTTGCCAAAGCTGACTTCGAACAACGTTCGCGTCTGCAGATTATCCCTGCTCAGTCAGTTATTGCCAGTGATGCCCGGCCCTCGCAAGCTATTCGCGCCAGTCGTGGAAGCTCAATGCGTGTTGCCCTGGAGCTCGTGAAAGAAGGTCAGGCACAAGCTTGTGTCAGCGCCGGTAATACGGGCGCACTCATGGGACTTGCGAAGTTATTGCTCAAACCTCTTGAGGGGATTGAGCGTCCTGCGTTGGTGACGGTGTTACCCCATCAGCAAAAGGGCAAAACGGTGGTGCTGGATTTGGGCGCCAACGTAGATTGTGATAGCACGATGTTGGTGCAATTTGCCGTCATGGGTTCCGTGCTGGCAGAAGAGGTTGTTGGCATTGCCAATCCTCGCGTAGCGTTACTCAACATCGGCGAAGAAGAAACGAAAGGTCTCGACAGTATTCGAGATGCTTCAGCTGTGCTAAAAACGATCCCTTCCATTAATTATATCGGCTATCTTGAAGCCAATGAGTTACTGACTGGCAAAACCGATGTGTTGGTCTGTGACGGTTTTACAGGTAATGTCACATTAAAGACGATGGAAGGTGTTGTCAGAATGTTCCTTTCACTGCTGAAATCTCAGGGTGAGGGCAAAAAACGGTCGTGGTGGCTTCTGTTATTAAAACGTTGGTTACAAAAAAGCCTGACAAGGCGATTTAGTCACCTCAACCCCGACCAGTATAATGGCGCCTGTCTGTTAGGATTGCGCGGCACGGTGATTAAGAGTCATGGTGCGGCCAATCAGCGAGCATTTGAAGTCGCGATTGAACAGGCAGTGCAGGCGGTGCAGCGACAAGTTCCTCAGCGAATTGCCGCTCGCCTGGAATCTGTATACCCAGCTGGATTCGAACTGCTGGACGGTGGCGAAAGCACAAACTCACGAGCACACAGATAACGGTGCGTTTGTGCATGCTGTCAGCGTATCAGCGATTTGCTCGTAGCGGTATATAACCAAAAAGTGACTGAGCGTACATGTATACGAAGATTATTGGTACTGGCAGCTATCTGCCTGAACAAGTGCGTACTAACGCCGATTTGGAAAAAATGGTTGAGACATCTGATGAGTGGATCGTCACTCGTACAGGCATCCGTGAACGCCATATTGCAGCGCCAAATGAAACAGTTGCGACGATGGGCTTTGCCGCCGCAAACCGTGCGATTGAAATGGCGGGCATCGACAAAGAACAAATTGGTCTGATTGTGGTTGCTACCACATCATCCACTCACGCATTTCCAAGCGCGGCGTGCCAGATCCAAAGTATGCTGGGGATCAAAGGCTGTCCGGCGTTTGACGTTGCAGCCGCTTGTGCTGGCTTCACTTACGCCCTGAGCGTTGCCGACCAGTACGTTAAATCTGGCGCAGTTAAGCATGCTCTGGTCGTTGGCTCAGATGTCCTGGCCCGTACCTGCGATCCAACCGATCGCGGAACGATCATCATTTTCGGTGATGGGGCTGGTGCGGTTGTACTGAGCGCATCAGAAGAGCCAGGCATTCTCTCCACGCATCTGCACGCTGACGGTCGCTACGGCGAACTGTTGACGCTGCCTAACGCCGATCGCGTGAACCCGGAAAACCCGATCCACCTGACGATGGCGGGTAACGAAGTATTTAAAGTCGCGGTGACCGAGCTTGCGCACATCGTTGATGAAACGCTGGAAGCCAATAATCTCGACCGTTCTGCGCTGGACTGGCTGGTGCCGCATCAGGCTAACCTGCGCATTATCAGCGCGACAGCTAAAAAGCTGGGTATGTCGATGGATAATGTTGTCGTGACGCTCGACAGACATGGTAATACCTCTGCTGCCTCCGTACCGTGCGCGCTGGACGAAGCCGTCCGCGACGGGCGTATTAAAGCTGGGCAGTTGATATTGCTTGAAGCCTTCGGGGGTGGATTCACCTGGGGCTCCGCGCTGGTTCGTTTCTAGTATAAGGATTTAAACATGACGCAATTTGCATTTGTGTTTCCGGGGCAGGGTTCCCAGACCGTTGGGATGTTGTCTGAAATGGCAGCAACCTACCCAATTGTTGAAGAAACATTTGCTGAAGCATCAGCTGCACTGGGCTATGATCTGTGGGCGTTGACTCAGCAAGGTCCGGCTGAAGAACTGAATAAAACCTGGCAGACGCAGCCCGCGCTGTTGACCGCATCCGTTGCGCTTTATCGCGTATGGCAGCAGCAGGGGGGTAAAACACCTGCGCTGATGGCGGGTCACAGCCTGGGCGAATATTCTGCGCTGGTATGTGCGGGTGTTATCGGTTTTGCCGATGCCGTACGTCTGGTTGAACTGCGTGGCAAATTCATGCAGGAAGCGGTTCCGGAAGGCACTGGCGGCATGTCTGCTATTATCGGTCTGGACGATACCGCTATCGCTAAAGCGTGCGAAGAGTCTGCCGAAGGCCAGGTGGTTTCACCGGTAAACTTTAACTCACCGGGTCAGGTGGTTATTGCCGGGCATAAAGAAGCCGTAGAACGTGCTGGTGCTGCCTGTAAAGCCGCGGGCGCTAAGCGTGCGCTGCCGCTGCCGGTCAGCGTTCCTTCTCACTGCGCGCTGATGAAGCCTGCTGCTGAGAAACTGGCCGTTGAGCTGCAGAAAATCACCTTTAACGCACCGACTGTTCCGGTTGTGAACAACGTTGATGTGAAGTGTGAAACTACGGCAGACGCAATTCGCGATGCGCTGGTTCGTCAGCTGTATAGCCCGGTTCAGTGGACTAAAACCGTTGAATTTATGGCATCCCAGGGCGTAGAGCACCTGTATGAAGTCGGTCCGGGTAAAGTTCTGACCGGTCTGACGAAACGTATTGTTGACACCCTGACTGCTTCGGCACTGAATGAGCCGGCGGCACTGTCTGCGGCGCTAGAGCAATAAAAGAGGAAGACCATGAGTTTTGAAGGAAAAATCGCGCTGGTTACCGGTGCAAGCCGTGGCATTGGCCGCGCAATTGCTGAGACACTCGTTGCCCGTGGCGCGAAAGTTATCGGTACTGCTACCAGCGAAAGCGGCGCGCAGGCCATTAGCGATTACTTAGGTGCAAATGGTAAAGGTCTGATGTTGAATGTGACCGATCCGGCATCTATCGAATCTGTTCTGGAAAATATTCGCGCAGAATTTGGTGAAGTCGATATCCTGGTCAATAATGCCGGGATTACTCGTGATAACCTGTTAATGCGCATGAAAGATGACGAGTGGAACGATATCATCGAAACCAACCTGTCATCTGTTTTCCGTCTGTCAAAAGCGGTAATGCGAGCTATGATGAAAAAGCGTCATGGGCGTATTATCACTATCGGTTCTGTGGTTGGTACCATGGGAAATGCGGGTCAGGCTAACTACGCTGCGGCGAAAGCGGGTCTGATCGGCTTCAGTAAATCACTGGCGCGCGAAGTTGCGTCTCGTGGCATTACTGTAAACGTTGTTGCTCCGGGCTTTATTGAAACGGACATGACGCGTGCGCTGTCTGATGATCAGCGTGCGGGTATTCTGGCGCAGGTTCCTGCGGGTCGCCTCGGCGGCGCTCAGGAAATCGCCAGTGCGGTTGCATTTTTAGCTTCTGACGAAGCAAGTTACATCACAGGTGAGACTTTGCACGTCAACGGCGGGATGTACATGGTTTAACCACGATGAAAAATATTTGCGTTATTGTAGGTCTTGGCCTCAAAATAACGTAAAATCGTGGTAAGACCTGCCGGGATTTAGTTGCAAATTTTTCAACATTTTATACACTACGAAAACCATCGCGAAAGCGAGTTTTGATAGGAAATTTAAGAGTATGAGCACTATCGAAGAACGCGTTAAGAAAATTATCGGCGAACAGCTGGGCGTTAAGCAGGAAGAAGTAACCAACAATGCTTCCTTCGTTGAAGACCTGGGCGCAGATTCTCTTGACACCGTTGAGCTGGTAATGGCTCTGGAAGAAGAGTTTGATACTGAGATTCCGGACGAAGAAGCTGAGAAAATCACTACCGTTCAGGCTGCCATTGATTACATCAACGGCCACCAGGCGTAAGTGAACATCTCCAGGCGGTCATTCGACCGCCTGAGTTTTATCTTTTTATCCCACTTGAATTATTTTCCCTCCCTGGAGGACAACCGTGTCTAAGCGTCGTGTAGTTGTGACCGGACTGGGCATGTTGTCTCCTGTCGGCAATACCGTAGAGTCTACCTGGAAAGCTCTCCTTGCCGGTCAGAGTGGCATCAGCCTGATCGACCATTTCGATACTAGCGCCTATGCAACGAAATTTGCTGGCTTAGTAAAGGATTTTAACTGTGAAGACATTATCTCGCGCAAAGAACAGCGCAAGATGGATGCCTTCATTCAATATGGAATTGTCGCTGGCGTTCAGGCCATGCAGGATTCTGGCCTCGAAATTACGGAAGAGAACGCTCATCGTATTGGCGCCGCTATCGGCTCTGGTATTGGCGGTCTCGGTCTTATCGAAGAAAACCATACCTCACTGGTAAACGGTGGACCGCGTAAGATCAGCCCGTTCTTCGTTCCGTCGACGATTGTTAACATGGTGGCTGGTCACCTGACCATCATGTACGGCCTGCAAGGGCCAAGCATCTCCATCGCGACCGCCTGTACTTCAGGCGTGCATAACATCGGTCATGCCGCACGTATCATTGCATACGGCGATGCAGACGCGATGGTTGCGGGTGGTGCTGAAAAAGCCAGTACGCCGTTGGGTGTGGGTGGCTTTGGCGCGGCACGTGCACTGTCTACGCGTAATGATAACCCGCAAGCGGCAAGCCGCCCGTGGGACAAAGAGCGTGACGGCTTTGTGCTGGGCGACGGCGCTGGCATGGTGGTACTGGAAGAGTACGAGCATGCAAAAGCGCGCGGTGCAAAAATCTATGCTGAAGTCGTTGGCTTCGGTATGAGCAGCGATGCTTACCACATGACGTCGCCACCGGAAAACGGTGCAGGCGCTGCGCTGGCAATGGTCAACGCACTGCGCGATGCGGCTATTGAAGCGGGTCAGATCGGCTATGTCAACGCACATGGTACGTCTACGCCTGCAGGCGATAAAGCTGAAACCCAGGCAGTGAAATCTGTCTTTGGCGATGCGGCAAGCCGTGTGATGGTAAGCTCCACCAAATCCATGACCGGACACCTGTTGGGTGCGGCGGGCGCGGTAGAGTCTATTTTCTCTATCCTGGCGCTGCGCGATCAGGCTATTCCGCCAACCATCAACCTGGATAACCCGGATGAAGGTTGTGACCTGGACTTCGTACCTCACGAAGCGCGTCAGGTTAGTGGTCTGGAGTATGCGCTGTGTAACTCCTTTGGCTTCGGTGGTACCAACGGATCTTTGATCTTTAAAAAGATTTAAGTCCGTCAGGTGATGCGCTAGCATCGATAGCAAATTGAAAAGGTCCGCTTGTCGGGCCTTTTTTTATTCGGTTTTCCGCCCTTGTCCTGTGTTACTCATCCTGCCAAACTAGCGGACCAGAAATAAGGAGCCACCATGTTCTTAATTAATGGCTGCGAGCAAGATATGCTGGCCGCAAGCGATCGAGCGGCCCAATTTGGTGATGGCTGTTTTACCACTGCCTGTATTATCGACGGTGAAATCCCTCTCTTTGCAGCGCATCTTGAGCGTTTACAAGACGCTTGCCAAAAACTGCTGATCTCTTTTGAAGATTGGTCCGAGCTGCAAAATGAAATGAAAATGCTGGCGAAAGGGCACGTACGCGGTGTGTTGAAAGTGATTATCAGCCGTGGCAGTGGAGGCCGGGGTTACAGTGGCAAAAATTGTCATAGTGCCACACGCATCCTCTCCGTTTCAGCCTGGCCCGATCATTACGATCGTTGGCGGCAAGAAGGCATTACGCTGGCGCTAAGCCCAGTGCGGCTGGGACGTAATCCACTGCTTGCCGGGCTTAAACACCTGAATCGACTGGAGCAGGTGTTGATTCGCTCTCATCTTGAACAGACGGACGCCGATGAAGCGCTGGTTCTTGACAGCGAGGGATGGGTTACGGAATGCTGTGCGGCTAATTTGTTCTGGCGTAAAGGCGATGTGGTTTACACGCCCCGGCTGGATCAGGCCGGAGTGAACGGTATTATGCGACAATTCTGTATCCGGATGCTGGCACAATCGCCATTCAGTATTGTCGAAGTGTATGCCGGGTTGGAGGAGGTAATGCAGGCTGATGAAATCGTCGTCTGTAATGCGTTAATGCCCATTATTCCCGTGCGTGCCTGTGGCGACACGTTGTTGTCTTCACGTTTGTTATTCGATTATTTAGCCCCACTTTGTGAGCACCCGAATTAGTCATGAAAAAACTGTTACTTGTTGTCCTGTTATTGCTGGTTGTGCTGGGCATTGCCGCTGGAGTGGGAATGTGGAAAGTTCGCCATCTGGCGGACAGCAAATTATTGATTAAAGAAGAAACGATTTTTACGCTGAAAGCGGGGACGGGCCGTCTGGCTCTCGGCGAACAGCTGTATGCAGACAAAGTTATCAATCGTCCGCGCGTATTCCAGTGGCTGCTGCGTGTGGAGCCCGAGCTGTCGCATTTTAAGGCCGGAACATATCGCTTCACGCCTGACATGACGGTGCGGGACATGCTGCAACTACTGGAAAGCGGCAAAGAGGCGCAGTTCCCGTTACGTCTGGTTGAAGGGATGCGCCTGAGCGATTACCTCAAACAGCTGCGTGATGCCCCGTATATCAAACATACGTTAAGCGACGATAGCTATGAGACCGTGGCCGAGGCACTTAAGCTGGAAAACCCGCAATGGGTAGAAGGCTGGTTCTGGCCAGATACCTGGATGTATACCGCCAATACTACTGACGTAGCGTTGCTAAAACGCGCGCATCAGAAAATGGTTAAAGCGGTGGATACTGTCTGGGAGGGGCGCGCTGATGGCCTGCCTTATCAGGACAAAAATCAGCTGGTAACCATGGCTTCTATTATTGAAAAAGAAACTGCGGTCGCCAGCGAGCGCGACCAGGTGGCTTCGGTCTTTATTAACCGCTTACGTATCGGTATGCGTTTACAAACCGATCCGACCGTGATTTACGGGATGGGTACACGGTATAATGGCAAATTGTCGCGTGTGGATTTAGACACCCCGACCGCCTATAACACCTATACCATTACTGGACTGCCGCCAGGCCCGATTGCCATGCCGGGAGAGGCTTCATTGCAGGCCGCGGCGCATCCGGCAAAAACGCCGTATCTCTATTTTGTGGCTGACGGTAAAGGCGGCCACACGTTTAACACCAATCTTGCCAGCCATAACCGGTCCGTGCAGGATTACCTGAAAGTGCTTAAGGAAAAAAATGGGCAGTAACTATATCGTCATTGAAGGCCTGGAAGGCGCCGGAAAAACCACCGCGCGTAACGTGGTGGTGGAGACACTTGAGCAACTCGGTATTCGTGACATGGTTTTCACCCGCGAACCTGGTGGAACGCAGCTGGCTGAGAAACTAAGAAGTCTGGTGCTGGATATTAAATCGGTCGGTGACGAGGTCATTACCGATAAAGCCGAAGTTCTGATGTTTTACGCGGCGCGTGTGCAGTTGGTCGAAACCGTTATTAAACCTGCACTGGCGAAAGGCGCGTGGGTAATTGGCGATCGTCACGATCTGTCGACCCAGGCGTATCAGGGCGGCGGACGCGGTATCGATCAAAACATGCTGGCAACCCTGCGTGATGCGGTGCTTGGTGATTTTCGTCCGGACCTGACGATCTATCTGGATGTGACGCCAGAAGTCGGGTTGAAGCGTGCCCGTGCCCGCGGTGAGCTGGATCGTATTGAGCAGGAATCTTTCGACTTCTTTAATCGCACTCGCGCGCGTTATCTTGAGCTGGCAGCCAAAGACGTCAGCATTCGTACTATAGACGCTACGCAGCCGTTGGAGGCTGTGATGGCTGATATCCGTCATACCATCACCCAATGGGTGAAGGAGCAGGGCGCATGAAATGGTACCCATGGTTACGACCGGATTTTGAAAAACTGGTAGCCAGCTACCAGACGGGTCGTGGTCACCATGCGTTACTGATTCAGGCGTTACCCGGAATGGGCGACGACGCGCTGATTTACGCCCTCAGCCGCTATTTAATGTGCCAGCAGCCGGAAGGGCATAAAAGCTGTGGACAGTGCCGCGGCTGTCAGCTAATGCAGGCGGGGACGCACCCTGACTACTATTCGCTGCTGCCGGAAAAAGGCAAAAGCACGCTGGGGGTTGATGCGGTACGCGAAGTCAGTGAAAAGCTGTACGAGCATTCGCGTCTCGGCGGCGCGAAGGTCGTGTGGATCCCGGATGCTGCCCAGTTAACTGATGCCGCCGCCAACGCCTTGCTGAAAACGCTGGAAGAACCTCCGGCACAAACCTGGTTTTTCCTCGCCAGCACAGAGCCAGCTCGCTTGCTGGCGACATTACGCAGCCGTTGTCGGTTACATCATCTTGCACCACCGCCGGAGTCGTATGCGATTTCCTGGCTTGCTCGTGAAGTGACTGCGTCGTCAGAAGCGCTGCTGAGCGCGTTACGCCTGAGTGCAGGTTCGCCAGGCGCGGCACTTACGTTGTTACAGGCTGAAAGCTGGGCGCACCGCACAGATTTTTGTGCGGCACTGGTGAACACATTAAACACAGGCGACTGGTATATACTGCTCGCGGCGTTAAACCACGATCAGGCTGCCGCCCGTTTACACTGGCTGGCAACGTTGTTGACCGATGCGTTGAAACGTCCGTATGGCGTTTCCCATTTAACGAATCCTGATGCACTGGACCTGATATCTTCTATCGCAGAACGGTTATCCGTTGCCCAGATACAGGCGATACTCGGTGACGTTTGTCATTGTCGTCAGCAACTGCTGAACGTGACGGGCGTAAACCGTGAGCTGGTGTTAACCGATCTTATTCTTCGTATTGAGCATTACCTGCAACCAGGCTCCGTACTGCCTGTTCCCCATCTTTGAGAGAGACATTATGTTTTTAGTCGACTCACACTGCCATCTTGATGGCCTGGATTATCAATCTCTGCATAAGGACGTGGACGACGTGCTGGCGAAAGCGGCCGCACGCGATGTGAAATTCTGTCTTGCCGTTGCGACCACTCTGCCAGGATACCGCAGTATGCGCGAACTGGTCGGTGAGCGTGACAATGTGGTTTTTTCCTGCGGCGTGCATCCGTTAAATCAGGATGAAACCTATGATGTTGAGGACCTGCGTCGTTTTGCCGCCGAAGAGGGGGTTGTGGCGATGGGAGAAACCGGGCTGGACTATTTTTACACGCCGGAAACAAAGGTGCGCCAGCAGGAATCTTTTATCCACCATATTCAGATCGGCCGTGAGTTACAGAAGCCGGTTATCGTGCATACCCGCGATGCGCGAGCCGATACGCTGTCTATTCTGCGCGAAGAAAAAGTGACGGATTGTGGCGGCGTACTACACTGTTTTACAGAGGACAGAGAAACGGCGGGTAAATTGCTGGACCTTGGATTCTATATCTCGTTTTCCGGCATCGTCACGTTCCGAAATGCAGAGCAGCTCCGTGATGCCGCCCGCTATGTTCCTCTGGACCGGTTATTGGTCGAGACGGATTCTCCCTACCTTGCGCCTGTACCGCATCGTGGAAAAGAGAACCAGCCCGCCATGACTCGTGACGTTGCAGAGTACATGGCCGTAGTGAAAGGTGTTGCCGTTGAAGAACTGGCGCAGGCAACCACTGATAACTTTGCCCGCCTGTTTCACATCGACGCTTCTCGCCTGCAATCTGTTCGTTAACTGACTTTTTTTAAAGCTCGTAATTAATCACTAATGCGAGTAAAGTTCACCGCCACAAAATGGGCGGTGAATAATCAGTTTGACACATTCAGAAACTCATTTTATCGGAATGTGCGGATTTTGCGGCCATTCACGACTGAACTGTGATAGCCGTCAAACAAAAACAAACTGAATTATTTTACTCTGTGTAATAAATAAAGGGTACTTAGATGCCCTGTACACGGCGAGGTTCTCCCCCCTCGCCAATGCGTGAGAACGTAGAATACACAAAGTCAATCAAGCTGCATCAAGGCGGCAAGTGAGTGAATTGCAGGAGCTTACCAGAGTAAGTGACTGGGATGAACGAGCGCAGCCCACCCTGAGGCGGTTTGAAGGATGAAGTGTATAAGCACAAATACTCAGGAGCACTCCTAATTATGTTTAAGAATGCATTTGCTAACCTGCAAAAGGTCGGTAAATCGCTGATGCTGCCGGTATCCGTACTCCCGATTGCAGGTATCCTGCTGGGCGTCGGTTCCGCTAACTTCAGCTGGCTGCCAGCCGTTGTATCGCACGTAATGGCAGAAGCAGGCGGTTCTGTTTTTGCGAACATGCCGCTGATTTTTGCTATCGGTGTTGCGTTAGGCTTCACTAATAATGACGGTGTATCTGCACTGGCATCCGTTGTTGCTTACGGCATCATGGTTAAGACCATGGCTGTTGTTGCGCCGCTGGTTCTGCATTTACCTGCTGAAGAGATCGCCGCTAAACACCTTGCTGATACGGGTGTTCTCGGGGGGATTATCTCCGGTGCGATTGCAGCGTATATGTTCAACCGTTTCTACCGTATCAAATTGCCTGAGTATCTTGGCTTCTTTGCGGGTAAGCGCTTCGTTCCTATCATTTCTGGTCTGGCTGCCATCTTCACAGGTGTGGTTCTGTCCTTCATTTGGCCACCGATCGGTACTGCTATTCAGACGTTCTCCCAGTGGGCTGCATACCAGAACCCGGTCGTGGCGTTCGGTATCTATGGCTTCATTGAACGCTGCCTGGTACCGTTTGGTCTGCACCATATCTGGAACGTTCCATTCCAGATGCAGATCGGTGAGTACACTAACGCTGCGGGTCAGGTGTTCCACGGTGATATTCCTCGCTACATGGCGGGTGACCCGACTGCGGGCAAACTGTCCGGTGGCTTCCTGTTCAAAATGTACGGTCTGCCGGCTGCCGCTATCGCTATCTGGCACTCTGCTAAACCAGAAAACCGCGCGAAAGTGGGCGGTATCATGATCTCCGCGGCGCTGACCTCGTTCCTGACCGGTATTACCGAGCCGATCGAGTTCTCCTTCATGTTCGTGGCGCCGATCCTGTACATCATCCACGCGATTCTGGCTGGTCTGGCATTCCCGATCTGTATCCTGCTGGGTATGCGCGACGGTACGTCGTTCTCCCACGGTCTGATCGACTTTATCGTTCTGTCCGGTAACAGCAGCAAACTGTGGCTGTTCCCGATTGTCGGAATCGGTTATGCGATTGTTTACTACACCATCTTCCGTGTGCTGATCAAAGCGCTGGACCTGAAAACGCCAGGTCGTGAAGATGCTACCGAAGACAGCAAAGCAGGTGCGTCCGGCGAAATGGCTCCGGCTCTGGTTGCGGCATTCGGCGGTAAAGAAAACATCACTAACCTTGATGCGTGCATCACCCGTCTGCGTGTCAGCGTGGCTGACGTTGCCAAAGTGGATCAGGCTGGCCTGAAGAAACTGGGTGCGGCAGGCGTTGTGGTAGCTGGTTCCGGTGTTCAGGCTATCTTCGGGACTAAGTCCGATAACCTGAAAACTGAAATGGATGAGTACATCCGTAACAGCTAAGCAGTAAGAAGTTGGGGAGAACTAAGGCAGCCTGCGGGCTGCCTTTTTTATTGCATTAATTAGCCTGAACGCGAATCGGTGCGGTGGCAGCGAACAGCCATGGACGTGCCTCTGCGTTCACGCGCGGGGATAACGTCTCTCTGACCTGCTGGTGGTAATCATCAATCCACTGTTTCTCAGCATCACTCAGCAGATGCAGTTCAACCAGATTCAAATCAATCGGTACCAGCGTCAGCGTTGAGAAACGACAAAAACCAGGACGACTGTTGATAATCTCCACCTGATTCTCAATACGGATCCCATACTGTCCGGCCAGATAATAACCCGGCTCGATGGTGATGATATTGCCTGCGACCAGTGGCCACGGGTTTACTTTTTTGGCGATGCGATGGGGTTGCTCATGAATAAGCAACTGGTGACCCACGCCGTGTCCCGTGCCATGATCAAAATCCAGTCCCAGCTCCCACAATGCCCGGCGGCTAAAGGCATCCAGTTGATGGCCCTGAGTCCCGCTGGGAAACTGCAGCGAAATAAGCGACAAAAAGCCTTTCAACACGGCGGTGTAATGTAGGCGACGTTGCGGATCCTGTGGGCCAAATGCGAGGGTACGCGTCGTATCCGTCGTACCATTGTGGTACTGGCCTCCGGAATCATTCAGATACATGGCCTGCGAGGTAATTGGCGTATTGGTCTTTTCACTGGAGTGGTAATGGCACATTGCGGCATTGCTGGCAGAGGCCGAAATAGTGCTGAAACTTTGCTCGATAAATCCCGGCTGCTGTTGGCGAAATTCCAGTTGCTTGGCCTGCGCTTCCAGCTCGGTGACCGGATTGCCTGCCGCTTCGCGCAAAGGAACTTCATGGGCCAGCCAGGCAAGGAAGTTTACCCAGGCTGCGCCATCTTGTTCATGGCATTCCCGATAGCCTGCCAGTTCAACGTCATTTTTGTGGGATTTCATCAGAGTGATGGGATCGGGCGCCCAAAGAACGTTGCCACCGTGTTCTTCAATGGCAAAACGCAACGCGACCGGGGCGTAGTCTTTATCGACCAGGAAACGCTTCCCATTAGCTAACTGCTGGCAGCGAGTCAGAAAATTCTCTTGCGGGGCAAGAGTAAGCGTATCCAGCAGTGATGCGGGAAGCTGTTGCGTTTTATTGCTATCCACAAACCATTCCAGCTCACCGCTGCGATGGAGCAGGGCAAACGAAAACGGCACTGGCACCATGGCCAGATCCGAACCGCGTACATTCAATAACCATGCAATGTTATCCGGCAGGGTAATTGCCAGCACGTCAGCCTGGTGTTGAGCGAGTTGTTCCACGACGCGGGCACGCTTTTGCGTGCTGCTTTCCCCGCTGATTTCAATGGGCATTTCACGAATGATGCCGCAGGGGGCTGCCGGTCGGTCTAGCCATACCTGGTCAAAAGGATCTTGCTCAAGAGGCACCAGCTTGCAATGTGTTGCCGACAAGGCTTCAAACTGGCTGTTGACCATCAGCATTGGTTCAAAGCCGATACGTGTACCCGCTGCAGCGTGAGACTGCAAATAGTCGGCCAGCGGCTCATCGTGTAAATGATGAATTTCAAAATCATCCAGCGAGACTTCATTGCGTACCTGGACCTGATAGCGTCCATCGACAAACATTAACGCGCGATCCCGAAGGACCAACGCGAGGCCGGCAGAGCCGCTAAAACCGGTCAGCCAGGCCAGTTTATTGTCATGCGGCGTACAATCTTCACTTTGATGAGCATCGGCGCGCGGAACAATCATGCCATCCAGCCCCTGCGCTATCAGCAGGTTGCGCAGGGCGGAAAGAGGAGTTGAGTTGTGCATAGTTACCTTCAGGTCTTAACGGAACGGCGGTTCGTTGAATGTACGTAATTTACGGGAGTGCAGTCGGTCGCCTTCAGCACGCAGACGATCGATAGCCCGGATACCTATTTGCAGATGCTCAGAAATGGCACCTTCATAAAAACGGTTGGCCTGACCAGGCAGTTTGATCTCACCGTGCAGTGGCTTGTCGGAAACGCACAGCAGCGTGCCGTAAGGAACGCGGAAACGGTATCCCTGGGCGGCGATGGTGGCGCTTTCCATATCGATAGCCACCGCTCGGCTGAGGTTAAAGCGTAGCGCAGAAGCGGAATAGCGTAGCTCCCAGTTACGATCGTCGGTGGTGACGACGGTACCGGTACGCAGGCGCTGTTTAACCTCTTCGCCGGGCATACCGCTGACTTCTTTGGTGGCGTCATACAGTGCGCGCTGCACTTCCGCTATGCTCGGAATTGGAATATCTGGCGGCAGTACGGCATCCAACACGTGGTCGTCACGCAGATAAGCGTGGGCCAGAACATAGTCGCCAATCGCCTGGCTTTCACGCAGTCCGCCACAGTGACCAATCATCAGCCAGACGTCAGGACGCAGTACGGCCAGATGATCGCAAATGGTTTTGGCGTTAGACGGGCCAACGCCGATATTGACCAGTGTGATCCCCTGACCGTCGGCGGTGATTAAATGCCAGGCGGGCATCTGATGTTTCTTCCAGGCGAGATCGGAGATCGCTTCTTCAGGCGCTTCAGTTTCAGCGGTGATCCAGATCCCGCCCGCGCAAGAAAGCGCGATATACGGGCTGTCCGGGTCGAGGATCTGGCTGCACCCCCAACGCACAAACTCATCGACATAGCGGGTGTAGTTGGTGAACAGCACAAACGGCTGAAAATGTTCAACCGGCGTTCCCGTGTAATGACGCAGTCGTGCCAGCGAAAAATCGACTCGTCGGGCGTCGAAGTGCGACAACGGGGAGAATTCCGCCGGATGATAGGTACCGTCGGCTGTTTCATCGCCAATCTGTGACAGCTCGGTTGTGGGGAAATGGCGCGTTAGGCCGGCGCTCATCGAGCGGTCGAGCGTCAGTTCAGAACCGTCAATGACATACGGATAGGGGATTTCATGCTGCGACGGCTCGACGGAGATATGCGCATCATAATCCTGATACAGCAGCGTGAGTTGTTCTTCAAGATACGGACGAAAAAGCGACGGACGGGTAATCGTAGTGGTGTAGCAGCCCGCATGGGTAAAACGACCATAGGCGCGGGTTTTCGGGGGATTGGTGGCGCTGCCATCCCAGGTGACACACAGTGATGGGTAAACAAAAAGACCGTTATGGCGGGCGATTACGTCAGGGAGCGTCCCTGTTTCAATATACTTACCAATGGCGCTACGCAGTGCTTTAACCGACTGCTCGTACAGCGCGTCCAGTTTATCCAGTGCCTGAGCCGGGGTCAGGCTGGAGCCCTTATTGTTCATGTCTGTCTCCTTGTTCCACAGATGTACTGCTCTCCCGATAGTATGTCACAGGAATGTGAAACAAAAGTCAGACGTTGAGGAAGATTGTGCGAAGACCGGACGGCCTCCGCACCCGGGCTTAACCGTGCTGCTTATCCCGCATCAGCAATGCTGTAGTGGCGGAAATAAGACAACCCGCCATCAGATAAATGGCCACACTGTGCCAGTCTCCGCCGGAGAATGTTACCAGTGCAGCAGCAATGAAGGGGGTAAAACCGCCGCCAACCACGCTTGCTACCTGATAACCAACGCCTGCGCCGCTGTAGCGATAGCTTGCGCCAAACAAACCGGTAAACATAGGTTGCTGCACGCAGACCACCATATCGTGTGCAATGTTGGCCAACATAATCGCGAAGAACACGATCCAGAAAATGGATTGCGCTTCTAACGCCATAAAGAACGGGAATGCGCTGAGCGTCCCGACCAGTGCGCCGGTAATGTAAACGCGCCGGCGACCAAAACGGTCGGCGAGCCAGGCGAAGCAGGGGATGGTCAGACAGCTCAGCCCACCCACCAACAAGCCGATATTCAGAAAAAGTTCACGGGGTAAGCCCAGATTCTGCGTGGAGTAATTTAGGGCAAACGCGGTGACGATATACATCGTCAGCAGTTCACACAGGCGCAGAGCGATAATTTTCAAAAAGGCACCTGGATGACGGATTAACGCCTCGACTACCGGTAGTCTCTTTTTCTCTGGTTGCGGTGCCTGCTGCTGCTGTTCGAATTCGGCTGATTCATCCATTCGGTTACGCATCCACAACGCGCCCAATACCAGCACGATGCTGAACAGGAATGGAATACGCCAGCCCCAACTCAGGAACTGCTCATCGGTGGTTTGCGAGCTAATCAGCGAGACCAGACCGGTAGAAAGCAGTAGCCCGACGCCATAACCGACCTGAACACCGCTGCTGTAGAAGGCTTTTTTATTTTTCGGCGCACTTTCGACCGAGAGCAACGCCGCGCCGCCCCATTCACCGCCAACGGCGAACCCCTGAATAGCACGCAGCGTCACCAGCAGAACGGGAGCCCACCAGCCAATGGTGTCAAAGGAAGGAATAATCCCTATCAGTGCAGTGGCGATCCCCATCATCCAGACGGTGAGCATCAGCATACGTTTACGCCCCAGGCGATCGCCGAAGTGGCCAAAGATCACCCCGCCTAACGGGCGGAACAAAAATCCGACGCCAAAGGTAGCAAATGCGGCTAGTGTTCCCATCGCCGGGCTGACTTGCGGGAAGAACTCGCGGTTAAAGACCAGTGCGGCAGTGATGCCGTAAAGCAGAAAATCATACCAGTCGACCACGGCACCCGCGAAGCTACCAAGCGCAGCGCGTCGGGCGCGGTTAAGTGAAGAGGCGTCCTGTTGGGGACCCGTGGAGGTGAGGGAGGAATCCATAGTTATCCTGTCTGTACTGTTTTTTAGTTATTAGTATTTGAGTTGGGTTACACACATTGCAGTCGCAATATTAACGACCGTATGAGATTACCGCGACAGACGGGAAGTGAAAACGATTATCTCCCTCATCTGATGGCAACATGAAAAATAAGATGAATGAGAAATCTGAACCTGGTGGAATCGTGGCCTGTCAGGAGTGTTCTGATTTCAGGCGGAGCATTAGGAGCGCTGTATTTGGGGAAGTTATAAACCCACTTTCATAATGGTATACGGAGATTCGGTGAAACCACATCGCTCATAAGCACGAATCGCACGCCCGTTATCTCCGTGGACTTATAAGCGAAGCTCCAGTGCCTTTTCTGATTTAGCTTCTTTTGTAAGATGTTTGATGAGCTCATCAGCTAATCCCATCCCACGATACTCCGGGGCGATATAAAAGCTTTGGATCCACCAGTAGTCATTTCCATGAACATCACTCCATTCTTTTACGACAGAGGTATTGGCGATCACTGTTCCTGAAGAATCTTCCATGACCCAATATTTTGAACGTGGGTTTTCACAAAACGCCGAGGAAACGCCACGCTCCATAGCAACAAGGTCAATCACTGAACCTTCAGATTCTTGTGCTTCCTGAGTGGTGAATTCGATGATTTTGTTGATATCGTCAGGGGTAGCTGGTCGAATAAAGTAGTTCATAAGTCTGGCTCTCATTAGCGTTGCATCGACCCGTTGAACTCACAGCACGGAGCGGACATTGCTGACTGAGCTGAAGGTCCGCTGTGAGCGAAAAGCAGACTAAACCCGGCCAACTGACTCTTAATGGGGCCGCAGAAATTTTGCGTCTGAGCTTTCGAAGCCCCTCCCCTGAAGACAGAAAATTTCTGTGTGCTGTGGAGACATTATATCTTTGCCTTAGGTATAAATAATTTTATTCCACATGAAATTTACATTATTTTATTTATCTGCTTGTCTAAATCAGACTGCACTCCTTACTTAAATCAGGAGGCAGTCATGCCATTTGTTATTTATGTTTTCACTATCAGTGCCTTTGCGCTCGGACTCGCGGAATTTGTCCCCATTGGGCTGACCGACGTCATGGCTCAGGGGTTGGGGGTGGGTGTGGAGCAGACCGGTGCAGCGGTTACGACCTATGCACTGGGGGCAACGTTCGCGGCACCCGTACTGTCTGCGCTGACCGCAAGCTGGAACCGGAAGAATGTGATGCTTACCACTGCCGTTGTATTTACCGCCGGTAGTCTGGCGGCCGCGTTTGCCGCCACATTACCTCAGCTACTGTTGGCGCGGTTCATTGCCGGTCTGGGACACGGCCTGTTTCTGGCTGCGGCATCCAGTACCGCTGCTCGTCTGGCTGGACCAGGTAAAGCAGGCAGAGCGGTGGCTGTGGTATTTGGTGGCTTTACTCTGGCGATGGCAATCGGCGTGCCGCTAAGTACATGGCTGGGAGGCGTGGTCTCATGGCGTCCAGTTCTCGGCGCTATTGCCGCTTTCGGCGCGTTCGGATTCCTTGGACTGTTGTTCGGTATGAAAGACCCCGTACGCAGCGTGCCCGGTGAACATAGTGGCTCAGCAATGCAGAATATTAGCATGCTGTTTAACCGTAAGTTGCTGGTCGGCGCGCTGGTTACGGTGCTGGCGTATGCAGGCTCGTTTACGGCTTACACCTTTATCGCACCTATTCTGACGCAGGTGACAGGCGTAACCGGAGCAACGGTGAGTCTGTTTATGCTGGTTTATGGTATTACCGCTGCGGTAGGCAACATTCTGGGTGGAAAACTCACCGACAGCATGGGGGTGAATCGTGCCAATATACTTATTATTAGCGGCATTGTTATTGTCGTGCTGGGTATGTGGCTGCTGGCTTCCTCACCAGCGAGCATGGGTATTCTGGTTGCGCTGCTGGGTATGCTGACATTTGCCGCAGTGCCGGCACTGCAGGCCCGTCTGATTGGTGTTGCTGAGCAACATGCTCCTCATGCGCATGGCGTTGCTGCCGGCCTGAATATCGCGGGCTTCAACTCCGGTATCGCGCTGGGTTCGGTACTGGGCGGTCTTACCATCACACACGCCGGTATTGTGTATACCGGTATCAGCGGTGCGATTGTTTCTCTGCTCGGCCTACTGTTGCTGCTTGCACAAATCCGTCGCCGTCACAGCAGTAAATTTCAGCAGGCTTAAATCCTGTGCCAGGAAAGGGAGTTAATATGCTTACCCGTGAAAATATGCTCAATGGCGCATTTGTCAGAGCGCATGAAACGCTGCTCCCGGCACACATGCGCTGGGACGCTGAAAAAATACGGGCATCAATGTACTCCACTCTGGAGGAGCGCCCGATAGGCGCTCCTGTGTGGATATTTGCCTACGGGTCATTGATGTGGAATCCCGCGCTGGCGATTGAAGAAATGCAACGGGCCCGTCTGAAAGGATGGCAGCGCAGTTTCTGTATCCGGCTGATATCCGGACGAGCCACCCCTGATATCCCCGGCAGAATGTTATCTCTTGACGAGGGTGGAATAACCGAAGGTATGGCGTTCAGACTGCCGGAATCGACTCTGATACATGAGCTGGAAATGGTCTGGACGCGAGAGATGATTACCGGCCTATACCGTCCGGTCTGGGTAGAAATTTCGCTCGGAAACGGTGAGGAAATTCAGGCGCTAGCTTTCGTATCAGACAGATTGCATCCGCATTATGAACAGGACAATCTTACTGCGACCGTGGCGTCGAGCATCGCATCTGCCCGTGGAGACATTGGCACGAATGCAGATTATGTATGGAAACTGCAGGCCACTCTGGGTGCGTTGGGAATACGGGATAATTACGTGAGTGAACTAGCCCTTGCTCTGTATGAGGCTCCCTGTAACGATAAACTTCATCAGCGAGGCGCTTCACTATGAGCCATCTGAGCCACCTGCGAACGTTTCTTGAGGCCTATCGCTCTGGCTCCTTTTCAAAGGCGGCAGAGCTACTGGGCATCACTCAGCCCGCGGCGTCACAGCATATCCAGTCTCTTGAGACTCTGGTTGGTAAGCGTCTGTTCATCAGGCAGGCCAGAGGCGTGACGGCAACCGAAGCTGCGGATGAGCTTGCTCGCTCCGTTTCACCCTTCATTGATGGTCTGGAAGAAAAACTATCGTCTTTCCGGTCAGGCCCTGTGCGTGGGGGAACAATTAATCTGGCAGGACCTCCGGATTTTATTCATTCCCGGCTTGGGGCTGTAATGGCTCCATTGATGAAGGAGGGGTATCGCCTACGCTTTCATACCGGCAATAAGCAACGTATTTATTCCCTTTTGCATGACGGGAGCGCCGATCTCGCTGTTACCGCCTCCATGCCTGATGACCGTCTGTACGGCTATGCACATCTTCTGACTGAACGCATGCTTCTTGTTCATGCTCCTGCCATGTCAGAGGTCATCGGATCAAAACCTGGTGCTGAAACGCTTGCCTCATTACCGCTGATTGCTTATGACGAAGAGTTGCCGCTGATTAGAGCGCTCTGGGCCACAATGTTTCAGAGAGCTCCTGAGATACAGGCTGCGTTTACCATTCCGGATTTACGTATTATCCGCGACCTGGTCTGCGACGGACATGGATGGACGGTGTTACCGGATTATCACTGTGAAAATGACCTGAAAAGCGGGCGTCTGATTTCAGTTACACCTGCAGATCTCGCC
This sequence comes from Citrobacter sp. Cpo109, assembly GCF_030332565.1. Classification (NCBI taxonomy): domain Bacteria; kingdom Pseudomonadati; phylum Pseudomonadota; class Gammaproteobacteria; order Enterobacterales; family Enterobacteriaceae; genus Citrobacter; species Citrobacter sp. Cpo109. The sequence continues at coordinate 112,815 of NZ_JAOWHQ010000057.1, forward strand.
CCGACTAATCATCTTTATCTGGTCTGGAACAAAAGGACGGCTAATAACAGCCGAACCGCCTATGTCCGGGATTACATACTTAAAGCGTTTCCGCGTTGATGTATGAGGCGAATGATTGACGACGCGTATCATAAGTTACGTATGTCCGCTCCTGGCAGGGAGCAGACAGGCGTGCTGGACTAGAAGGTCTGCTTTGAGCGAGGAGCGGACTCTTTCGTGGTAATTCCAGCACTCATAATGCCGGATTAAAATTTATCAGTTGGTTTGAGACGCCTCAATTAACCTAACTTCAGACTTCAATCTCGGCATCATGGCTTCCAGTCCGTTTGGCAGCATTTTCCGGCCTTATACAGGGCTTCAAGTGGCATTTCCGGCTGGCTTTCCAGGAAGCCACATTTGCTAGTTCTTACGCCCTGTCGCCAGTTCCAGCGATGACAGGTGACGCCCGTGTCGTCACACCAGATTACCTCCCCAAGCCTCGGAGCTCTCCACGTATGGTTGACCCTCTTTCAGGTGTCAAACGGTTCACAGCCATCGGCAACAATGAGTCGTGGTGAACCACAATAGGCTTCCAGATTTTCATCACCATCAGGAATTGCATAGCGGAGACTCACTGCGTTATAAAGGTCTATCACAGGGTCAATTGTTGCCATAAAACCGTCGCGTATCACTCGTTTACCGGGAGTGACGTATCTGCCTGGGTCTCACAGAGTTATGTCTCCCTGTTCCGCATGCTGATTGACTTTATTTTCTGGTACAAGAAGCTCGCAACAGGGGGAATTGCTGCCGTTGTCCAGCTACAACTTCTTCAACCGTTCTTCGGGCTTGGTCTGTCAGCCACGCTTCTGCATGAGGCCATTAGCCCCCTCATGGTGTTCATTACGCTGGGTGTAATCCTCTGCGTTATGGGCACCCGTAAAGTTTCCCGGTAATCTTTTGTCTGCTAAGCGCTGGCAGACCAGACTCTTTTTGAATAAGGAACCACTATGTTTACTGGCCTGAGTGCATTTCCGCTGACCCCCCTGGATAACGGCGATATCGATGAAAGCCGATTCACATCTCTGATTGAAAATCTGGCTGACGCCGGAGTTGATTCAATTGGCGCTCTGGGATCTACTGGGAGCTATGCTTATCTGACCCGCGAACAACGTTTCGCTGCGACAAAGCTTGCCGTTAGTGCAGCAGGGGATATCCCGGTAATAACAAGCATTGGATCTGTTCGTACCGAGGATGTTATGAGTCTGGCGGAAGACGCACAGCGGGCAGGTGTCAGTGGAGTGTTGCTTGCCCCCGTAACCTATCAGCCACTTACCGATGCGGAGGTTTTCCGTCTATATCAGCGGGTGACAGCAGAGTTATCGGTCCCGCTTTGCATTTATGATAACGCGGCAACCACTGGATTCAATTTCAGCGATGACCTGCTGATAGCTCTGTCGCACCTTGACAACATAGGCTCCATCAAACTCGGGGAATTTCCTGCCGATCCGATTCAGGCTGGTCAGCGTGTTCAGCATCTGAAAAGCCAGATGGCAAAGGGGGTGACGCTAGGAATAAGTGGCGATGCTCAGGCGATTGCTGGCTTGTTAGCTGGTTGTGATACCTGGTACTCGGTACTAGGCGGGTTGTTCCCACATTATACGCTGGATCTTACCCGTACCGCTTTACGCGGGGATGACTCGGAGACCAGACAGATGAACATAGCACTTGAGCCATTGTGGACGTTCTACCGCCGCCACGGCAGCCTCCGGGTTATTGCCAGTGTCGCCGAGATTAAGGGAATCGTTCAGGCCCCCTGTCTGCCATTCCCCCTTCAGACGCTAACTGGAAAAGAACGAGCATCTCTCGAAGCTCTGATGGAACAATTTAGTTTCCTTGATCTTTCGAATGGACAGGGCCTACCTGTTATACCAGTTAGGCCAGAAAGCCATTAGATAATATTTAAATCATGAACGTCCGCTGTTGGCACACCGCGGACGTCGGTATGGAACAACCCAGCGCCCGTTAATATTAAGCGGAAAGATGAATTAGCGTGTCTCCCCGTTTCGTCATCCTCTTCGCGTTTTACTTAATCCTGCCTTTGTTGCTGTGCATACAGCGACGTGTTATCACTCGGTAAACTGCATTTCACGGGTTGCTATGGTGCAGAGAGTAATCCCTGAACACCGTTGTCTGCGGTTTATGAACCGATGATTCATATGGTTTTGACTGGTTCTAAACGCATGATGGTTGATGACAGAACGCTGCAACATGATCCAGCCCAGAACCGTTGAAATGTTACCTGGGCGGAGTGAAGTCATCGTAGCACGAGTGATATAACCGGCGACCTGTTGAAGCCATGGTACCATTACAGACTGTATCATCTACCTCACTACACACATCGGCCTGCCAGATACCGGTTCGGGGTGTATCTCCGTATCCACGCTGAATACGGTTCTCAGCAATCCAGGGTTCATCACCACTTCTGGTGTGCCTTGCGCCATAACATGTCCGTTCGCCATGACCACCAGATGGTCGCAGTACCGGCTGGCCTGATTAAGGTCGTGCAGCACGGCGACTACCGTTTTCCCCTGAGCCCGGAGTTCCCCCATCAGCCGCATCAGTTCCACCTGGTGATTGATATCGAGATAGGTGGTTGGCTCATCGAGTAGTACAACGGGCGTATCCTGCGCCAGGACCATCGCCAGAAATGCGCGCTGTCGCTGACCGCCAGAAAGATCAGTTAACCGTCGTTCGGCAAGATGTTGGATCCGCGTCTGGCTCATAGCATCATGGACCCGCGTATTGTCTTCAACGGAGAGACGCCCCCAGAGTGACAACCACGGGTTGCGACCGTACGAAACAAGCTCCTGGACGGTGATCCCCTCGGGAGTTAAATGGTGCTGGGGCAGCAGCGCCAGCCTGCGGGCTAGCTGGCGTGATGAGAGCGTATTGATGGCACTATCGCCGAGAAATACGCCACCGGACTGCGGTGTTAACAGTCGTGAAAAACAGTTTAACAACGTTGACTTCCCGCAGCCGTTAGGGCCGAGCAGGGCAGTTGTCTTCCCCGCTGGTAGGGCGAGTGAAACGCCATCAAGCACCTTGTTTGTTCCGTAACAGACCGTCAGATTTTCAGTTCGTAATGTCATTTATCGCATTCTCACAAGCAGCCAGACAAACCATGGTGCACCGATAATGGCGGTCAGCACGCCAGCCGGAAGCTCCAGCGGAGGATGAATAATTCGCGCCAGCAGGTCGGCAACCACCAGCAGTAACGCACCTGTCATGGCTGAAACGGGCAGCAGCCAGCGGTGACGTCCACCGGTAATGCTGCGCACCATGTGCGGCACCACAAGACCAATAAAGCTAATTGGGCCGCAGACGGCCACGCCGGTCGATGTCATGGCTACGGCCAGTAGCAAAGCCTGGATCCGAATACGCGGCACCGACACACCGAGCGTGGCGGCGCGCGCATCGCCCAATGCCAGGAGGTCGAGATCGCGGCAAAAACGCAGACTCAGCGGCAGAAACAAAATCAGCAGTGGGGCGGCTATTTTCACAAAGCTCCAGTCACGGCCCCATAAGCTGCCGGTCAGCCACAGCAGGGCGCTGTTCACATCCTGCGGGTGCGAGAGCATCAGATAATCCGTCAGGCTGGCCCAGCAGGCAGAGAGCGCAACACCCGTGAGCGCCAGCTTCATCGGCTGGCTGGTGTTCGCCAGTATTCTCAGCAGGATCAGGCCCGCCATGCCACCGGCAAAGGCCAGCAGCGGCAGAGCAATCACCGGTAGTGACGGTAAAAGAAGCAGTGCGCCTACAGAGGCAAGACTGGCGGCATGGTTTACGCCGAGGATATCCGGTGATGCCAAAGGGTTACGCACGATCCCTTGCACCAGCACGCCTGCCACCGCGAGGGCTGCACCGACAAGCAGCGCCAGTAGCAGTCGCGGCAGGCGGTACGCCGTTAATACGTAATGATATTCGCGCCCGGTCTGCCAGTCGCTCAGCAGAGCACGCCAGGGAATGGCGATCACCCCCATTTGTAGTGACAAAGCCGAAAGTCCTGCCAGCGCGAGGGCGATGAAAATGACGAACGCAATTTTCATCCACGCCTCCTGACCAGCCAGACAAAACAGGGTGCACCAATCAGCGCCACTACTGCCCCCGCGGGCAATTCGCCAGGGAAGGCCAGCGCTCGGGCCAGAACATCAGCCAGCAGCAGCAGTGTGGCGCCCATAAGAATGCTCATCGGCAGGACCTTGCGCTGATCGAATCCCACCCAGAAGCGAGCCAGATGCGGCATCAGCAGACCGATAAACGCCACCGGACCTGCCACGCTGACGCAGGTACCGACCAGAAGCAGCACCAGAATATTGATGATCAAACGGAGCTTCGGCAGATTCACCCCCAGCGTGCGGGCGGTGCTGTCACTGACGTTAAGCAGGTTCAGTTGATTAGCCAGCAGCAATACCACCGGTACAGCAACCACTACCATTGGGAAAAGCTGCCAGAACTCCTGCCAACGAGCGTGGGATACGCCTCCCGCAAGCCAGTAAAAAATGCCGTAGGCGTGATCTTCCGTCAGCAGCAGGGTGATGCGGGTAAGGGCCATACAGAAAGCTGAGAACGCAATGCCCGCGAGGATCAGTTTGTTTCTGTCCTGGGTGTGGCGAAATCCACCACCTGCGGTCATCACCATCAGCCAGCTTACGCCGCCACCGCAGGCGGCGATAAAGGCGATGGAGTAACCCGTAACGGGCGCAGGGCTGATAGCGCTGGTAAGCGCCATCGCCAGCGCTGCGCCACTGTTAATACCGAGTAGTGAAGGGGAGGCCATTGCATTATGCGTCAGGGTCTGCAGCAGCGTTCCCGCCAGAGCCAGGCTTGCGCCGATCAAAATGGCGACCAGGCTTCTCGGCAAACGAAGGTTTTGCACCAGCGCTTGTGGAAGCGTCGGCGTATGGCCTGGCAGCAGGGCGTGAATGGCATCAACGCCAGAAACAGGAATGGCCGAGTAGCAAAACAGACTCAGCCAGAAGATAGCGATAAGCGCGACAAGGGGAATCCCCCACTGTAGCGCTGGATGTTTGAAAACTGTCATTTCACATCGGATAAAGGCTGGTGGTGAAAGATTTTTACCGTGTCGCTGGCAATGCGTTCGGCTGCGAAAATGCCGCGCATCCGCGCCCAGGCGTTACTGTCGACCGACGCCGTCTGCTGCTTCTGCGCCGCAGTTAACATCTGCCACAGCGGGTCTTGTTGCCAGCGTTTCACGATGCTCTCTTCACGATAGTGCGCGACCAGCAGCCATGCCGGATTGAGCGCCAGCAGCTGTTCCAGACCGATGGAAGGCATAGACGAACCCGCCATAGCCGCAGGCACCGTCAGCCCCAGAGAGGTCAGGACGCCCCCGGTCCAGGTCTCCTGCGTGTGCAGGTTGAACTGCTGCTCTCGGGACGTACCAAACACCACCATCGTGTCTTTTGGCAGTTGGCTGGCCCACTCTGACATCTGTTGTTGGTGTTGCGCCAGGCGTGACTGCATCTGTGCCTTTTTACCCACGATTTCACCGATGATGGCCGCAGACTGAAGATTTTCAGCGTAGGTTTCATTGCGGGACTTGAGCAGCAGTACCGGTGCGATTTGCTGTAAGGCGCTGTAAATACCCGCATGGCGGCTGCTGTCGGCAATGATCAGATCCGGTTTCAGCGCGCTGATGGCTTCTAAACTCGGCTGCGCACGCGTGCCGACAGACTGCCAGGGTTTCAGATGGGTACGAACCTCTGGAAGAATACGCATGGCATCGTTATCGTCGGCAATGCCGACCGGACTGACATCGACAGCAGCCAGTGCGTCCGCGAACGACAGTTCCAGCACCACTATCCGTTGTGGCGTTTTATCAAGCGTAAAGGTGCCATGTTCGTCATGAACCGTGGCGGCAAAAGCATGGCCGGTGAGCAGCAGAGCGGCGAATAGCGTGCGTAATGGTGTGAACATGTAAATTGCCTGCGTCGGGTGGCGTTTCATTTGCCCGACCTACAAAACAGCATGCAGGCCGGGTTAACGGGGTTTAGAACTTCAACGAACCCTGCATATACAGCGTGCGCGGCTGGCCTGCGTAGATGCCTTTGTTGTTGTCGTCGTAAGAGCGGGTGAAATACTCTTGGTCGAAGATATTTTTCACACCGAACGCCAGGTTCAGGTCTGCCATCTGCGGGCCGAAGTCATAGGCTACGCGTGCGCCCCAGAGCATAAAGCCAGGGATGCGACCGGTACTACCGTCAGCGCTCTCTTTAACGGTGTTGGCGTTATCCGCAAACTGGCTGGACTGGAAATCGCTATTCAGGTTGAAGGTCCAGTTGCCCGGCTTATAGTCCACGCCCAACGTGCCTTTGTGCTTTGGTGAGAAGGGCACCTGATTGCCATAGGTATCGCCTTTCTCGCGAATCTCAGCGTTCACATACGCATAGCTTGCGTAGACTGAAACGTTGTCGAGCATTGGCGTCAATGTGCCAAGATCATAGCGAGTCTGAGTTTCCAGTCCGGTATGGCGCGTTTTACCGCGTGCGGTAACGGTGTCGTTGGTTTGGTTGGAATCGTACTGATTATTAAAGTTAATCAGGAACAGCCCCATTTCCGCCGTCAGCGCGCCATCGTCGTATCGGGTTCCGAGCTCCCAGGTTCGCGCTTTTTCCGGTTCCACATTGCCGCTTTGCACAGCCTTGCCAATTTGGCTGTACTGTACGGTGCCGAATGAGCCTTCAGTGTTTGCATAAAGATTCCAGCTATCAGTCAGGTGATAAAGTACGTTTAGCGCCGGAAGTGGGGCGTTGTAGCTTACTTCCTCATGTGAGCCTTTGATGGCGTTGTTCTGGTATGACTCGATATGTTCAAAGCGCATACCCGGTGTGATAGTCCAGTTGCCAATGTCGATTTTGTCATCCAGATACCAGGCGTGCGCTTCGGTACCCGAACGAGTGTCGCGATCGTAAGGGCTGGCGCTGGACGGCAGTTGTCCACTGCTGGTGGCCGTGTAGTAACGCATTTCATGCGTCGACTCGCTCACATAGCGGTATCCCACGCCCACTTCGTGCGCAGAAGGACCCACCATAAAGCTCTGACTGTAGCGTGGTTCAATGCCGCGTACCCAGTAGTTACGCGGTGAAAGGGTGAGGCGTTTTCCCTGTTCCAGGTAGCCGCTGCGCAGAGTTTCAGTGTAGAAGCCCTGAATATTGAATTTATACTGGCTGTCCGGCTGGAACTGATAGCCGAGGCTCGCCAGCTTGCGGCGCCCCCAGAAGCGATCGTAAGGGCGCGTGGATTGCCAGCGGTCGGCGTCGTAATCCGCGCGAGACAGGCCGCCGGGCATGTCAGCTTCACCGTCGTAGTATTGCAAAAGACTGTTGAAGGTATGCACTTCGTTTGGCGCATATTTGCTTTTCAGCATCAGGTCGTCGATGCGGGTCGCGCTGTGTTCGCGCCAGTCGCTTCCACGTGTGCCGGAGTAAAGCAGGGCGGTACCAAAACCGTTATCCGCCGTGCCGCCCACCATCAGGTTGTGCGTTTCTTTTGGGTTATTTTGTGAAGATGTTGGGCTGAGCTGGCCTTCCACGCCGGCTTCCATGCCGAAGTCTTGCGGAATAGCGCGGGTAACAAAGTTCACCACCCCGCCCACGCTCTGTGGCCCGTAACGCACCGCGCCACCGCCGCGAACCACATCGATGGCGTCCATATTTCCGAGTGAGACAGGCGCCAGTGAAAGCTGCGGCTGGCCGTAAGGGGCAAACGGCACGGGAATACCGTCCATCAGTACAGTTGAACGACTGGCCAGGCGCGGGTTCAGGCCGCGAATACCAAAGTTCATCGCCAGATCGTGGCTACCGGTGCCGTTGTTTTCTGGGGCGGTAACGCCAGGAATGCGGTTCAGTACCTCGCGCATGGATGTTGCGCCGGTTTTGGCGAAATCCTCACGACGGATAACGTCACGTGCGCCGGCATGCTCGAATACGTCGTTTTCGCGCGCATCCCCCAGCCAGTCACCCACCACGGTCAGGGCATCTTCTTGCGGTGTTGGTGTGGGCTCCAGCGTCCAGCTGTTATTACCCAGCGGTTTCACCTGCAGGCCACTACCGTTCAGCAGGTGTTGCAGGCCGGTTTCGACGTCGTAGTCACCGTGAAGACCGTTACTCTGTTTGCCGCGCGTCAGGCTGGCGTCAACCGACACGGTAATTCCGCTGAGCGCGGCATACTGATTAAGGGCTTTGTCGAGCGAACCCGGTGCAATATCAACCTGCGCTGCGAAGGCGGATAACGACAGCCCGGCCAGCGGCAGCAGGCTCAGGCGAACGGCGTTAACCAAAGGTGTTGTTTTGCGAAAAACGCGTAAAGGCGTCATACCTTCTCCATCATCATTTTTGTTGTGTTCATCTATGAGTCGAATGAGAAGGGGAAAAAGGACAATAGAAATGAGAATTATTTTGCTTACAATGCGGAAATATTTACCCAGTATCGCGTAACTGACTGAATTTTCACTGGAAGAGTCTTGGCAATAACATCCAGGATTGCATCAGTATTTTTCAGCGGGAAAGTGCCACTCAGGCGTAACCCGGCCACAGCCGGATCGCAGCGCAGCACGCCGTTGCGATAACGGCTCAGCGTGGCAATCACTTCACCCAAAGGTTTATCGCTGAAGCTCAGAATGCCCTGCGTCCAGGTGGCGCTTTCATCATCCGCTGAGGCTATTGCACCAAATTCAGACGCGCTAAACTGCAGGCTCTCGCCAGCGCTGACGATGCGTTTTTCCTGCGGACGATTTGCCAGTAAGACTTCAACAGCGTGTTGTTGAACGACAACGCGTGTGACGTTGTCCTGCTGGTAGACGGTAAATTCTGTGCCTAATGCGGTGAGCTGGCCCTGGCGGGTCACAACGCGGAAAGGTCTCTGCTGCGCGTCTTTTGCGGTGGTAATAGCAATTTCGCCGTACCAGAGATGGACAGCGCGTTGACGCGTATCAAAACGAACGTCCGCTGCGCTTTGTGTGTTGAGCGTCAGCAGCGAGCCGTCTTCCAGCCGCTGATGGCTGACCGCGCCTTTGGCGGTGCGGTAATCCGCGCGCAGACCTTCACCGGCTTCAGATTGCCAGAGCTGCCAGCCGCCGCCTACGCCAAGTAGCAGCAGTAGCCCTTTCATGACATGACGACGGGTAAGGCGCGTATCGTGCAGCGCCCGGCTGGCGACATCGCCCGGTACGCGGCTGAGCTGGCTGCGCAGGTTTTCAACCTGTTGCCAGGCCCACTGATGATCTTTGTCCTCTGCATACCATTGTTGCCAGCGCGCTTCTTGCTGTGGGCTGACACGCTCGCCGCTCAATACAGCATACCAGTGCGATGCCGAGCGCAATGCCTGGCGGCGAGAATCAGTGATAGAAGCGTTCACAGGCCGTGCTCCAGACGAAACAGCAGACAATGTTCGATAGCCTTTGCCATATACTTTTTCACCGAGCTGACGGAGATACCGAGCTTCAGCGCGATCTCGCTGTATGTCAGACCATCCAGTTGCGAAAGCAGAAACGCTTCTCGTGTTTTTCCGTTCAGCCCGTCAAGCATGCTGTCGATGAGTTGCAGGGTTTCGAGCTGGCTCTCGCGTTCCTCGGGGGAAGGCGCGAGCGCCTCCGGCATAAGCGCCAACATCTCCAGATAGGCTTTTTCCAGCGCGTTTCGGCGAAACAGGTCGACCATCACCCGTTTGGCGAGAGTGCACAGAAAGGAGCGCGGATCGCGGATCGTCGAGAGCGAGTCGCTGCCCATTACCCGTAGAAAAGTGTCCTGGGCAATGTCATCTGCATCAAAGGCGGACTGGAGTTTGCGCGTCAGCCAGCTTTTCAACCAGCCGTGATGTGCGCCATAAAGCGACTCGAGCGTAAAGGAAGCAGTGGTAGTGGCGTGGTCAGACATGTGGAATGTATCAAAAGTTAATTATCACGCGATTATAGTAATATGAGAATGGTTATCATTACAATTATAAATATAATTGTATTACGTTGAACTTCTTAATGCTTTGTTATTTATAAAAATGTTATGAGGTGGATATCGGATGGGGAAGGGGGAGTCTGCTTTTGGCATGTGACGGTTGGAATGACATCTGACCATGTCTGCTGTGAGCATGGAGCAGACGAATGCTTTAAAGCATGCTGAACTCTTTAAAAGTAAACCGTTTTTGGGAGGACACCGAGAGCAGAGCAGCTGTTACTTTTCGGGAAAAGGTGAGTTGCGGATCAGGAAATGCTCAATCGAGTCGATTAAACCGGGAGCTAAGGGGAGCGCGGGTTCAGCGTATGTCGCGATATTCGCTTTGCGATCGTCCGAAGTCACCTCTTTCATAACATGGTTCATATTGGGCAGTATAACCAGGGACGCTTGAGGATTCGCGGCCTTAAGCAGTCTTGCATCCGTTTCTTCCACCTGGAGATCGCGTTGCCCTTGTAGCACTAACACGGGTTTGGAAATACTCGAAATGAGATGACCCGGATTATATGAAAACGCATTGATCAAAAACCCCTGAACAGCAGGATTAAAGATACTTTGCAGTGCTGGGTGAATATTCGTAATATCGACTCGCCGCCGATGCTCCAGAGCATCAATTATCGGCAGTGCCTGCTTTAATAGAATTTCATTTTCCGGATTAGCGTTAAGTTGCCCCCTCAACACCTCGCCCATCGGCCTCCCGGGCGTTGCGATAAGAATCACACCGCACACATTCTCTTCTTGAGCCGAGGCAAGTGCGACTACGCCCCCTTCACTGTGCCCTAAAACCCAAATACAGGGGGTGTGCATGTGACGTCTAAGCACGTCTACCCAGGATCGAACGTCGTCAACATAGTCAGCAATCGTCACCGCATTGGCATCCTCTACGGCCATTGCGCTAGCGAACATTCCACGTTTGTCGATACGAAGCGTCGCAAAGCCTTTGGCAGCAAGGCCTTCAGCAAGAAGTCGGTAAGGCGATGCATTCACACCAAGCGGGTTGTTTCCATCCCGATCGGTTGGCCCGGAGCCAGGAATGATAAGAACAACGGCTGTTGGTTTTGAATTCGGGGTGAGTAACGTGCCTTTCAAAGGACCTTTTGGCCCTGCGGCATCCAGGACAGTTTCGGAAAAGGTCACCGGTACTGCCGCCAGACTCACAAATGGGCAAGCGCCCAAAAGGGCAATTGAGGCGGCAATATTCATTGGAGATGTTCCTGTAAAATTCAGCGTACCCGTCAATTTATATTATAAATTTGGCCTGCTCTCCATGGATTAATATATCAGCGGCGATAGAAAAGTCCTCTGCTGGCACAGAGCGGAGGTACTGGGTGAGTTTAAAGTCTGCAGTGAGCGAAGAGCGGACATCTCAACTCATTGGTGTTCCTGTCTATTGATATGAAAGCCCGGAACGGCAAGCGTCTGGAACAAATACCTGCGGCTATTATGAATGAAGTGTTGGCCAGGCTAAGTTGAGGTTTTGATATGCGCAATGAGCAATGGCATAAAAGCAAAAAGCCTGCTTAGTTTCCTAAGCAGGCTTCTTAAATATGGCTCCTCTGACTGGACTCGAACCAGTGACATACGGATTAACAGTCCGCCGTTCTACCGACTGAACTACAGAGGAATCGTTTGAACGAGGCGCATATTAGCGAGGGTGGTGAGGCTTGTCAAAGGGGTAAATACATTTGTGTGTTCGTTTGCTGACAAAATCAGCAAAGCGGCGATCTTTCCGTCTTTTTATGCTTTTGCCCCATTCTGGTGCGTGTCTACCTCTTCCAGGGCAGACTGAATGAGATACTTAGGTGTGCAGAATGATCTTTCTCCGCTTTTACTCCTGACTTTACGCGGCTTTAACCGTAAAACACCGTTTTAGACGAAAGTGGCAAGCATCTTGCAGTCCTGAATTTAATGACTGCCAGCACGGGTTCTGGTATTCCGACAGGAGGCAAAATGAACTTCAGACGACTGAAATATTTCGTGAAAATCGTCGATATTGGTAGCCTGACCCAGGCAGCGGAAGTGTTGCACATTGCGCAACCCGCGCTGAGCCAGCAGGTCGCTACGCTGGAAGGTGAGCTGGATCAGCAATTGCTGATTCGTACCAAGCGTGGCGTCACGCCGACGGAAGCAGGAAAAGTGCTATATACCCACGCCCGGACGATTTTACGTCAGTGCGAACAGGCGCAACTTGCGGTTAATAACGTGGGCCAGACCTTGAGTGGACAGGTCTCTATCGGCCTTGCGCCGGGGACAGTCGCGTCATCCATTACCATGCCGTTATTACAGACGCTACGTGCCGAACTGCCTGATGTGCTGGTCTATTTGCATGAAAACAGTGGGGCAGTGCTGAATGACAAGCTGCTCAGCGGGCAATTAGATATGGCAGTGCTCTATGAGCGTTCACCTGTGGCGGGCATCAGCAGTCAACCGTTGCTTAAAGAGGATCTCTACCTGGTCGGCACGCGTGAGTGTCCTGGCCAAAGCGTCGATTTAGCCGCGGTGGCGCAGATGAATTTGTTCTTGCCACGGGATTACAGCGCGGTTCGCCTGCGCGTGGATGAAGCTTTTTCGCTACGTCGCTTAACGGCTAAAGTGATTGGCGAAATTGAGTCTATCTCCACCCTAACGGCCGCCATTGCCAGTGGTATGGGTGTCACAGTGTTGCCTGAGTCGGCCGCCCGTTCATTATGCAATGCGGCTAACGGCTGGATGGCACGCATCACAACACCATCGATGAATCTGCCATTATCGTTGAACGTATCAGCCAGAGGGAGCTTATCGCCCCAGGCGCAGGCCGTGAAGGAGATCCTGTTGTCGCTGGTCAGCCGTCCGGCGCTGGAAAATCGCGAGCTGCAGCTGGTCAGCTAAACCTTATTCCCACAAGGAATAAGATGCAGGTTTTTATTATTTGTTATGCCGGGCATCAGACTTTAACAATAGCGTAATGTCTGATGTGCCCGGAGCGAAATGTGAATTTCCAGCAACTTAAAATAATCCGCGAGGCGGCCCGTCAGGATTACAACCTGACAGAGGTCGCGAATATACTGTACACCTCGCAGTCGGGCGTCAGCCGACACATTCGTGAACTTGAAGATGAACTTGGCATCGAGATTTTTATCCGTCGCGGTAAACGCCTGTTGGGCATGACCGAACCGGGTAAAGCCTTGCTGATTATTGCCGAGCGTATTCTGAATGAGGCCAGTAATGTTCGTCGACTGGCGGATCTGTTTACTAATGACACGTCCGGCGTTCTGACGATTGCCACCACGCATACCCAGGCACGCTATAGCTTGCCTGCGGTGATAAAAGCCTTTCGTGAGCTGTTCCCTGAGGTGCGTCTGGAACTTATTCAGGGTACGCCACAGGAGATTGATGTCCTGCTACAAAATGGCGGGGCAGATATCGGAATTGCCAGTGAGCGGCTGAGCAGCGATCCATTGTTGGTGGCTTTTCCCTGGTTTCGTTGGCATCACAGCCTGCTTGTTCCTCACGACCATCCATTAGTGAAAGCTTCTCCACTCACGCTGGAGTCTATCGCTCACTGGCCGTTAATTACCTATCGTCAGGGGATTACAGGGCGTTCCCGCATCGATGAAGCATTTGCTCGCAAAGGGCTGATACCGGATATTGTTCTCAGCGCCCAGGACTCGGATGTGATTAAAACTTACGTGTCGCTGGGGTTGGGGATTGGGCTGGTGGCAGAGCAATCCAGCGGCGAGCAGGAAGAGGGGACCTTAACCCGTCTTGATACCCGGCATTTGTTTGATGCAAATACCGTTTGGCTAGGGCTTAAACGCGGACAGCTGCAGCGCAACTACGTCTGGCGATTCATCGAGCTATGCAATGCAGGGTTATCCGTCGATGAAATTAAGCGCCAGGCGATGGAGCCAGATGAGGCGGTGATTGATTATCAGATTTAACTACAAAAGCCCGTGAGTAAACGGGCTTCCCTGACGTCGCTGAATGGCGGGTAGAAAGCTGCGTTACCTCAAAGTCTCCAGCCTCAGATCCTGCGTCGGTACCCGCGACAATATCGAACAAGACACCGCCCGTCCCGAATCCGCATAAATAAACTGAAATCCATTCTTCACCGAAAGAACATCTCGATTGGTAAACATATAGAATTTATTACTCTGACTACGCCGGGCAACGTAGCGTGACTTTCTCACCGGCTATTGTACTCAGTGGAATTACTAATAAAGCGGTTAGCGCTGCTTTCAGCAGTATCGGCATGGGCAAGTATGGGTCTCATTTTGATGTCGTTGCACGATAAGATACTTAACCATGACGTTAACGAATTGGATCATAGAGACATTTTGCATATGCAGACGGACATTCTCCCGTCGTCAGTATGGAAAAGCCTGGATGTGGAGTGAAGCGCTTTACCCGGCAAATGGGATCGCAGAAAAGCAAAAAGCCTGCTTAGTTTCCTGAGCAGGCTTCTTAAATATGGCTCCTCTGACTGGACTCGAACCAGTGACATACGGATTAACAGTCCGCCGTTCTACCGACTGAACTACAGAGGAATCGTTTGAACGAGGCGAATATTAGCGATGCCGCTCAGCGTTGTCAAAGCCTGAATAGATAAATGCGATCGTTTGCTGAAATATTCCCCATTTCGCCGCTTATTCAGACGCAACCGGTTGTTTTATGCACTTTTCGCGTTCGGGGCGCGGGTATTTCCACAGCCAGCGTCCGGTGACCATACGCCAGTAAAATAACGCGGCGCGTACGGCCCAGTCGAAGAACATACCTAACCAAACGCCGACAACGCCCCATCCTAATACGATACCCAGGGTGTAACCCGCGACTACGCGGCAGCCCCACATGCCCAGCATCGATACCCACATAGCAAAACGTGCATCTCGCGCACCTTTAAAGCCTGCTGGTAACACCCAGGATGCAGCCCATATCGGCATAAATGCTGCGTTGAGCCAAATCAGGATGACTATGACCTCTTTTACATCCTGATCGTGGGTATAAAACGAGGCCATCACCCCGGCGAAAGGAGCGGTTAGCCAGGCAATTGCCGTCAGGCCGATCGTCGACAGCCAGAATACATGCCGCAGCTGGATTTCAGCCTGGGCAATCTGACCATTTCCCAGACGCCTGCCGGTAATGATTGTCGACGCGGAACCTAAAGCATTCCCCGGTAAGTTGATAAGCGCGGCGATAGAAAATGCAATAAAATTCCCGGCGATAACGCTGGTTCCCATGCCTGAAACAAACATCTGCGTCAAAAGTTTACCGCCATTGAACAGCACTGACTCGATACTTGCCGGAATGCCGATCCCCATCACCTCCCAGATAATGGCGAGATTGAGTGGCTTAAAATAGCTTTTGAAGGGAATTCGCAGCGCGGGGTTAAAACCAATCATCAGTACCCAGATGATGGCAATCGCCCCGATGTAGCGCGAAATGGTCAGTCCCAGTCCTGCTCCCACAAATCCCAGACCTTGCCAGGAAAAGATCCCGTAAATCAGGATGCTACTGATGATGATATTCAGGATGTTCATGCCGCCGTTAATCAACAACGGTATTTTTGTATTTCCGGCTCCACGTAGTGCGCCACTGCCGATCAGCGCAATGGCTGCCGCCGGGTAGCTGAGCACCGTCAGCTCCAGATAGGTGAGTGCCAAAGCTTTAACGTCTGGCGTTGCTTCACCTGCGACAACGTCAATAATCTGTTGACCAAAATAGTGAATGACAGCTGCCAGAACGGTAGCAAAAATTGTCATGATCACCAGTGATTGTCTGGCCGCGGCTCTGGCCCGTCGACGATCTCGTTTCCCGAGGCTAAATGCTACAACCACGGTGGTGCCCAGATCGATGGCGGCGAAAAATGCCATGATGACCATATTAAAGCTGTCGGCGAGTCCGACACCGGCCATCGCTTCTTTTCCCAACCAGCTGACCAGGAAGGTACTCAGAACACCCATCAATAGCACACAGGTGTTTTCCAGAAAAATGGGGACAGCCAGCGGAGTGATTTCGCGCCAAAAGAGAACCTTATAACTCTTGCGTTTGGCATACCAGGGCGTGCGGGAAGCGACCTGGCGTAAGGCAGCGGAGACGTTCAAAGTGGACCTTAACGAAGAAAGTTGAAACCTCATTTCAAATGATGAGGGAGAATCAAAAAAGCTGCAAAGTTTTTTCTATTTAAAATGTCTGTAAATGCAACAAACTGTCGAGAGAAGCATCAATTGATTCGCATTCGAGGAAATGGGGTTTGACAAAATTTTTTTCGCCGCTAAGATAAGCCTCCACAACGATTCCTCTGTAGTTCAGTCGGTAGAACGGCGGACTGTTAATCCGTATGTCACTGGTTCGAGTCCAGTCAGAGGAGCCATATTTAAGAAGCCTGCTTAGGAAACTAAGCAGGCTTTTTGCTTTTTGTTTCAAGCCTGATCGAGCGAACCTACACCGGAATCTTACGCCGGGAAATCCCCATGCTGACGCGCAACCAACGTCAGAATGGAATACAGCGCCACCGCCTGCTGGTGCTGATTAAAGATCTCCACCGACCACTCCACCACGCCGGTCGCTTTTTCTTCGGCATTGCGCTGACGTTTCACTGTTTTGCGTTTGCAGGTTAAACGTACCTGGATAGTGTCGCCCGGCTTAACCGGCTCGATAAAGCGCAGATTTTCCATGCCATAGTTGGCAATCACCGGACCGACGCCCGCGTCAACAAACAGACCGGCTGCGGCGGAAATCAGGAAGTAACCGTGCACCACGCGCTCGCCGAAAATGGAATCGGCTGCTGCAATCTTGTCCATATGGGCGTAGAAGTGGTCACCGCTGAGGCAGGCAAAGTTAACGATATCCGCTTCGGTCAGTGTACGACGTGGCGTCAGCAGGCTGTCGCCCGGCTGGATCTCTTCGAAGTATTTACGAAACGGGTGAATACGATCTTCCTCTACCCGAGCGCCACGCACCCACTGTTGGCTTACCGCCGCGAGCATGGTTGGGCTGCCCTGAATGGCGGTGCGTTGCATGTAGTGTTTCACCGCACGCAGACCGCCCAGCTCTTCACCGCCGCCTGCACGTCCAGGCCCGCCGTGGACCAGCTGTGGCAGCGGAGAGCCGTGACCGGTCGATTCCGCCGAGGACTCTTCGTTCAGCACCTGAATACGCCCGTGGGCGCGGGCCGCACCGAGGATAAACTCTCGCGCCAGTTCGCCGCTCGCCGTCACCAGCGTTCCTGCCAGACTACCTTCACCGGCGCGCGCCAGCGTCATGGCATGCCCGGTATTTTGATACGGCATCAGCGTGGCGACCGGACCAAAGGCTTCAATTGCATGTACCGCGGCAATTTCATCCGGCTGCGGACAAAACAGCAGCGTTGGCGGGAAGAAAGCCCCAGCCGTGCTCAGATCTGCTTTTCCGCCCAGCAGCACCTCACACCCGGCTTCAACCAGACGATTCACATTATCCTGCACGTCCTGACGCTGATCGTTATTCACCAGCGACCCCATCTTCACGCCTTCCTGCGCCGGATCGCCCACTACCACTTTTTGCAGACGGGTAATCAGCGCCTCGCTGACTGCTTTCACCTGCGCCTGTGGCACGATAATGCGGCGGATAGCGGTACATTTCTGCCCGGCTTTGGTCGTCATCTCGCGCACGACTTCACGTACAAACAATGCAAACTCAGGCTGTTCTGGGGTGACGTCATCACCAAGCACACAGCAGTTGAGTGAATCCGCTTCCATGGTGAATGGAACCGATTTAGCCACCAGGTTGGGGTGCACGCGCAACTGCTGCCCGGTATGAGCAGAACCGGTAAAAGTCACCACATCCTGGCTGTCGAGGTGATCGAGCAGGTCACCCGCGCCGCCACAGATAAGGCTAATTGCGCCGTTCGGTACCAGGCCACTGTCGATAATCGCTTTCACCATTGCTTGAGTGAGCTGCGCGGTGGCGGTTGCAGGTTTGATAATGGCTGGCATCCCGGCAAGCCAGGTTGGCGCCAGCTTCTCCAGCATACCCCAGCAGGGGAAGTTAAAGGCGTTGATATGCACCGCAACACCGGATTTGGAGGTCAGCACGTGGCGTGCGGCAAAACCGCCCTGTTTGGACAGCGGGATCAGTTCGTCTTCCGGCCACAGTGTATCGTCCGGCAGCTCGCGGCCACCGAGACTGGCATAAGTGAAAAGCGTGCCAATGCCGCCTTCGATATCGACCCAGCTGTCACCGCGCGTTGCTCCGGTTTGCGCAGATATGGCATAGAAATCGGCTTTCAGTTCCATTAAATGCTTCGCCACCGCTTTTAGCATCGCGCTGCGCTCAATAAAACTCATTGCCTGTAACGCTTTGCCGCCGTGCTCAATAGCAAAGCGGCGCGCCTGCGCCATATCCAGTCCAACGCTTGTCACTTCCCAAAGCGCTTCACCGGTAAGGGCGTGGTGGATGGTGCGGGTGCGGCCCCGGCCTGTCTGCCAGGCACCGGATAAATAACTGGCTAACTGCTGCATCGTTAATCTCCAGATGTGTTCCGTAATATCTCTATAAATAGTTCTTTTATGAATCACAAAATGCAAGCGAGATTTTAATAATTTATTAACAATGAGATCGCGAACACTTTACCTTCATTGGTTATCTATCTGTTATTAATGGATAAACAAAAACCATTTGCGACAAGTATCGCAAAACCAGCAAACAAAATTTGTGGTTTTATTTAACCAAGATGTAACTTTTATAAAACGAAGTGATTCAAAAATATTGATTTGTTGAAATTATCGGAATCATAAGGTGATGACGTGACAGAAGAACAACGTTTTGACCAGCTCATCGCGCAGGAAACGGCCATCGAGCCGCAGGACTGGATGCCGGACGCATACCGTAAGACGCTGATCCGCCAGATTGGCCAGCATGCGCACTCGGAAATTGTCGGCATGTTGCCGGAAGGCAACTGGATAACCCGCGCACCCACGCTGCGGCGTAAGGCCATTCTGCTGGCAAAAGTACAGGACGAGGCCGGACACGGACTGTACCTCTACAGCGCGGCGGAAACACTGGGCTGCGCGCGTGAAGATCTGTACCAGAAGATGCTCGACGGCCAGATGAAATACTCCTCCATTTTCAACTACCCAACTCTGAGCTGGGCGGATATCGGTGTGATCGGCTGGCTTGTCGATGGCGCGGCGATTGTTAACCAGGTGGCGCTGTGTCGTACCTCCTACGGCCCGTATGCCAGGGCGATGGTCAAAATCTGCAAAGAAGAGAGCTTCCATCAGCGTCAGGGCTTCGAAGCGTGTATGGCGCTGGCTACCGGTAGCGAGGAACAGCGTCAGATGCTGCAGGACGCCATCAACCGTTTCTGGTGGCCTGCGCTGATGATGTTTGGCCCGAACGACGACAACTCACCGAACAGCGCCCGCAGCATGGCGTGGAAAATCAAACTGCACTCCAACGACGAACTGCGTCAGCGCTTTGTTGATAACACGGTCCCGCAGGTAGAAATCCTCGGTATGACCGTGCCGGACGCCGACCTACAGCTTGATGAAGCGACGGGGAAATATCGATTCGGCGAGATCGACTGGCAGGAATTTAATGAGGTCATCAACGGTCGTGGTGTCTGCAACCACGAACGTCTGGGCGCAAAGCGTAAGGCCTGGGAAGAAGGGGCATGGGTGCGCGAGGCCGCACTGGCGCACGCCGAAAAGCAACAGGCCCGCGACGCGGCGTAAGGAGAGAGTCATGAGCAAAACATACTGGCCGTTATACGAAGTTTTTGTCCGCAGCAAACAGGGGTTATCGCACCGTCACGTTGGCAGTCTGCATGCCGCCGATGACCAGATGGCGCTGGAAAATGCCCGCGATGCCTATACTCGCCGCAGCGAAGGCTGCTCCCTCTGGGTGGTGAAAGCCAGCGAAATTGTTGCGTCACAGCCGGAGGAACGCGGTGAATTTTTCGACCCGGCGGAGAGCAAAGTCTATCGCCATCCCACGTTCTACAGCGTGCCGGACGGCATGGAACATATGTGAGGCAACGATGAATAACCTGAATCCCGTTGCAACCTATGCCCTGCGTCTGGGCGATAACGGCCTGGTGCTGGCTCAGCGTCTGGGTGCCTGGTGCGGCCATGCGCCGGAGCTGGAGATTGATCTGGCGCTGGCTAATATCGGCCTCGACCTGCTGGGGCAGGCGCGCAACTTCCTCAGCTACGCAGCCGAACTGGCGGGTAGCGGCGACGAAGACACGCTGGCTTTTGGTCGTGATGAGCGTCAGTTCCGCAACCTGTTGCTGGTAGAACAACCTAACGGCAACTTTGCCGACACGATCGCTCGCCAGTTCTTTATCGACGTCTGGCACGTGGCGTTGTTCACTCGTTTGGTTAACAGCCGCGATAAGCAGATTGCGGCTATCGCTGCCAAAGGACTGAAAGAAGTGCGTTATCACCTGCGCTTCAGCCGCGGCTGGCTGGAGCGACTGGGGAATGGTACTGACTACTCCGCACAACTGATGCAGAAGGCGGTGGACAATCTGTGGCGTTACACCGGCGAATTGTTCCTTGCCGACGAACTGGAGATCGCTCTGGCCAGGCAGGGCATTGCCGTCGATCCGCGCGAACTGCAAACCGAATGGCAAACGACGGTACACACTGCGCTGATTGATTCTGGTTTACACGTTCCGCAAGAGGCGGCGTTTCGCAACGGCGGCAAGCAGGGGCTACACAGCGAACATCTCGGGCCGATGTTGGCGGAGATGCAGTACTTGCAGCGTGCGTATCCTGGTCAGCAGTGGTAGCAGGGGGGGCTATGCAACGTCTTACCGCGATCGCACCGCCAGAGGTGCACACCGTTTGGGGGCTGTTAAGTGCGATTTCCGATCCGGAAGTGCCGGTGCTGACCATCACCGATCTCGGCATGGTACGCAGCGTTGAGCGCTGCGGCGACGGCTGGGTAATCGGCTTTACGCCGACGTACTCCGGCTGCCCGGCCACCGAGCATCTACTGGGTGAAATTCGCGCGGTGATGGCGGAGCGCGGCTATACGCCAGTACATATCGTCCTGCAGCTTGACCCACCGTGGACCACTGACTGGATGAGCCCGGACGCCCGCGAACGCCTGCGCCAGTATGGTATCAGCCCGCCGCAGGCCCACGCCTGTCATGCCGAAATGCCAACTGACGTACAGTGCCCGCGCTGCGCCAGCACCCATACTTCGCTGATTAGCGAATTCGGTTCCACGGCCTGTAAAGCGTTATATCGCTGCGACAGCTGCCGTGAACCCTTTGATTACTTTAAATGTATTTGAGGTTGCGATGACAACATTTCATTCGCTTACCGTGGCCAACGTCGAAGCGGAAACGCGCGATGCGGTGACCATCACTTTCACCATTCCTGACGCGCTGCGTAATGACTACGCCTTTCGACCGGGCCAGCATTTGACGCTGAAAGCTCACCTCGGTGGAGAAGAGCTGCGTCGTTGTTACTCCATTTGTCGCAGCCGCTCGCCGTCGGAAATTAGCGTCGCGGTTAAAGCTATTGACGGTGGGCGTTTCTCCCGCTATGCCCAGCAGGATATCCAGCAGGGTATGACGCTGGAAGTGATGGTGCCGCAGGGCCATTTTGGCTACCAGCCGCAGGCCGAGCGCGAAGCCGAATATCTGGCGATTGCCGCCGGGTCCGGCATTACGCCGATGATGGCGATTATTGAAGCGACGCTGACGACCGAACCGGCCAGCCAGTTCACGCTGATCTACGGCAACCGCAGCAGCCACAGCATGATGTTCCGTCAGGCGCTGGCCGATCTGAAAGACCGCTATCCGCAGCGTTTACAGGTGGTGCACCTGTTTAGTCAGGAGTCGATGGACAGCGATCTGCTACAGGGTCGTATTGACGGCGACAAACTGCGTGCGCTGGGCAAAAACTTGCTCGATTTCAGCCGCTTTGATGACGCCTTTATCTGTGGCCCATCGGCGATGATGGATGAAGCCGAAGTGGCACTGCGTGAACTGGGTATAGCGGAAAAATCCATTCACCTTGAGCGTTTTAATACGCCGGGGACCAGCGTGAAACACGCCACCGGCATCCAGGCGGAAGGCCGCACGGTCACCCTTCGTCAGGATGGGCGCGATCGCCTGATTTCACTGAATGCGGAAGATGACAGCATTCTCGACGCCGCGCTGCGCCAGGGCGCTGACCTGCCGTTCGCCTGTAAAGGCGGCGTGTGCGCCACCTGCAAATGCAAGGTGGTCAGTGGCGAGGTGGCGATGGCCGCCAACTACAGCCTTGAAGCCGATGAACTGGCGGCGGGCTATGTGCTGAGCTGCCAGGCGCTGCCAACCAGCGGTGACGTAGTGGTCGACTTCGATGCGCGGGGGATGGCATGAGCGAACTGCTGATTTCCCGTCACGACCGTGTACTGCAACTGATTCTGAACCGTCCGCAGGCGCGTAACGCCCTGAACAATGCGCTGCTAACGCAGATTGCTGACGCGCTGGAAAGCGCGGCGGCGGACGCCAGCATCAGCGTTTGCGTGATTAGCGGCAACACGCGCTATTTCGCCGCCGGGGCCGATCTCAATGAAATGGCGGAAAAAGATCTGCCCGCCACTTTCGACGATATTCGCCCACGCCTGTGGGCACGTATTGATGCCTTCAACAAGCCGTTGATCGCGGTGGTTAACGGTTACGCACTGGGCGCGGGCTGCGAGCTGGCGCTGCTGTGCGACCTGGTGATTGCCGGGGATAACGCGCGCTTTGGTCTGCCGGAGATTACTCTCGGCACCATGCCAGGGGCGGGCGGTACGCAGCGGCTTATCCGTTGTGTTGGCAAAGCGCTGGCCAGCCGAATGGTGCTGAGCGGTGAAAGCATTGATGCCGAACGAGCACAACGGGCCGGGCTAGTGAGTGACATTCACCCGGCGAACCTCTCCGATGAATACGCGCTCAAGCTGGCGGCGACCATCGCCCGTCACTCACCGCTGGCGCTGCGGGCGGCAAAACAGTCTCTACGCGCTGCGCAAGAAGTGGGTCTCCAGGCCGGTCTGGTGCAGGAACGTCAGCTGTTTACGCTGCTGAGCGGCACCGAAGATCGTCGTGAAGGCGTCAGCGCCTTTTTAGAAAAACGCACACCGGAATTTAAAGGACGCTAATCGTGGACGCATTTATTCTCAGCGAAGTGGAGCAGGGCGTGATGACTATCATCCTGAACCGCCCGGACCGACTCAACAGCTTTAACGACGTGATGCACCAGCAGCTTGCCGATTGCCTGAAACAGGCCGAGCGCGACGACACCATTCGTTGCCTGCTGATCACCGGCGCCGGACGCGGATTTTGCGCCGGACAGGATCTGAACGACCGTAACGTTGACCCGAGCGGCCCCGCGCCGGATCTGGGCATGTCGGTGGAACGCTTCTACAACCCGCTGGTGCGCCGCTTAGCCGCGCTGCCGAAGCCGGTTATCTGTGCCGTCAACGGCGTTGCCGCTGGTGCCGGTGCCACGCTGGCCATGGGCTGCGACATCGTCCTCGCCGCGCGCTCGGCGAAGTTTGTCATGGCCTTCAGCAAGCTCGGCCTGGTGCCGGACTGCGGCGGAAGCTGGGTGCTGCCGCGCGTAGCCGGTCGCGCTCGCGCCGTCGGCTTACTGATGCTTGGCGATAACCTCAGCGCCGAACAGGCCGCGCAGTGGGGCATGATCTGGCAAGTGGTCGACGATGCCGAGTTGAAAGATACCGCGTTGACCATGGCGCGCCGTTTCGCGACGCAGCCGACCTATGGCCTGGGGCTGATTAAGAAAGCCTTGCAGCTTTCCGAAACCAACACGCTGGATCAGCAGCTTGAGCTTGAGCGCGACTACCAGCGCATGGCCGGTCGCAGCGACGACTATCGCGAAGGGGTCAGCGCCTTTCTCGGCAAACGCCCACCACAGTTCAGCGGGAAATAAGCCATGACGAAAACTCTTCACCGCGTTGCCGTGATCGGCGGCGGAACAATGGGTGCAGGCATTGCCGAAGTGGCTGCCAGCGCCGGGCATTCGGTCCTGCTGTATGACATTTCCGCTGAGGCGATTACTCGCGCCATTGAGGGTATTCGCCAGCGACTCGACGTTCGTGTTGGTCGTGGAAAAATTAGTGCGGAACAGGCCAGTGAGCTGCTGGCACGAATCGTACCCGCGACTGAACTGAATCAGCTTGCCGATGCACAACTGGTGATTGAAGCCGCTTCCGAGCGGCTGGAAATTAAAAAAGCGCTGTTCAGTCAGTTGGCGGAGATCTGTTTGCCGTCAACGCTGCTGACCAGTAATACCTCGTCGATCTCAATTACCGCAATTGCGGCGGGAGTGAAGCATCCGGAACGTGTGGCGGGGCTGCACTTCTTTAACCCGGCACCGGTGATGAAACTGGTGGAAGTGGTGAGCGGCCTTGCCACCTCAACTGAGGTAGTCGAGCTGCTTTGCCAGTGCGTAATCGCCTGGGGCAAGCAGCCGGTGCGCTGCCGCTCAACGCCGGGTTTTATCGTCAACCGCGTGGCGCGTCCGTACTACGCTGAAGCCTGGCGCGCGCTGGAAGAACAGGTTGCGTCAGCGGAAGTGATTGATGCAGCGCTGCGTGACGGCGGCGGCTTCCCGATGGGACCGCTGGCGCTGACCGACTTGATTGGTCAGGACGTCAATTTTGCCGTGACCTGTTCGGTGTTTAACGCCTTCTGGCAGGACCGCCGTTTTCTACCGTCTTTGCTGCAACAGGAGCTCGCTCTGGCGGGGCGTCTGGGCAAGAAGAGCGGCCACGGCGTCTATTGCTGGCCTGCTGAAGTATCGCCTGAACTGGCTGTTGCAGCGGTAGCGCCTGAAAATGCAGCAAAAAATATCAAGCGTGACGTTGTCACTGAACTGGATGATGTGCTGCTCCTTGAAACAACCGGTGAAACCGCGCTGGCCTTAAGCGTGCAGCACCAGCGCCCGGTGGTGGTGTATGACCATGCTGTGGGCGACACCGTCGTGCTGGCAAGCGCACCAACCAACCCGGCTTCAGCCACCGACAAAGCGGTGTACTACTTCCAGCAGCAGGGCAAAAAAGTGCTGCGTATTGCCGACTACCCAGGGCTGCTGGTATGGCGCACGGTAGCGATGCTGGCGAACGAAGCGCTGGATGCGCTGCAAAAAGGAGTCGCCAGCGCCGAGGATATCGATATCGCCATGCGCTTGGGGGTTAACTACCCGCACGGGCCGCTGGCCTGGGGCGACTCGCTCGGCTGGGGACGTGTGCTGCGTCTGCTGGAAAACCTACAACAGCACTATGGCGAAGAACGCTATCGCCCGAGTGCGCTGCTGCGCCAGAAAGTGCTGATGGAGATGCGTCATGAGTAATGAAGCCTGGCGCAACGCCCGCGCCATGTATGTGAAAGACACCTGCGCGCAGGCGCTGGGGATTGAAATTATTGAGATGGACGACGGTTATTCGCAGATGACCATGACCGTGTCGCCGTCGCAGCTGAATGGCCATCAGACCTGTCACGGCGGGCAACTGTTTTCGCTGGCGGATACTGCCTTTGCTTACGCCTGCAACAGTCAGGGACTGGCAGCAGTAGCCTCAGCAGCGAGTATCGACTTTCTGCGTCCGGCCTTTGCAGGTGACAAACTGACCGCCACCGCGCGGGTTAAGCAGCAAGGCAAACTCACTGGCGTTTACGACATTGAAATTGTCAATCAGCAACACAAAACCGTGGCTCTGTTTCGCGGCAAATCTCACCGCATCGGTGGCACGATTACAGGAGAAGTCTAATGCGTGACGCATTTATTTGTGACGGTATTCGTACCCCGATTGGTCGCTACGGTGGGGCGCTGGCAGGCGTGCGTGCCGACGATCTGGCGGCCATCCCGTTGCGTGAATTACTCAACCGCAACCCACGCCTGGATCCCAGCGCTATTGACGATGTGATCTTCGGTTGCGCCAACCAGGCGGGCGAGGATAACCGCAACGTGGCGCATATGGCGACCCTGCTGGCGGATTATCCGCACAGCGTTGCCGGCACGACCATCAACCGTCTGTGCGGCTCCGGGCTTGATGCGATCGGCTTCGCTGCTCGCACGATCAAAGCCGGTGATGCCGATCTGCTGATCGCCGGTGGTGTTGAGTCAATGTCACGCGCGCCGTTTGTAATGGGCAAAGCGACCGCGCCGTTTCAGCGTCAGGCAGAGATGTTTGATACCACCATTGGCTGGCGTTTTGTGAACCCGCTCATGCAGCAACAATTCGGAACTGACAGCATGCCCGAAACGGCGGAGAATGTAGCTGAATTGTTAAATATAAGCCGAGAGGACCAGGACGCCTTTGCGTATCGCAGCCAGCAGCGCACGGCGAAAGCCCAGTGTGACGGCATTCTGGCGCAGGAAATTGTGCCGGTACAAATCATTGGCAAGAAAGGGGCAGTTAGCGCAGTACGTGAAGATGAACATCCGCGTGCAGAAACCACGCTGGAGCAACTCGCACAACTGAAAACACCGTTTCGTAAGAACGGCGTGGTCACCGCAGGCAATGCCTCTGGGGTGAACGACGGCGCGGCAGCAATGATCGTAGCCAGCGAGCAACACATAAAGGCCCAGGGACTAACGCCGCGTGCACGCATTGTCGCCATGGCGACCGCGGGCGTTGAACCGAAGTACATGGGTCTTGGGCCAGTTCCTGCGGTACGAAAAGTGCTGGAGCGCGCCGGGCTGAATATCAACGATATGGATGTGATTGAGCTGAATGAAGCCTTTGCCGCCCAGGCGTTGGGTGTGATGAGACAGCTTGGACTGGCAGATGACGCAGAACACGTGAATCCCAATGGGGGGGCTATCGCTTTAGGTCACCCGCTGGGGATGAGCGGTGTGCGGTTAGCGCTGGCCGCAACGCTGGAGCTGGAACGACGCAATGGACGTTATGCGCTGTGTACGATGTGTATTGGCGTGGGTCAGGGCATTGCCATGATCCTTGAGCGAGTGTGAGCTAATTGACCTGCGAGTGCCCTACAAAATGACAACGACAACAACAAAATTAGATCCGATTGAAACCGCATCGCGTGACGAATTACAGGCTTTGCAAACCGAGCGCCTGAAATGGACGTTAAAACACGCCTATGAAAATGTCCCGATGTACCGCCGTAAGTTCGACGCGGCGGGGGTTCACCCGGATGATTTCCGTGAGCTGAGCGATCTGAGCAAGTTTCCCTGCACCACCAAGCAGGACCTGCGTGACAACTATCCCTTCGACACCTTCGCGGTACCGATGGAGCAGGTGGTGCGTATCCATGCATCATCCGGCACCACGGGTAAACCGACTGTGGTGGGCTATACGCAAAATGATATTGATACCTGGGCTAATATCGTCGCCCGCTCGCTGCGTGCCGCAGGCGGTACCGCGAAAGATAAAATCCACGTCGCTTATGGCTATGGCCTTTTCACCGGCGGCCTGGGCGCGCACTACGGCGCGGAGCGCTTAGGGGCAACGGTTATCCCAATGTCCGGCGGGCAGACTGAAAAGCAGGCGCAGCTGATTCGCGATTTCAAACCTGACATGATTATGGTCACGCCATCCTACTGTCTGAACCTGATTGAAGAGCTGGAGCGCCAGATGGGCGGTGACGCGCGGGGTTGTTCACTGCGTACCGGTGTATTTGGCGCAGAGCCGTGGACCACGGGGATGCGCGCGGAGATCGAACGTCGCCTCGGTATTACGGCGCTGGATATTTATGGCCTCTCGGAAGTGATGGGGCCGGGCGTGGCGATGGAGTGCATCGAAACGGGTGATGGTCCGACAATATGGGAGGATCATTTCTTCCCGGAAGTGGTCAATCCGGATGACGGTACGCCACTGGCCGACGGCGAGCACGGCGAACTGCTGTTCACCACGCTGACGAAAGAAGCGCTACCGGTCATTCGTTATCGTACCCGCGACCTGACGCGCCTGCTGCCGGGTACCGCGCGCACGATGCGTCGTATGGATCGCATTAGCGGGCGCAGCGACGATATGCTGATTATTCGCGGCGTCAACGTCTTCCCATCGCAGGTGGAAGAAGAGATCCTCAAGATTGAGCATCTGGCTCCGCATTACCAGTTGGAAGTGGATCGCCGAGGGCATCTTGATTCGCTTTCGGTACGCGTGGAGCTTAAAGAGAGTAGCCTGGTGCTAAGCCATGAGCAGCGCTGCCAGATTTGCCATCATTTGCGTCATCGTATTAAGTCGATGGTCGGTATTTCAACGGACGTAAGCATTGTTAACTGCGGCAGCATCCCGCGCTCTGAAGGTAAGGCGTGCCGGGTGTTCGACCTGCGCAAAGTTGCCGCCAACGGTTAACCCTGTAGGCCTGATAAGCGTAGCGCCATCAGGCAGAACAGTGCAACGCTGCCGGATGGCGGCGTTGCCTTATCCAGCCTACAAACTCCTGGCGTTTCGCTGCTTTATTCCTGTGCTATGATTCAAAAAGGACAAAAATAACAACACTATGAATCATATGGAAAAACTCGATAATTTTATTCAGCAGGCGGTCACCGCGATGCCGGTCAGCGGCACCTCGCTTATCGCCTCGCTTTACGGGGACTGTTTATCGCAACGCGGTGGAGAAGTCTGGCTCGGTAGCGTTGCCGCGCTGCTGGAAGGGCTTGGCTTCGGTGAACGTTTTGTACGTACCGCACTGTTTCGCCTTAATAAAGAAGAATGGCTGGACGTAGTACGTATCGGCCGCCGCAGTTTCTACCGCCTGAGTGATAAAGGGCTACGCTTGACGCGCCGCGCCGAGAGCAAAATCTATCGTGCCAGCGCCCCTGAGTGGGACGGTACCTGGCTGCTGCTGCTGTCGGAGGGGCTGGAGAAAAATACCCTGGCCGAAGTTAAAAAGCAGCTGTTATGGCAAGGTTTTGGCGTACTGGCGCCGAGTCTGCTGGCGTCGCCATCGCAAAAGCTGGCGGACGTACAGTCGCTGCTCCATGAGGCTGGGGTGGCGGAAAATGTCATCGTTTTTGAGGCGCATTCGCCGTTGGCACTCTCCCGCGCTGCGCTGCGTGAGCGGGTAGAAGGGTGCTGGCACTTAAACGAACAAAATGCCATGTACGAGGCGTTTATCACGCTGTTCCGTCCGTTGTTACCGCTACTGCGTGACGCCGGGCCGGACGAACTTACGCCAGAGCGCTGCTTCCAGATCCGCCTGTTGCTCATTCACTTCTATCGTCGGGTTGTGCTCAAAGATCCGCTGCTGCCGGAAGAATTGCTGCCTGCTCACTGGCTGGGTCAGACGGCGCGTCAGCTGTGCATTAATATTTATCAACGTGTTGCGCCCGGCGCCCAGGTTTTCGTCAGCGAAAAAGGCGAGAGTTCGGTGGGGGAACTGCCCGCGCCGGGGCCGCTCTATTATCAACGTTTCGGCGGATTAGCCGAGGTGTAACAGGAGAAGCCATGCCGATTTACCAGATTGACCGGATGATCCCGGTAGTTCCTGCAGAAAGCTATGTTCACCCAACCGCAGTGCTGATTGGCGATGTCATTCTCGGCAAAGGTGTTTATGTTGGTCCCAACGCCAGCCTGCGCGGAGATTTTGGGCGTATCGTGGTTAAAGATGGGGCGAATATCCAGGATAACTGCGTGATGCACGGATTTCCCGGCCAGGATACGGTGGTGGAAGAGGACGGACATATCGGCCACGGGGCGATTCTGCACGGCTGTGTGATTGGGCGGAACGCGCTGGTCGGCATGAGTGCGGTGATTATCGATGGCGCGACCATCGGTGAAAACAGTATCGTTGGTGCCTCGGCGTTTGTGAAAGCGCGCGCTGAGATGCCTGCCAACCATCTGATTGTCGGTAGCCCGGCGAAAGCGATTCGCATGTTAACTGAGCAGGAACTGGTGTGGAAAAAACAGGGCACTCGCGAGTATCAGGTGCTGGTGGAGCGCTGTCAGCAGACGCTTGCAGAAGTGGAGCCGCTGACTGCGGTAGAACCCGACAGAAAGCGGCTGGAGTTTGATGAGAATTTGCAACCTAAGTCAGCGAGTTAGCGATTCTACGCAATACCCGATGTCAGAACTGATAGCTGGCGGTGATGCTGACGTTGCGCGGCTCACCATAAACGATAGAACCGTCGATATTCGTGTCGTAGGTTTTATCGAACAGGTTATTAAGGTTACCCTGCACTGAGAAGTTTTTTGTTACCTGGTAGCGGGTGAACAAATCTACCAGGGCGTAGCTTCCCTGTTCCGCGCGGAATGTGCCATAAGGCGTGACCGTATCGCTGTAAACACGATTCTGCCAGTTAACTCCACCGCCGACGGTCAGTTCCGGCATGGCTGGCAGGCGATAACGGGTAAACAGTTTGACCGTGGTCCGCGGCAGGTTTGGGTTTACTGCATTGCCTTCGTTGTCTTCTGCAACATAGCGTGTCGCACCAAACGTCATCTGCCAGTTATCAGTGATCGCACCGTTAATCTCGAATTCAACCCCTTTGCTGACCGTGCCATCCATCGCTTTAAAGGCCGTGTCGCCATTGCTACCGGCGATTGGCACGCCGGTTGATTGCGCTACGTTATCCTGTTCAATGCGGAACACCGCGAGAGTGGTGGTTAAACGGCTGTTCATCCAGTCGGACTTCAGGCCAAGCTCATAGTTGTTGCCGGTGATCGGAGAGAGATATTTACCGGAACTGTCGCGCTTGTTCTGCGGCTGGAAGATTGAGGTATAGCTGGCGTAGGTAGACCAGTTATCGTCAATGTCATATACCAGACCCGCATACGGCGTGGTGTGGTTTTGCTCCATGCTGTAGGTCAGGGTGTCGATACGCCAGTTGGTGTAACGTGCGCCGACAATCAAATGCAGTGGGTCAGCCAGCGAAATACGCGTTGCGGCGTACAGCGATTTCATGTGCGTGGTATCGTCCTGAGCCAATGACTGCGGGTTCCAGTTGGTTTCCGGGAAGTTACCATCGTAGGTATAGAAGCTGCCGATTTCGTTGGGGAAAACGTTCGCCCACGAGCTTTCATAACGGTTATTCTGTTTACTGTAGCTGCCGCCCAGCATCAGATTATGCTGACGACCAAACAGATCGTAACCGCCGTCGGCAAATAGATCGACAGCATCCACTTTACGTTTGCCGCTGTTCCAGCCGGTTCCTCCGACGTAGTCATATCCCGGACCATAGTTGCCATATGGGCCAATCAGCGTGCCGTCGGCCTTATTAACATAGGCATCGACGTACATCATTTTACTGTCGAACTTGACCTCGGAGTGGGTGGCGTTCATGGTCGCCTGCCAGGTATCGGCAAAACGTTGTTTGATGGTGACAAACACTTTGTTGAAGTCTTTATCGTTGTAAGCCCAGTCCGGCGCAGTGCTGCGCGAACGGCCATAGCTGTTTTTACTGCCATCGGTATTCCAGCGCGGCAATCCACCCCAGGTTGGGCTGTTGATATCAATGCGCTGATATTCATAGCCCGCAGACAGGCTGGTGGTGTCACCCAAATCGGCATCGACAATCCCGGAGAAGAACATTTTTTCGCTATTGTAGCGATCAAGCCAGGAGTCGTTATTCTGGTAACCCGCCACGATGCGGCCGCGCACGTTGCCGTCTGCCGTAAGCGGGCTTTGCAGATCGGTCACATAGCGTTGTTTATTCCAGCTGCCATATTCCGCTGAAACATTACCGGTGAACTCGCGGCTGGTGGCATGCTTACGGATCATGTTAATGGAGGCTGAAGGGTTACCCGTCCCGGTCATTAGCCCGTTTGCGCCACGGACCACTTCGACACGCTCAAAAAGGGCGGTGTCAGAAAGGGCGTCACCGAGATTCCAGCGGGATTCAAAATAGGTCGGGATCCCATCGACCATATAGTTATCAATCTGAAATCCGCGCGAGTAATAGCTGCTGCGATCTGAATCCGCCTGGCTTTTGCTTATCCCCAACGTGTTGTCCATCACATCGCCCAGCGTTTGCAATTGCTGATCTTCCATGCGTTGCTGGCTGACAATGCTGACCGATTGCGGAATATCGCGCTGTGTCATCTGCATTTTTGTGCCAGCGGTGGTCGATTTAACGCTGTAATCCTGCTCCTCACCGGATGCGGATGGAGCAGAACCCTCCACGATCACTGTCTCTTCTGCAGGGGCTGCGAGGCTGGTGGAAGGTAAAAGGGCTAGCGTGATGCATGCTGCCAGCAAAGAAAGGGCAAGCCCCGGTTGGCGTTGAACATTCCCGTTGAGTGTTGTGAAAGACATCGAAAAGCCCTTGATAATTATTAATATTAAGTTCGAATCACCGGTAGTTGTGATGAACCCTTTGGTTGTAAATTATTAAATGCGCATGTAAATACAAATGCGAAATATACGCATTAGCAGTCAATGTGTAAACAGATGCTACGACATAAATGAAATATTGTTTCAGTACTATGCTTGAGCAATAGCGCAGGGAAATGGTTATAAGAGCAGCACTAACTGAGGTTTTCGCTTAAAAAATCGAGGGTTAAAGTTGAAAGAGCGTGAGTAACTCGCTCATACTCTATACTCGCAGAGTTACCCGGCGTAGCATGGCAAAACGCTTGGGCTGTTAATGAAAAAGGAAAACGTCGTGGCAGAAGAAACTATATTCAGCAAAATTATTCGTCGTGAGATTCCGTCAGATATCGTATACCAGGATGAACTGGTCACTGCGTTTCGTGATATTTCCCCTCAGGCACCAACGCATATCCTGATCATTCCTAACATTCTGATCCCAACTGTCAACGATGTGACGGCGGAACATGAACAGGCATTGGGCCGCATGATCACCGTTGCGGCGAAAATTGCTGAGCAGGAAGGCATTGCTGCAGATGGGTACCGCTTAATCATGAACACCAACCGCCACGGGGGGCAGGAGGTGTATCACATTCATATGCACCTGCTGGGTGGACGTGCGCTTGGCCCAATGCTTGCGCATAAAGGTCTGTAAGCATGACCAGAGGATGCATTGCGCTTTCACTGGGTTTGCTGTTGCTGGCGGGTTGTCGAACACATCCTGAAATTCCGGTAAGTGATGAACAGTCGCTGGTGATGGAATCAACGATTCTGGCGGCGGGTATAACAGCAGAACAGCCCACGTTAACCACGTCTGATATTCAGGCCTCGGCATCCTCTCGACTCTATAACGAAAGACAAGAACCCGTTACCGTTCATTATCGGTTTTACTGGTATGACGCCAGAGGGCTGGAAATGCACCCTCTGGAAGCGCCACGCAGTGTGACTGTTCCGGCTCATTCGTCGGTGACGCTGTATGGCAGCGCCAATTATCTGGGGGCGCACAAGGTTAGACTTTATCTTTATTTGTAAGGGGTGAATCTTGATGAACAAAATGAATCGCTACGCACTGATTGCCGCGCTGGCGATGTTTCTCTCTGGCTGTGTGGTGCAACGAGAGCCCGCGCCGGTAGAGGAAGTCAAGCCGGTGCCGGAACAGCCTGCGCAGCCGCAACAGCCGGTTCCGGTTGTGCCAACGGTGCCAACCATACCGCAGCAGCCGGGCCCGATTGAGCACGAGGACCAAACGGCGCAGCCGACGCCACGTCAACGTCATTATGACTGGAATGGGGCGATGCAGCCGATGGTCGGCAAAATGCTGCAGGCCGACGGCGTCAAAGCGGGTGGCGTTCTGCTGGTTGATAGCGTGAATAACCGTACCAACGGCTCGTTGAACGCGGGGGAAGCCACCGAGACCTTGCGTAACGCGCTGGCGAATAACGGTAAGTTTACTCTGGTTTCCGCTCAGCAACTGGCCGTCGCCAAGCAGCAGTTAGGTCTGTCGCCAAACGATAGCCTGGGAACACGCAGTAAAGCGATTGGTATCGCCCGTAACGTTGGTGCGCAGTATGTGCTTTATTCCAGCGCATCTGGCAACGTCAATTCGCCTGCGCTGCAAATGCAATTAATGCTGGTACAAACTGGCGAGATAATCTGGTCAGGTAAAGGTGCCGTTCAGCAACAATAACAGACTCACGCGCGGCGAAGTGTTGTCGCGCTATTTCCCGCAGTATCATCCCGTTGCAACCAGCCAAACCGGCCTGAGCGGCGGGAGCTGCATCATTGAACACCGTTCCCACCGGCTGGTACTGCGCTGCCATCACGACCCTGACGCACCGGAATCTCATTTCTTACGCCAATACCATGCGCTAAAACACCTGCCAGAAAGCCTTGCGCCACGTCCTCACTTTTATACGCGTGGGTGGATGGCAGTCGAGTTTTTTCACGGTAAGGTAGAATCCAGATTACCGGACGCCGACGAACTCGCAGGCTTACTGTATCATCTGCACCAGCAACCCCGATTGGGCTGGCGAATTAGCCTGCTTCCGCTACTTGAACAGTACTGGCAGTGTGGCGATCCGGCACGTCGTACACCATGCTGGCTGCGCGCGCTGAAGCGGCTAAGTAAACGAGGTGAGCCCCGACCTTTGCGCCTGGGGCCGCTGCATATGGATGTTCACGGTGACAACATCGTACGTACAGCCTCAGGGCTGCGGCTGATTGACTGGGAATACGCCGGAGACGGTGATATTGCCCTGGAGCTGGCGGCAGTATGGGTTAGCGATGAATCCCAGCACCAACAGTTGGTTAGCACCTACGCCCAACGAGCGCACATTGAGCCAGACGTTTTGTGGCGACAGGTCAGACAATGGCAACCCTGGATAATGATGCTGAAGGCGGGGTGGTTTGAGTATCGCTGGCGGCAAACCGGCGATCGACAATTTATCAGGCTGGCCGATGAAACCTGGCGGCAGCTAACAATGAAAGGATAAGGAGAGCAGTGTGGGCCCAGTAATGTTGGATGTCGAAGGGTATGAGCTGGACGCTGAAGAGCGTGAGATTCTGGCACATCCGCTGGTAGGTGGGTTGATCCTCTTTACCCGAAATTATCATGACCCGGAACAGCTGCGTGAATTAGTGCGCCAGATCCGGGCTGCGTCACGTAACCATCTGGTGGTGGCGGTAGATCAGGAAGGCGGACGCGTACAGCGTTTTCGTGAAGGCTTTACCCGCCTGCCTGCGGCTCAATCCTTTGCTGCGTTGCACGGTCTGGAAGAGGGCGGCAAACTGGCTCAGGACGCCGGGTGGTTGATGGCCAGCGAAATGATCGCGATGGACATTGATATCAGCTTTGCACCGGTACTGGATGTGGGCCATATCAGCGCGGCAATCGGCGAGCGTTCTTATCATGCCGATCCGCTAAAAGCGCTGGCGATGGCGACCCGCTTCATTGACGGGATGCATGCTGCTGGCATGAAAACGACCGGTAAACATTTCCCAGGACATGGGGCGGTGACGGCGGATTCACACAAAGAAACCCCAACCGATCCACGCCCAGAAGCCGAGATTCGTGCGAAAGATATGTCCGTGTTCCAGACGTTGATTACGGAAAACAAACTGGATGCCATTATGCCTGCGCACGTCATCTACAGTGATGTAGATCCGCGTCCGGCGAGTGGTTCACCTCACTGGCTGAAAACGGTGCTGCGCCAGGAGCTTGGCTTCGATGGTGTCATTTTCTCCGACGATTTGTCGATGGAAGGGGCGGCGATTATGGGAAGCTATGCGGAGCGTGGACAGGCATCGCTGGATGCAGGTTGCGATATGATCCTGGTCTGCAATAATCGTAAGGGAGCGGTCAGTGTGTTAGATAATCTGTCGCCGATCAATGCAGAACGTGTTACACGTTTGTATCATAAAGGTTCATTTTCACGTCAGGAACTGATGGACTCGGCACGCTGGAAGACGGTAAGCGCTCAACTTAACCAACTTCATGAGCGCTGGCAGGAAGAGAAAGCAGGTCATTAACGCAAGTTTGGCGAGGATGCGATGATTATCTATTTACACGGTTTTGACTCTAACAGCCCGGGCAACCATGAGAAGGTGTTGCAGCTGCAATTCATCGACCCGGATGTCAGGCTGATTAGCTACAGTACGCGGCATCCTAAACATGATATGCAGCATCTGCTGAAAGAAGTGGACAAAATGCTGCAGCTGAATGTGGATGACCGTCCGCTGATTTGTGGTGTGGGGCTCGGGGGATATTGGGCTGAACGGATTGGTTTCCTGTGTGATATTCGTCAGGTAGTGTTTAATCCCAACCTGTTCCCGTATGAGAACATGGAAGGCAAAATCGACAGACCTGAGGAGTATGCAGACATCGCAACAAAATGCGTGACCAATTTCCGTGAGAAGAATCGCGATCGCTGCCTGGTGATCCTGTCACGTCATGATGAAGCGCTTAACAGTCAGCGTTCGTCGGAAGAGCTGCATCATTTTTACGAGATAGTCTGGGACGAAGAGCAGACGCATAAGTTTAAGAATATCTCTCCGCATTTGCAGCGCATCAAAGCGTTCAAGACGTTAGGTTAATTCTTATTGAGCGTTTAAAAAAACAGCCTCCAGGCTAATGCTCGTCAGTTACGAACGTATGGTGAACATGTGATCCCGGCTCAGGGTTCCGTTCACCTCAGCGGTGTCATTTCTCTGAAGCGCAGATACCTGTGAACGTGCAAGGGAGGCTCACCGCCGCCTCCCTTGCAACCCAGGCTCCCGGCGGGAAAATCGTCGCTGCGCGATTATTCGCCCCATCCCTGGGGCTTACCCCTTCGGGGCCAGCGCAAGCGCTGTTCAAAATTGCTCCCGGCAATTTTGTTATTCGTCTTATGCCGTCTGCCTGTCGGGTCGGGGTCGAGCCTGCATCCATGCAGGCCGTCCCCTCTGTCCGCATCCCTGCGGACAGACCCGGTCAGCCGTCAATGCCTCATCGATTTTCAGCCGGACCGGGGTCATCGCTTCAACGCACTGACTTCCAGTTAAATCTTTTTTGCTGTTTAAACAAAAAACGCAGATGGTCAGGTGTGGGCTGGTCCGGCTGAAAATTGTCGACGTGTTTCCGTAAGGCCGGGAGAGCCAGCATGAATGCTGGCTCAGGGCGCGCTTTGCAAGGACGCTTCCTCGCGCCCGGCCCGGTAGCCTGGAGGAATAAGCGGAGGGTATTGCGCAGCAACAATTTTCCTGCCGGGAGCCGGGATTGTAAAGGGCGTGGCGGAGAACGCCCTTTACACGTTCACAGGAATCGGTGCTTAAGAGAAATGATGAGCATGAGGTGAACGGAACTCTTTCTCCGAGATAGTATGTTCTTTACCTCGGGCAGCACAGCTTGAAGCTTTCTGAAACTGAGGCGCTAACTGACTGGCATTACAGCCATCGGGCTGTTTTTTTGTTCTTAAAGTTCCGGTTGTCTATCTTTTCAGCATCAAAACTTGATACACATCAATTTTGGTATGACCAATGCACCGTTCGTGTTATTCTCACTCTCGAAGAACATTTTCATTACCGTAACTTGTTGTTAATTAAAGGCTATGCTCATAACCTTTAATTAACAATTGGTTAATAAATTTGAGGGGGTCACGTTGACTACACCATTGAAAAGGATCGTGATTGTCGGCGGCGGTGCTGGCGGACTGGAAATGGCGACGCAGCTGGGTAAAAAACTCGGGCGTAAGAAAAAGGCCAAAATCACACTGGTAGACAGAAACCACAGTCACTTGTGGAAACCGTTACTGCATGAAGTGGCGACGGGTTCACTGGACGAAGGTGTGGATGCGCTGAGTTATCTGGCTCATGCCCGTAACCATGGCTTCCAGTTCCAGTTAGGCTCGGTGGTGGATATCGATCGTGAAGCGAAGACCATTACTCTTGCTGAGCTGCGCGATGAGAAGGGTGAGCTGCTGGTTCCTGAGCGTAAAGTGCCGTATGACACGCTGGTGATGGCGTTGGGCAGTACGTCCAACGATTTCAACACCCCTGGCGTGAAAGAAAACTGCATTTTCCTCGATAACCCGCATCAGGCGCGTCGTTTCCACCAGGAGATGCTGAATCTGTTCCTGAAGTATTCCGCGAATCTGGGCGCTAACGGAAAAGTGAATATCGCCATTGTGGGTGGCGGTGCGACGGGTGTTGAACTCTCCGCTGAGCTGCACAATGCGGTAAAACAACTGCACAGCTATGGTTACAAAGGGCTGACCAACGACGCGCTGAACGTTACGCTGGTCGAAGCCGGTGAGCGTATTCTGCCTGCGTTGCCGCCGCGTATTTCCGGAGCTGCGCATAATGAGTTAACCAAATTGGGCGTACGCGTACTGACCCAGACGATGGTAACCAGCGCTGACGAAGGCGGACTGCACACCAAAGATGGCGAATACATTAAAGCCGATCTGATGGTGTGGGCGGCGGGTATCAAAGCGCCAGACTTTATGAAAGACATTGGCGGTCTGGAAACGAACCGTATTAACCAACTGGTGGTTGAGCCAACTCTGCAGAGCACGCGCGATCCTGACGTGTACGCGATTGGCGACTGCGCTTCCTGCGCCCGTCCGGAAGGCGGTTTTGTGCCTCCGCGCGCTCAGGCTGCACACCAGATGGCGACCTGTGCGATGAACAATATTCTGGCACAGATGAACGGCAAGCCGCTGAAAGCGTATCAGTACAAAGATCACGGCTCTCTGGTCTCGCTCTCTAACTTCTCTACCGTGGGTAGCCTGATGGGCAACCTGACTCGTGGTTCGATGATGGTGGAAGGGCGTATTGCGCGCTTTGTATACATCTCACTGTACCGCATGCACCAGATTGCCTTGCACGGCTACTTCAAAACCGGCCTGATGATGCTGGTCGGCAGTATCAACCGGGTGATTCGCCCGCGTCTGAAACTGCATTAATATCGACGTGTGGCGCCGGATGATTTTACGCATCCGGCGTCTTCCTTCAGAGTTCTCCGAATCATCCTGCGTTCGTGCCTCATCCTGCTATTTTCATCCGTAATCTGATTGGCATTCCTTACCTTCTGTTGCAAAGTTGTTGCTAATAGCAAAAAAGGAGGAAGTCCCGTGAATAAATCAATGTTGGCGGGTATAGGGATTGGCGTAGCTGCTGCGCTGGGTGTTGCAGCAGTGGCCAGTCTGAACGTTTTCGAGCGTGGCCCACAGTATGCACAAGTTGTCTCTGCAACACCGATTAAAGAGTCGGTAAAAACACCGCGTCAGGAGTGCCGGAACGTAACGGTCACGCACCGTAAGCCGGTACAAGATGAAAACCGTATTGCGGGTTCCGTATTGGGCGCGGTTGCGGGTGGCGTTATTGGCCATCAGTTTGGTGGCGGACGAGGTAAAGATATTGCCACCGTGGCCGGGGCTTTAGGCGGCGGCTATGCAGGTAACCAGATTCAGGGTTCGATGCAGGAAAACGATACTTACACCACCACGCAGCAGCGTTGTAAAACGGTGTATGACAAATCTGAAAAGATGCTGGGCTACGACGTGACGTACAAAATTGGCGATCAGCAGGGGAAAAT
This sequence comes from Citrobacter sp. Cpo109, assembly GCF_030332565.1. NCBI lineage: Bacteria > Pseudomonadati > Pseudomonadota > Gammaproteobacteria > Enterobacterales > Enterobacteriaceae > Citrobacter > Citrobacter sp. Cpo109. The sequence continues at coordinate 152,131 of NZ_JAOWHQ010000057.1, forward strand.
CCGTATGGATAAGGACCCCGGTGCGCAAATTCCGTTGGATAACAACGGACAGTTGGTACTGAATAACAAAGCGTAAAATAGCATTATCCTGAACATTAGCCCCCCATTCGCTCAGGCTGGGGGGCTTTTTTTATCAGAAGGTTAAGGCGTAGTTCAGACCAAAAGTACGACCCCGGCCCTTGTATTCATACAGTGACGGGCTGCCGTAGGTTGGGCTGTACAGCAGTGGCGCACGTTGTCCCCACAGTGTGGTGTACTCTTCATTCAGCAGGTTTTCCACGCTGAAGGTCAGCTTACCCAACGGGAGCTGATAGCTGCCGATAAAGTCCATGGTGTTATAGCCATCGAGCTTGTTACCGCTGGCGTCGGTCAGATCAAATGTTTGCTGGCTCTGTACGCGCAAGGTCCACGGTTCTGGTGCCCAGCCGACCCACGCGGTTGCTTTGGACGGTGAGGCCAGCGTGACATCCCATTTTTGCCATTTACCGTTCTGCTTCACTTCCGATTTAATGACATTGAAGTTGCCGCCCAGACTCCAGTCCGTATTCGCAATGAAATAATCCACTGCACCTTCAAGGCCATAAATGCGGCGATCGTCGGGCTGAACGTTAATGGTCATATCGCTGCGGTTGATAACGATCGATTTATCCGAAGTCGAGTAGTAAGCGGCCAGTTGCGTGCGCAGACTATCGCCGGTGTAGCGCCACCCCAGTTCGTACGAGTTCACTTTAATCCCTTCCAGACGTGAATCCGCCACGTTGACGCTGCGCTGGAGCTGGTAATGATCGCCAACCAGCGAATAGGTACCGTTACCGTAATATTTCCCTGGGTCCGGAAGCTCCACGCCCTGAGAAAAGTTAAACCACGTTTGCTGACGGTCGGTCAGGTGGGCAAGGATACCGGCGTTGAACAGGAAATTATCATAATCGGTTTTGCCGCCTGGAATGGTATCGGCAGAGTTCGCAAGCCCGGTCGCGATTCCCTGCTGTTGAGCATAGCCAACGAAATCATCAACCCTGTTTTCGGTCCACTGATAGCGCACGCCGCCGCTGAGGGTAAAGATATCGTTAATGTCATAGCTGTTTTGCAGGAAAGGCGCGAAGTTGGTGATGCTGTAACCGGGGTAACGCCCGGTAGTATAAGCTGTACGGTTATCCATACCGCCGGAGGGTAGGGACCAGGCCAGATCGAAGAATTTCTGATTGGAGTCGAAGGTTTCGTGATCGGCATCGACACCCCACGTCAGCTCCCAGTTATCCATCAACTGGCTGTTGAGAGTAATTTTGGCACCAAACTGGTCTGTGTCCTGCTGTGATGCGGAGAAACTGGTGACCTTACCTTTGCTGAGCTTAGGGAAGGGGTAGAATTTCAGTGATTCATCACGGTAATAGATTTGGCTGACCAGGTTCTGGCCATAAAAATCCGCATCTGAATATTGCAGGCTAATAAGATGACGTTCGGTGCCGGGAATACGATCGGAATTCAGTCCGCTGCTGGTGTATGCTTTGCCGTTTCCGGTCACGGCGGACATGTTCTCGCCGAGATCCAGCCCGTAATCGTCATCCCCCTGACTCTTATAGTACTGAGTAACCAGTTGCAACTGACGGTTGTCGTCAAGTTCAATTGTCCCGGTGCCCATGATGTCCAGACGATCGGAGTGCTGTAGCCCGGTTTGGGTGTTATCCAGCAGCAGGGCATCGTGATTACCGTCATACCAGCCGCCAAATCGTTGATACGCGACGGACATACGCCCGGAAGCTCGATCGGTTCCGCCACTCACCGCCGCGGCAACACGTTCATCATGATCGTTGCTATTGTTGAAACCGCTTTTGCTCCCCAGTTCGAGTTCTACTTCACGCTCCGGCTGGCCTTTTTTGGTGACAATGTTGATTAATCCGCCGGTACTGCCACCGCCATAAAGTGAGGTTGCGCCTGAAATGACTTCAATGTGCGCAATATTAAACGGGTCAATGGAGTCAAGTTGACGGCTGTCGGTTCGCGAGGAGTTCAGACGGACGCCGTCAATGAGCACGACAATGGCGCGACCACGCATGTTCATGCCGTAGTTTGTGCGTCCCTGGCTACTAACATCGATTCCTGGGATTAGCTGAGCAAGAACATCCTTGAACTCTTTTCCTCCCTGAACCTGTTGTTCAATCTCGCTTCCTTCAATAACCCAGGTCGTTTGCGCCATTTCTGCCACGGTGCGCTGGCTACGGTTGGCGCTGACGATGAGATTCTCTTCCTCAGCCGCAATGGCCGGAAGGGTTAAAGACAACAGGAGAGGATTGAGCACCCAGAGACGCTTATGCATTTGTATTCCTTTTAAAAAAGAGTCGATCTGTTTTTGTTATGACGGTAAAGAAACCGATGGTTACATTGTGAAACAGGCGTTAAAACAAATGCGAATATTGCTGATAATAATTGTCGTTATCAATACATTTTACAAAAAATGATCGGGTAAGATGATGAAAACAATGAAGAATGTAGGGGTAATGCGTGAAATTCTAACCGGGGGCTTTATCAGCTCCCGGGGTTGTGAGTACTGCGGGGGAATTACGGGAAAGGGTTAAGCTTTGACGAGTTCGGGCCACAGACGCAGCGTTGTATGTGCGATCTGCATCAGTTTTTCAAACGTTGCACCTTCCCGGGCGCTGATCGACATACCTTGTAAAATACAGTTCAGGTATTCGGCCAGTTTTTGCACGTCGCAATGGGCTGGAATTTCGCCTCGTTGCTGGCGCTGGCGAAGAAACTGGGTAAGCGTCTGTTCCTGCATTGCATGGCGGGATTTCACCGTGTGCGCAATATCGCGGGAAGAGGCCGCCAGCGTCGCAGAAGTGTTAATCATGAAACATCCCGCCGGGGTGTCCTTGCTGGTAAAGCAGGTCGCTATGGCGGTGAAATAGTCTTCTAGTGCGGACTCAAGGCTTTTTTCTTCACAAAACAGTTGGGCTTCGTGTTTCGCCGCAAAGCGGGTGATGTAGCGGTCCAGTACGGCACGGAACAACCCTTCTTTATTGGTGAACTCCGCATACAGCGTGGGCGCTTTTGCGCCGGTGGCTTCCACGAGATCGGCGAGTGATGTCGCTTCATATCCGTGCTGCCAGAAGAGTGTCATGGCCTTATCAAGCGCGGCTTCCCTGTCGAACACTTTTGGTCGGCCACGGCTTTTTTTAGCACAACCTGTCGTTTCAGTTGTCATGGCGCCGATGTACCTTTGTTGGGTTTATTGAATAACCATTATAAAAATATTCGACTGCACACTCCAGCGGATTCACGATAAAAATAATTTATAGCTATTAGCATGAAAAATAAGACCTTTATATTTTATATAACGATCATTATAAAAAAATGTTGACGTGTGACATGGATCACATCTATGATTTACCTATCGATCGTTAAGTTAATATTTTCGACACCCATTCATCTGCTAAAGGTCACTATCATGAAAAACGTAAAAACACTGTTTGTCGCTGCTGTTCTTAGCTCACTGTCATTTGCAAGTTTTGCCGCTGTTGAAGTTCAGTCCACTCCTGCGGGTCAAGAGAAAGTCGGTACTATTTCTGCGAATGCGGGGACTAACTTAGGTTCTCTGGAAGATCAACTGGCGCAGAAAGCCGATGAGATGGGTGCGAAGTCTTTCCGTATTACTTCCGTTACCGGTCCTAACACTCTTCACGGAACTGCTGTTATCTACAAATAAGATTTAACCCATCGCAATGCCACTGCGAGTTAAATAAAAAACCCCCGCGGAATAAAATCCAGCGGGGGTTTTTTTATACGCTACGATTACAGCGGTTGTTGAGCAACGTCATGATGACGGGTCACATCGACCGGCATGCCTGAGCGAATCTCCATCGCATGATCCATGACGGCGGTATCTGTTTGCGCCGCATTTTTAAATGTCTGCATGGACGCGTTCAGCACGATCGGCAGCAGTTGCGGATCGTCATTGATTTTTTCGGACAGCGGTTGGTGTACTTCCACCAGGCGCACGCCATTAGGCTCTACGGATGCTTTAATCGGCGTATTGATAATATTGACCTTAGTTCCGGGCGTTACCTGACGGAACAGGGTTTCGATATCACCGTCGCGCAGACGAATACAGCCGGAACTGACACGCATTCCGATGCCAAAATCAGCATTTGTACCGTGCAACAGGTACACGCCGCCGTATGCCGCTAAGCGAATCGCATGATGGCCCATCGGGTTATCCGGACCGGCAGGCACAACGGCAGGCAGGTCAATCCCGTTTGCTTTGTATCGCGCGCGGATATTTGCCGTTGGCGTCCAGGTGGGATTGGCGCGTTTATCAGAGATGGTGGTTACCATCGTAGGCGTCAGCGTGTCACCACCTAACTGGCCAATACCAATAGGATACACGGTCACCGAATTGGTCCCCGGCTGGTAATAATAAAGACGCAGTTCGGCGAGGTTGATAACAATACCTTCGCGCGGGGCGTCAGGTAGCAGAGTTTGTAACGGGATCGTCAAAACGCTGCCCGGACGTGGTACGTAAGGGTCAACGCCAGGGTTGGCCTGCAGTAGCGCGAGAAAGCCGACATTGTACTTTTTCGCAATCGCCTCCAGAGAACCGCCATTGTCTTCAACAACATGAACGGCATTCTGACCCACCAGACGGCTTCCCGGTGGCGGCAGCGGCCAGGTGTTTGCCTGAACCGGAAGTGCTAACGCGAATGTCGCTGCAAGCGTAAAAAACGCGAGCCAGCGAGAGAGTCGTTTATTGTTTAACATCACCATAAATCCATTGTTTTTACGTGGTTTTTATTATGTAAAAGTAAACGAGAATTATGGCTGTTTGCTGTGTCGGGAAGTGCAGGGAAGTGCAAAGAGTTTGTAAATTCATCAGGCCGGGTGAGTGGTGTGCTCACCCAGCCTGTTCGCTATGCTTATGCTACGGCGTTTTCTTCAAGCTGACGCATAAACTGGCGGACCCAGTCGATCCGCGTTTTACGCTCGCTCAACTCCTGCATGAATTTCAGCCGGGTTGGACCGTCCAGACGGAAGTGCTGCGGCTGCTTTTGCAGTAAACCAATCAGCCAGACGGGGTTGACGTGGTTTTTCTCGGCAAATTCAATGGTACCGCCTTTTTCATTGCCTTCGAGCTTTCTGATCCCCAGTTTCTGCGCCTGCTGGCGTAAACGGGCGATATCCAGCAGCGTACGAGCCGGGTCGGGCAGCAAGCCAAAACGGTCTATCAGCTCAACCTTAATTTCTTCCAGTTCGTTTTCGCCTTTCGCACTGGCAATGCGCTTGTAGAACGACAGTCGGGTGTTTACATCCGGGATATAGTCATCCGGCAGCAGAGACGGCATGCGCAGTTCAACTTCGGTTTGCTGGCTGGTGAGATCTTCCAGTGACGGCTCACGCCCTTCTTTGAGCGCATCGACCGCGTTTTCCAGCAGTTCCATATACAGTGAGAAGCCGATGCTTTCCATGGAACCACTCTGATCTTCACCCAGTAATTCCCCGGCGCCGCGAATTTCGAGGTCGTGGGTCGCCAGCGCAAAACCTGCGCCCAAATCTTCCAGCGAGGCGATGGCTTCCAGACGTTTTTGCGCGTCGGTGGTCATTGCTTTCGGATGCGGCGTCAGCAGCCAGGCGTAAGCCTGGTGGTGAGAACGTCCCACACGACCGCGCAGCTGGTGTAATTGCGCTAAACCGAAGTGATCCGCTCGTTCGATGATGATGGTGTTAGCGGTGGGGATGTCGATCCCGGTTTCGATAATGGTGGTACACACCAGCACGTTAAAACGCTGATGGTGGAAATCGTTCATCACGCGTTCCAGTTCGCGCTCGCGCATTTGTCCGTGACCGATACCAATACGCGCTTCCGGCACCAGTTCAGCCAGCCTGTCAGCGGTTTTCTGGATGTTTTCGACGTCGTTAAACAGATAATAAACTTGTCCCCCGCGCAGAACTTCACGCAGGATCGCCTCGCGTACCACCAGGTTGTCGTATTCGCGCACGAAGGTTTTGACCGCCAGACGACGAGCGGGTGGTGTGGCGATAATCGACAGATCGCGCATGCCGCTCATTGCCATATTGAGCGTACGTGGAATTGGCGTTGCCGTCAGGGTCAGAATATCGACATCTGCGCGCATCGCCTTGATGCGTTCTTTGTGGCGAACGCCGAAACGGTGCTCTTCATCGACAATCAGCAGACCCAGATCTTTTAACTTCACATCCGCTTGCAGCAGTTTGTGCGTGCCGATGAGAATATCAATTTTTCCCTCGGCAACTTGCTCCAGAATCTGCGCTTGCTCTTTGGCGCTACGGAAACGGGACAACATCTCAATGCGTACCGGCCAGTTGGCAAAGCGGTCGCGGAAGTTGTCGAAGTGCTGCTGTGCGAGCAGGGTGGTCGGCACCAGCACGGCAACCTGCTTGTGGTTCTCTACGGCGAGAAAGGCCGCGCGCATCGCGACTTCGGTTTTACCAAAGCCGACGTCGCCGCACACCAGACGGTCCATGGCCAGCGGTTGACACATATCGCTGAGTACCGCGTTAATCGCCTGCGCCTGGTCAGGCGTGGTTTCAAACGGGAAGCTGTCGCAAAACAGCTGGTACTGTTCACGGTCATGCTTAAAGGCAAAGCCTTCTTTCGCCGCGCGCTGGGCATAAATATCCAGCAGCTCTGCCGCAACATCGCGCACCTTCTCAGCGGCTTTCTGTCGGGCGCGTGACCAGGCATCGCCGCCAAGTTTATGCAGCGGCGCATTCTCTTCCGCGCCACCGGCATAGCGGCTGATCAGATGCAGTGACGACACCGGCACGTACAGTTTGGCGTCGTTGGCATAAGTGAGCATCAGGTATTCACCGGTGATGCCGCCCGCTTCCAGCGTGGTCATACCGGCATAACGACCCACGCCGTGCTCCAGATGCACCACCGGTTGACCGGGATGCAGCTCTGCGAGGTTACGAATTAACGTATCCGGGTTGATGGTGCGACGAGAATCCTGGCGGCGGCGCGCCACGCGTTCCCCAAGCAGATCGCTTTCACAAATCAGCGCCAGATTGCGTTTGCTATCGATGAAGCCGTGCTCAGCTGCGCCAATCATCAGATAACGACCGTTATCTACGGCTTCATCGAGTCGCAATATCCGCTTCGGCGCCACTTTGATACGGGCGAGCAGTTCGCCAAGCGCTTCACGGCGGCCTTCACTTTCCACCGAGAAAATTACCGGACCGGTGAAGCCTTCAAGGAATTTACGTAACGCATCTAACGGCGCTTTTTGCTGCGCCTGAACGGCAATATCCGGCAGCTTCTGGAACCCGAGGTTGGTATTTGCTGCTTTGTTCGCCAGACTCTCGGTTTTCAGTTGAACGCGCGGCCAGCGTTTAAGTTCAGAAAACAGCTCATCAACCCGCAGCCACAGCGATTCCGGCGGCAGAAGCGGGCGCATCGGATCAACACCGCGATTTTCAAAGCGTGACAGGGTATCGGCCTGGAAGCGTTCTGCGCTGGTCTCGATATCACCGGTATTCACCAATAATGTATTGGAGGGGAAGTAGCTGAACAGCGGCGGCAGCGGCTCGCTGAAAAACAGCGGTTGCCAGTATTCAATACCCGCAGGTAACGTGCCTTTGCTGACCTGCTGGTAAATATGTTCGGCGTCGCGTTTCACCTCAAAGGTATCGCGCCACTGGCTACGGAATAGCTCGATGGCCGTTTTGTCAGTCGGGAATTCGTGCGCGGGAAGCAAATTAATGGCATCGACTTCTTCCAGCGTGCGCTGGGTGTCGGTATCAAACAGACGCAGGCTGTCGATTTCGTCATCAAAGAAATCCAGACGATAAGGCAACTCGCTGCCCATCGGGAACAAATCCAACAACGCGCCGCGGGTGGCGTATTCGCCGTGTTCCATGACCTGATCAACATGGCGATAGCCCGCACTGTCCAGCTGTTCACGCAGAGCGTCACGTGAAAGTTGCTGGCCCTTTTTCATGACCAGCGCATGGCCGTGCAGATAGCTGTGCGGACAAACGCGCTGCATCAGTGTATTTACCGGAACGATCAGCACGCCGCGCTGCATGGCAGGCAGTTGATACAGCGTGGAGAGCCGCGAGGAGATAATCTCCTGATGGGGAGAAAAGCTGTCGTAGGGTAGCGTTTCCCAGTCGGCCAGGTTCATCACCATCTGGTCGGTAAACTGACGAATTTCATCATGCAGACGCAGCGCATTTTGCATGTCCGGCGCGATCAGGACCACTGGACCCGCGTGATGTTCGGCGATTTCGGCGACCAGCGTTGCGCAGGCTGCACCGGTAAGCTCACCTAACTGGCGCTGATCGCCAGCTTTCGCCGGGAGCGTATAACGATGTTGTTCAGGCATTCGGTTGTTAGGATCTCGTTTAGATATACATCTGATAAGCAATGTTCTTTATTATCCGTGATCGTTTCTCATAAGCAAATTGATTCGCCCCCTGATGGGGGCAAAAAGCGCGTAGGGGTTAGCGCGAGACAGCCGATAAAGAAGGCGGGGAAAAGAGCAGATCGGCCACTGTTTTTTGTGAAATTTTACGTACCAACAGGCCAAACAAGGTGCACAGCAGCAGGCAGGCGAACGGATACACCAGCAGCAGGGCCAGCTCCGCATAGGCAGGCCAGGCGGTATAATTGATTTTAGGGATTAGCGTTAAGCTGAACAGCTCAACCAGAATACGGTGGGTGGTGTAGATGGCAATGGTATTGGCACCAATCACGCTTAACGGGCCGGACTCACGCATACCAAAGCGCAGCTCAAATTGATAAAACAGCTTCATGATCAGCACAATGGAAAGCAGAGAAAGTAATAGTGAGACATTTGCCAGCCACGCGACGACGGCGGCGATTGCGCTAACCAGAACAATGACCGCATGGCGGCGCAGAGGCACCTCCTTGATCCATACCATCAGCGTTGCGCCAAACCATGCACCGAGGCTGTACCAGGGCAGATTGCGAATCACGCTGTTCATTCCCCACCACGGCGTCGGGACAAAATTGATCGCCACGCTCAGCACCACAAATAACGCCAACAGCGGCGCCGCCCAGCGGCTGAAAATCTTACACAGAACAAAATAGACAATCAGCGCATACAGATACCACAAGCTGGTGCTGGCGGTCAGCATTCCGTGGGTAAAACCTGTGATCGAATCGGCATAAGCGGCGTTGGCGGCATGGCTCAGATCGCGCTGTGGGGCCAACCAGTTATTGAGCGCGACTAACGCCAGCCATTGCACCACACCCCAAAGTACCAGCACCCAGGCAATGCTCCAGATCCGTTTTTCCACGCAGGTTGTCCACGGGACGCTATCAATGTAGCGACGGATCAGATATCCCGAAATAAAGAAAAACACCGGCATGCGAAATGGCGCCAGGTACAAATTGAGGTAAATCCAGCATTTGCTCAGCAGCTCTGAAAGCGGATGCTGAAAAGTAGTAAGGTGCGGGTAAAATGTGATTACCGAGTGGTAAATCACCACCAGACAAATACATAACCCTTTGATTTGATTAATCCATAGTTCTTTTTTCTTCATCGAGACGGCGTATCCATATTGTTGGCTATAGCCTGCCATCCTGCGCAACCCGCTGTGCGCTGTAATGCGTAACTGTCTGCATTTTGTTTTTTTAAGATAAAGATCAGGGACCCGGGCTGAAGGGAAGAGGGACAACTTTAGCGAATTGATTTATTTATACTTTTAGGAATAGTGCTGACGAACACTTACGGTTCAGTCATTTACCCATTCCGCTTTCGCTTATATACTCGTGACTTTGCTAACAGCAACCAGACGGATTTCATGTACCAACCTGTCGCTCTATTCATCGGCCTGCGTTATATGCGTGGGCGTGCAGCAGATCGCTTCGGTCGCTTCGTTTCCTGGCTCTCCACCATAGGCATTACTCTCGGGGTAATGGCGCTGGTCACGGTGTTGTCGGTGATGAACGGTTTCGAGCGCGAGCTGCAAAACAATATTCTTGGCCTGATGCCTCAGGCCGTACTCTCGTCTGAACAGGGTTCCCTCAACCCGCAACAACTGCCGGAAAAAGCGGTGGTGTTGAACGGCGTCAACCGCGTTGCACCCATAACTACGGGAGATGTGGTGCTGCAAAGCGCGCGTAGCGTGGCGGTCGGCGTGATGCTCGGTATCGATCCGGCACAAAAAGATCCGTTAACGCCGTATCTGGTCAATGTGAAGCAAACAGATCTGCAACCGGGTAAGTATAATGTCATCCTCGGCGAGCAGCTTGCCGGGCAGTTGGGCGTGAACCGTGGCGATCAAATCCGTGTGATGGTGCCCTCGGCCAGCCAGTTTACGCCGATGGGGCGTTTGCCGAGCCAGCGTTTGTTTACGGTGATTGGCACTTTCGCCGCCAACAGCGAAGTCGATGGCTACCAGATGCTGACCAACATTCAGGATGCCTCGCGTCTGATGCGCTATCCGGTGGGTAATATCACTGGCTGGCGTCTGTGGCTGAACGAACCGTTAAAAGTTGACACGCTGAGCCAGCAAACGCTGCCGCAAGGCACCAAATGGCAGGACTGGCGCGAGCGCAAAGGGGAACTGTTCCAGGCCGTGCGCATGGAAAAGAACATGATGGGGCTGCTGCTTAGCCTGATCGTGGCGGTGGCGGCTTTTAATATTATTACCTCGCTGGGTCTGATGGTAATGGAGAAGCAAGGGGAAGTGGCGATTTTACAAACGCAGGGGCTAACGCCGCGGCAGATAATGATGGTGTTTATGGTTCAGGGGGCCAGTGCCGGGGTGATTGGCGCGCTGCTGGGCGCTGTACTGGGTGCATTGCTCGCCAGCCAACTGAACAATCTGATGCCAATTATTGGTGTGCTGCTGGATGGCGCTGCGCTGCCGGTCGCTATCGAGCCGCTGCAGGTTATCGTCATTGCGCTGGTGGCGATGGCCATCGCGCTGCTGTCTACGCTTTATCCTTCCTGGCGCGCTGCCGCCACTCAACCCGCTGAGGCTTTACGTTATGAATAAGATCCTGTTGCAATGCGACAACCTGTGCAAACGCTATCAGGAAGGCACTGTGCAGACCGATGTACTGCACGATGTCAGTTTTTGCGTCGGTGAAGGTGAGATGATGGCGATTGTCGGCAGCTCCGGCTCCGGCAAGAGTACGCTGCTGCATCTGTTAGGTGGGTTGGATACCCCGACTTCCGGCGACGTCATTTTTAGCGGTCAGCCAATGAGCAAGCTCTCGTCGGCGGCGAAAGCGGAACTGCGTAATCAGAAGCTGGGCTTTATTTACCAGTTCCACCATTTGCTGCCGGATTTTACCGCGCTGGAAAACGTAGCGATGCCGCTGCTGATCGGCAAGAAAAAACCGGCTGAAATCACCGAGCGCGCACGGGATATGCTGAAAGCAGTAGGGCTGGATCATCGTGCCAGTCATCGCCCGTCTGAACTGTCTGGCGGCGAACGCCAGCGTGTGGCCATCGCGCGTGCGCTGGTGAATAACCCGCGCCTGGTCCTGGCAGATGAGCCAACAGGTAACCTGGATGCGCGTAACGCGGACAGCATTTTTGAGCTTCTGGGCGAGCTGAACCGCTCTCAGGGCACGGCATTTCTGGTGGTGACGCACGATTTGCAACTGGCGAAGCGGATGAGCCGCCAGCTTGAAATGCGCGATGGTCGTCTGACGGCTGAACTGAGCCTGATGGGAGCTGAGTAATGGCTTCGCCTTTATCGTTATTGATTGGTCTGCGCTTTAGCCGTGGTCGGCGTCGCGGCGGTATGGTTTCTTTGATTTCGGTGATATCTACCGTTGGCATCGCGTTGGGTGTGGCGGTGCTGATCGTCGGTTTAAGTGCCATGAACGGATTTGAGCGTGAGCTGAACAACCGTATTCTGGCCGTAGTCCCACACGGAGAGATTGAAGCCGTAAATCAGCCGTGGAATAACTGGCAGGAAGCGCTCGACAAGGTACAAAAAGTGCCGGGTATTGTCGCCGCGGCGCCTTATATCAACTTTACCGGACTGGTGGAGAGCGGGGCGAACTTACGCGCGGTGCAGGTGAAGGGCGTTGACCCGAAACAGGAACAGCGTTTAAGCGCGCTGCCATCCTTTGTGCAAAACCACGCCTGGGATAATTTTAAAGCCGGTGAACAACAAATCATCATTGGTAAGGGTATTGCCGATGCGCTGAAGGTGAAGCAGGGCGACTGGGTGTCGATTATGATCCCTAACGCCAGTGCGGATCATAAGCTACAGCAGCCTAAACGCGTGCGTTTGCACGTGACGGGGATCCTGCAACTGAGCGGTCAGCTCGATCACAGCTTTGCCATGATCCCAATGGAAGATGCGCAGCAATATCTCGATATGGGAACCAGCGTTTCCGGGATCGCGCTGAAGGTTAACGACGTGTTTAACGCCAATAAGCTGGTGCGAGACGCGGGTGAAGTCACCAATAACTATGTTTACATCAAGAGCTGGATTGGCACCTACGGCTATATGTACCGCGATATTCAAATGATCCGCGCCATTATGTATCTGGCTATGGTGCTGGTGATTGGCGTGGCCTGTTTTAATATCGTTTCCACGTTAGTGATGGCGGTAAAAGACAAAAGTGGCGATATTGCGGTATTAAGAACACTCGGGGCGAAAGATGGGTTGATCCGTGCCATTTTTGTCTGGTACGGCCTGCTGGCGGGTCTGTTCGGTAGCCTGATAGGCGTCGTCATCGGGGTGGTTGTCTCGTTGCAACTGACGCCGATCATAAACGGGATTGAGGCGCTTATCGGCCATCAGTTCCTGTCCGGCGATATCTATTTCATTGACTTCCTGCCATCGGAATTACACTGGCTGGATGTGATTTACGTGCTGGTGACAGCACTCGTGCTGAGTCTTTTGGCAAGTTGGTATCCGGCGCGTCGCGCCAGCAATATTGATCCTGCGAGAGTACTTAGCGGCCAATAACAACAATAATACACGACAGCATTCATGCTGCATCAAGGCGTAGCCAACGCAGAGGCATCTTGAAGGATGACGTGTATCAAGGAGCGGTGATGTATTACGGATTTGACATCGGCGGGACCAAAATTGCGCTGGGCGTGTTTGATAAGCAACGTCGTCTGCAATGGGAAACTCGCGTTCCTACGCCTCGCGACAGCTACGACGCTTTCCTTGATGCGGTCTGCAATCTGGTGACGGAAGCGGATCAGCGGTTTGGCATCAAAGGTTCGGTAGGCATCGGCATTCCAGGCATGCCGGAAACCGAAGACGGCACGCTGTACGCGGCCAACGTTCCTGCCGCCAGTGGCAAACCGCTCCGCGCCGATCTCAGCGCCCGCCTTGACCGCGATGTCCGCCTGGACAACGATGCCAACTGTTTTGCCCTCTCTGAAGCCTGGGACGACGAGTTCACTCAGTATCCGCTGGTGATGGGGTTGATCCTCGGTACGGGCGTCGGCGGCGGCCTGGTGCTTAACGGGAAATCCATCACCGGACGCAGCTATATCACCGGTGAGTTTGGTCATATTCGTTTGCCGGTCGATGCGCTGACGCTGATGGGCTTTGATTTCCCGCTGCGCCGCTGCGGATGCGGTCAACTGGGATGCATCGAAAGTTATCTTTCCGGCGGTGGATTTGCGTGGTTGTATCAGCATTACTACCATCAACCGCTGGATGCCCGCGAAATTATCGCGCTGTGGGAGCAGGGTGATGAGCACGCGCGGGCCCACGTTGAACGCTATCTGGATTTGCTGGCGGTGTGTCTTGGGAATATCCTGACTATCGTCGATCCTGATTTGGTGGTGATTGGCGGAGGCTTGTCGAATTTTACCGCTATTACGACGCAACTGACGAACCGATTGCCGCGTCATCTGCTGCCGGTTGCCCGGGTACCGCGTATTGAGCAGGCACGGCACGGTGATGCCGGCGGGATGCGCGGGGCTGCTTTCCTACATCTTACCGATTAATACAAAGAGGTTGTTATGCTGTCGCGTCGGGGTCATCGGTTAAGCCGCTTTCGTAAAAATAAACGCCATTTGCGCGATCGCCTGCGTCAACGAATCTTTTTCAGAGACAGAGTGGTGCCTGAATTGATGGAAAAACCAAGAGTGCTGGTACTGACTGGAGCGGGAATCTCCGCTGAGTCAGGAATTCGAACATTCCGCGCGGCGGATGGTCTCTGGGAAGAACATCGGGTAGAGGACGTTGCGACTCCGGAAGGATTTAGTCGAAACCCGGAACTGGTTCAGTCGTTTTATAACGCCCGTCGCCATCAGTTGCAACAGCCGGAAATCCAGCCCAACGCGGCGCATATCGCACTGGCAAAACTCGAAGCCGAGTTGGGCGATCGTTTTTTACTGGTGACGCAGAACATTGATAATCTGCATGAGCGTGCGGGCAGCCAGAACGTTATCCATATGCACGGCGAGTTGCTCAAAGTTCGCTGTTCGCAAAGCGGGCAGATTCTGGAATGGACGGGCGATGTGACCCCGGAAGATAAATGTCATTGCTGCCAGTTTCCGGCACCGCTGCGACCACACGTAGTGTGGTTTGGTGAAATGCCGCTGGGTATGGATGAAATTTATATGGCACTGGCAATGGCAGATGTGTTCATTGCGATTGGCACATCGGGACATGTTTATCCGGCAGCGGGTTTTGTGCATGAGGCGCGGCTGCATGGGGCACATACGGTAGAACTAAATCTCGAACCGAGCCAGGTAGGCAGCGAGTTTGAAGAGAAGTATTACGGTCCGGCAAGCCAGGTAGTGCCTGAGTTTGTTGAGAAGTTATTGAAAGGGCTGTGATTTTTTTTGCCGGATGGCGGTAAATGCCTTATCCGGCCTACGGTTTGCATTTATGTAGGCCCGATAAGCGTCGCGCCATCGGGCATTCCTTACAACGCTGAATTAGCGTCCTGCTTTTAGCTTCTGATAATACTCTTCGTAGATAGCACTGGCGGAACCGACATCGTTCTGCCATTCCCCTTTGTTGATGGTTTCTGCATCAGGGTAGAGCGTTTTGTCGTTCGCGACCTCAGGACTTAACAGCTTGCGTGCTGCCAGGTTTGGCGTCGGGTAACCGATAGTTTCTGCGACTTCTTTCGCCACGTCCGGGCGCAGCAGGAAGTTAATCAGCTTCAGCGCACCTTCTTTGTTTTTCGCGTTAGCCGGAATAGACAGGCTGTCCATCCAGAAAATGCCACCTTCTTTTGGCCAAACCACTTCCAGCGGTGTGCCCGCCTGACGCGCAACATACGCGGAGCCGTTCCACACCATCCCCAGATTAACTTCGCCTTCCATATACGGGTTGGCCGGGTTGTCAGAGTTAAATGCAGCAACGTTAGGCATCAGCTTCTTCAACTCGTTATAGGCGGCTTCAATCTCTTTAGGATCGGTGGTATTGCCGGAATATCCCAGCTTGCGCAGCGCCATCTGGAACACTTCTCGCGCATCATCCGTTAACAGCAGACTGCCTTTGTACTCCGGCTTCCACAGATCGGCCCAACTGGTGACGGTTTTAGGATCGATAGCATCGCTGTTGACGCCAATGGCCGTCGCACCCCAGATATACGGGATGGAGTAGTCATTGTTCGGGTCAAACGGCTTGTTGAGCATTTCCGGATCGAGGTTGTGGAAGTTGGTCAACGTCGACTTGTCGATCTTCTGGATCATGCCTTCTTTACGCATTTTATCGACGTAATAGGTGGACGGAACCACCAAATCGTATGCGCCGTCTTTATAGGTTTTGAGCTTGGCGTACATGGTTTCATTCGACTCGTAGGTCGAATAGATAACCTTAATGCCGGTTTCTTTGGTGAACTGTTCCAGCAGACCCGGTGGTACGTATTCAGTCCAGTTATAGAAATAGAGCGTGTTGTTGTCATTCGCGTGAGCGGCGCTCATGCCCAGTGCCAGAGCACCCGCCGCGAGCAGGTGGCGTGACCATTTTTTCATCATTTAACGTCCCCTGAATTAAGGGCCTTAGCGGCCCTTGGTTTTATCACGTGCAATAAGCTGGCTGGCAATCACCATAACCAGCGACAGAACCAACAAAATGGTCGCCAGCGCGTTCACCTCTGGTGATACGCCGACTTTAACCATTGAGTAGATTTTTAATGGCAAAATTTCATAACCCGGTCCGGTGACGAAAGATGAAACAACAACATCATCCATCGACAGCGTAAAACTCAGCAACCAACCCGCAGCCACCGCAGGCATAGCAAGTGGTAGTATTATCTTGCGCAGAATAGTTACTTCGCTGGCACCCAAATCTTTAGCCGCCTCAAGCATGCGGACATCAAAACCTTTCAGGCGAGAGTAAACCGTCACCACCACAAAAGGCAGACAAAAAGTGATATGCGAGAACAGCAGCGACCAGAAACCCAGTTGAATGCCGATCAGCATAAACAGCACCAGCAGAGATATTGCCATCACAATATCCGGCGACATCATCACCACGAACAGCATGCCACTGACGAACGGTTTACCGCGAAAACGGTAACGGTACAGCGCAACCGCAGTAAGTGAGCCGATCAAGGTGGCAAACGTGGCGGATAGCACCGCCATCGTCAGCGAGTGCTGTGCTGCCTGCAACAGGCTGTCGTTATTCATCAGCAGGCCGTACCATTTGGTAGTAAAACCCTGCCAGTTGATGCCAAAGCGCGAACTGTTAAAGGAGTTCACAATCAGAATGATGATTGGAATATACAGATACGCGTAGATAGCGGTCATAAAACCGCCGCGAAGCAGTCGACCGATCATTCGAGTTCCACCTTCTTGTTCAGTAAGCGGGAGGCGCGCCAGTAGATCAGCAGCATCAGACCCATCACGATGGTCAGCGTAATGCTGGTGGCTGCACCAAACGGCCAGTCGCGGATGTTCAGGAACTGAACTTTAATTACGTTACCAATCAGCAGGTTTTTCGCACCGCCCATTAAGTCGGAAACGTAAAACAGCCCCATTGCGGGCAGCATGACCAGCAGGCATCCGGCGATAATCCCCGGCATCGTCAACGGAATAATGATGCGAGTGAAGGTCTGAAGCTTATTGGCACCTAAATCGCGTGCGGCTTCCAGCAGCGGTTTATCGAGCTTTTCAATGCTGGAATAGAGCGGCATCACCATAAACGGCAGCAGGATGTATACCAGCCCGATAATCACCGCGCTGGGGGTAAACATAATGCGAATGGGTGTATCGATAACGCCGAGCCATAACAGAAACTCGTTGAGATAGCCTTTGGTACTGAGGAAAATTTTGAGTCCGTAGATGCGAATAAGGGAATTGGTCCAGAACGGAACAATCAGCAGGAATAGCAGCAGCGGGCGTACTTTTTCCGGCAGTTTCACCAAAAACCAGGCAAACGGGTAGCCGAGTACCAGACAGGCGAGCGTGGCAATCAGCGCCATATTGAGGGAGTGAACCAGCACCTCAAAATAGAGCGGATCGAGCAGACGCGTATAGTTCTCCAGCGTAAAGACCATTTTGACGAAATTGGCGTCGTCACGGGTCAAAAAGCTGGTGCCGATGATCATCAGGTTGGGCAGAAAGACAAATAACACAAGCCAACCGACAATGGTGAAGATCACCACACTCTGGAATTTACTTGTGCTCTTCATCAGCCAGTACGACCTCCCAGCTTTCTACCCAGTTAATTGCCATTTTCTGGTCGAGCGAGTGGTCAAAGTCAGGATCATCTTCGTTGAAGAATTCGCTGACCATCACCATCTTGCCATTTTCCAGTTCTACAACCGACTCCAGCGTCATGCCTTTGTAGTTGCGTTCGCGCACGTAGCCGATCAGGCCTTCGATATGATTATCATCGTTGATTTCATCAACGCGTAAATCTTCAGGGCGTAACAGAACGTGCAGCTTTTGTCCGGGAACTACCGCGAAGTTGACATAAATATTGCACTCGCGGCCTTCAACGTTAGCACGAACACGTTGTTCATCCAGACGTTCAATCACCGTGGCGTTAAACATATTGATCTCGCCGATAAACCCGGCGACAAACAGATTCTTTGGCTCTTCGTAGATTTCGCGCGGCGTACCGTCCTGCTCAATCTTACCATCGCGCATCACCACGATGCGGTCAGACATAGTCAGCGCTTCTTCCTGATCGTGTGTGACAAAGACAAAAGTGATACCAAGCTTACGCTGCAGCGCTTTCAGTTCGTTCTGCATCTGCTTACGCAGCTTGTAGTCCAGCGCAGAGAGGGATTCATCTAACAAGAGTAAGCGGGGTTTGTTGACCACTGCTCGGGCAATCGCTACGCGCTGCTGCTGTCCGCCGGAAAGTTGATGCGGTTTTCGCTGGGCGAACTCTTCCAGTTGCACCATGCGCAGGGCTTCGGTAACGCGGGGAGAAATGTCGGCTGCGGGCGTTTTTTGCATGCGCAAACCAAAGGCCACATTCTCAAACACAGTCATGTGGGGGAATAGCGCATAGCTTTGGAAGACGGTATTCACGTAGCGATTTTCCGCTGGAACGTGAGTGATGTCCTCGTTGTCCAACAAAATATGACCGGAATCAACCGTTTCCAGACCGGCAATCAGGCGAAGAACGGTTGTTTTACCGCAGCCAGAGGGGCCAAGCAGCGTAAGAAACTCGCCATTATTGATGGTCAAATCCAGGCTGGAAATCACCTCTTTGCCATCGAAACTTTTGCGAATTCCCGCTAATTGCACCAGTGGAGAAAGCGAACGCGGTTGTTTATTCAATTTTTTACTCTGTCCCATGTAAACGCAACGGATGGCTGACCGATGCGGGGTTTGTGGTTAACCACCTTGATGACTCTTAATGAGGGCCGTTATTCTACGGCAAACCATTGTAATCGCCAATCCTTGTTGCGAATTACTGACTTAGCCCTATAGTCAGAGGGGATGTCAGGGCGAAATATTCTCACTTGCGGGGATAAAAGTGACCTGACGCAATATTTGTCTTTTGTTGCTTATTGATAATGTTGTCACAAAAAGTGAGGGTGACTGCATGGATAAACTACTTGAGCGTTTTTTACACTACGTGTCGCTGGACACCCAATCAAAATCGGGCGTGCGGCAGGTACCCAGCACCGAAGGACAGTGGAAATTATTACAACTGCTCAAACAACAGCTCGAAGAGATGGGGCTGGTTAATATTTCACTGAGCGAAAAAGGCACGCTGATGGCAACGTTACCTGCTAACGTTGCTGGTAATATTCCTGCGATCGGCTTTATTTCCCATGTGGATACCTCACCGGATTTCAGCGGTAAAAATGTCAATCCGCAAATCGTTGAAAACTATCGCGGTGGCGATATTGCGTTAGGCATTGGTGATGAAGTTTTATCGCCGGTGATGTTCCCGGTGCTGCATCAACTTCTGGGTCAGACGCTGATCACCACAGACGGTAAAACGTTGTTGGGCGCGGATGATAAAGCAGGCGTGGCGGAAATCATGACCGCACTGGCTGTGCTTATCCAAAAAAATATTCCGCACGGTGATATCCGCGTGGCCTTTACGCCGGACGAAGAGGTGGGTAAAGGGGCGAAGCATTTTGATGTTGCGGCATTCGATGCGCAGTGGGCCTATACCGTTGACGGTGGTGGCGTAGGTGAGCTGGAGTTTGAAAACTTCAACGCCGCGTCGGTTAATATCAAAATTGTTGGCAACAATGTGCATCCCGGCACCGCAAAAGGGGTGATGGTGAATGCGCTGTCCCTGGCGGCGCGTATTCACGCTGAGGTTCCGGCAGATGAAAGCCCTGAAAAGACGGAAGGCTATGAAGGCTTTTATCATCTGGCGAGCATGAAAGGGACGGTCGATCGGGCGGATATGCACTACATTATTCGTGATTTTGACCGTAAGCAGTTTGAAGCGCGTAAACGCAAGATCATGGATATCGCCAAGAAGGTTGGCAAAGGGTTACACCCAGACTGCTATATCGAACTGGTGATTGAAGACAGTTACTACAATATGCGCGAAAAAGTGATTGAGCATCCGTACGTGCTGGATATCGCCCAGCAGGCGATGCGCGATTGTGATATTGAGCCGGTGCTGAAACCGATCCGTGGCGGCACTGACGGCGCGCAGCTGTCGTTTATGGGATTACCGTGTCCGAATCTGTTCACCGGCGGCTACAACTATCATGGCAAGCATGAGTTTGTGACGCTGGAAGGAATGGAAAAAGCGGTGCAGGTGATTGTGCGTATTGCTGAATTGGCCGCGAAACAAAAATAAAGCATGTGTAGTTGCCGGATGGCGCTTTGCTTATCCGGCCTACAATATTTCACTCCAGTAGGCCTGATAAGACGCATGGCGTCGCATCAGGCACAGTCTATTACCCTTCGAAGAACCAGTACCCGCTGTTGACCAGCGCGGCAAGCATGGCAAGGAAAGAAGGATCCTCCAGCGCATCCTCAAAGTTCTCAGCCGTCAGCACAATATGACTGGCCAGCGCTTCCAGCGCAGGACGATGTGGCGAGTCAATTTTCTCACCGTTAGCGTAGACGTCATCGCCAATGCGCAATACGCGCAATCCGCCCAGACGCACTAACACATCACCTTGTTTCAGGGCATCATAAATTTCGTCTGGCTGATACGGTGGCTCCGGCGGGGCAATATCCAGCTCATGACGAGACTGAGAGATAAACTCGCCAAACCACTGCTGAAAATGTTCTGGCTGATTAATCAGACCCAGCATCATTTCGCGCAGCTTGTCCATTTCCTGCGGCAGAACATCTGCCGGATGATCGCGCGGTGGCAGGTCAGGATCGCTGTAATAGGTGCTGCCCAGTTCGCGTTGCAAAACGTAATCGGCGAACCCGCTGATCAGCTCGCGAGTGTTTGGCGCGCGGAAGCCAACCGAATAGTTCATCGCGTTTTCTAACGCATAGCCTTCGTGCGGGAATCCCGGTGGAATGTACAGGATATCGCCGGGTTCCAGCTCTTCATCAATGATGGCTTCGAACGGGTCGACCTGAAGAAGATCCGGGTGAGGGCAGTGCTGCTTCAACTGCAGCTTTTCGCCTACGCGCCAGCGACGACGACCGGTTCCCTGAATGATAAATACATCGTACTGATCCAGGTGCGGGCCAACGCCGCCGCCGGGTACAGAGAAAGAAATCATCAGATCGTCGATACGCCAGTCCGGTAATTCACGGAATGGGCGCATCAGCGCGGCGGTAGGTTCGTGCCAGTGGTTGACCGCCTGCACCAGCAAAGACCAGTTGTTCTCGCCAAGATGGTCGTAGCTTTCGAAGGGACCATGGCTAACCTGCCATTTACCATCCTGATGGCTGACGAGTCGGCTGTCGACTTCGCTTTCCATTGCCAGTCCAGCCAGTTCGTCAGGAGAGAGTGGGTCGATAAAGTTGTTAAACCCGCGTTTTAAGACCACCGGGCGTTTCTGCCAGTGGCGTTCAAGAAAATCGGGCCAGTTAAGTGTGAGTTGGTATTCCATAGTGAGCATCCCGCAGGCTGGTATCTGCAACCGATTATAACGGATACTTAACCTCAAGCGTGAAGTCAGTACATATTTATTACATGCGACGATTACTCGTCTTTCTGGCCCGGCTGCTGGCGGCCAAAAATAACTTCCATGCGCGCTCCACCCAGCAGGCTATCACCAGCAATAATTTGCCCGTCATACTGTTCGGTGATTTCTCGCGCCACCGCCAGACCGACGCCTTGTCCGGGACGTAGTGTATCTACGCGCTGTCCACGGTCAAACACCACTTCCCGTTTGCTTTGCGGAATACCAGGACCATCGTCTTCGACCAGAATATGCAGCTGATCCTCAGACAGTTGCGCCGAAATCTCGACAAACTCCAGACAATATTTACAGGCGTTATCCAGGACGTTGCCCAACACCTCGACAAAGTCATTCTGTTCACCCACAAAGCTGATCTCAGGTGAGATATCGAGATTAATGTTGACCCCTTTACGCTGATACACTTTATTCAGCGCCGAGGTGAGCTTATCCAGCAACGGCGCGACCGGGTGCAGCTCGCGGCTGAGTAGGGCACTGCTGCCACGCATACTGGCGCGATGCAGGTAATAGCCTATCTGTTGGGAAATACGACTAATTTGTTCCAGCATGATAGGCTCTGCGTCGCTGACGTTCATCTTTTCGTTACGCATTGAGCGCAGCGTACTTTGCAGTACCGCCAGTGGCGTTTTCAGGCTATGGGTGAGATCGGTTAACGTGGTGCGGTATTTATCGTAGCGCTCACGTTCGCTTTTTAAAAGTCGATTGAGATTGCGAACCAGGCTGGTCAATTCGCGTGTGGTGGCGGGGTTTAGCATCTCACGATGATGTTCCTCAAGCTCACGGACTTCACGCGCTAGCGACTCAATTGGCCGCAGGCTCCACCAGGCGGCCACCCATAACAGCGGAATGACCAGCAACAGATTGGCGACCAGGACATAAATAAACCAGCTCCAGACCATATACGAGCGCTTTAGCTCTATAGGAATGGTGTCGACAACCACAATAGTCAGTTGCGGCATTCTGGCTGTGGCGGGGTAGACGTTCACCGCCACGGAGTGGGTCATTTCGGCGTCGTCATCATCTTCTCTGACTTCTTTTAACTGCTGCTGAGCGGAGTGATCTTCGCCCAGTAAAGTGCTGGTGGCGTCTACATTGGCTTCAATTTCATGAAAACCGTTCGTTTTTAGCCAGTCCGGTTGGATACTTTTCGTCAGCCAGGGAACATTGCGCTGCGCCCACAACAATTCACCGCTTTCGTTATAGATCAGCGACATTGTTGGGCTTTGCATATCGAGATGTTCAGGCAGCTCGACGTTTATCTTGCCGTTTTCCCACTTTGCCAGGGTATAAAACAGATTACTTTCACCCCGCAGCAGGCGGAACGTTGTCTTATCAAAGCTGACGCTGTAGCCCACCAGGGCAACCATGCCGTAGGCCAGCGAAAGCACCAACACCACGCCTGCGGTTGCCAGTAAAAAGCGCAACCGCAGCGATAATGGAAAAAAATGACGCAATAGTTTATTCATTGGCGCAGTTCAAAAAGATATCCCTGACCACGCACGGTGGTGATGACGTCGTCCGGATACTGCGCCTGTATTTTCTTACGCAGACGTCCCATTAGAACATCAATGGTGTGACTTTCGCGCAGCTCGGCATCCGGATAAAGCTGCAGCATGAGCGAATCTTTACTGACCACTTTGCCATTATTACGGATGAGCGTTTCCATAATGGTGTATTCAAACGCAGTGAGCTTGATAACTTCATCATTGACGGATAACTCGCGTCGAGAGAGGTCCACCTGAAAAGGCGGAAGAGAGATAATTTGCGATGCCAGACCGCTGTTGCGGCGCATCAGTGCCTGCATGCGCGCAGCCACTTCTTCGATGTGAAACGGTTTGGTGACATAATCGTCAGCGCCAGCGCTGAGGACTTCCACCTTGTCCTGCCAGCCTTCGCGCGCGGTTAATACCAGAATCGGCAGCGAAACCTCATTACTGCGCCAGCGGCGGATCAGCGACAAACCATCTTCATCGGGGAGTCCTAAATCAACGATCGCGATATCCGGCAGATGTTCATTCAGATAATAGTCCGCTTCCTTCGCATCTTCTGCATCATCCACCTGATGCCCTAAATCCTGTAACTGAACCTTGAGGTGGTGGCGTAATAAAGCATTATCCTCGACAACCAGTACGCGCATCATCGTTTCTCCCTAAAATAATGGTATGAATAGTTTAACGCTGATTATGTGGCTGTGGGGATAAACATTTAATAAACCGGGGGAAGGGATAATCTCGCGGACAATAAAAAAGCCGGAAGCGCTGATGCTTTCCGGCTTACTACGATATGAACGGAAGACCGGAACAGGCTCAAGCACGCTCCGGCATCAAACAGATTACTTCAGTTCATCAACCATGGTGATGGCGCGACCAATATAATTGGCAGGCGTCATTGCTTTCAGGCGAGTTTTCTCTTCTTCCGGCAGCGCCAGACCGTCGATAAACTGCTTCATACCTTCGGCGTCAACGCGCTTACCGCGGGTCAGCTCTTTCAGTTTCTCGTACGGCTTCTCAATACCGTAGCGACGCATCACGGTCTGAATCGGCTCTGCCAGAACTTCCCAGTTATGATCCAGTTCATCCAGCAGATGATCGCGGTTCACTTCCAGTTTGCTCACGCCTTTCAGCGTGGACTGATACGCGATCAGCGCATAGCCAATACCTACGCCCAGGTTACGCAGAACGGTAGAGTCAGTCAGGTCACGCTGCCAGCGGGAGACCGGCAGTTTGCTCGCCAGGTGCTGCAGAACCGCGTTAGACAGACCCAGGTTACCCTCGGAGTTTTCGAAATCGATGGGGTTAACTTTGTGCGGCATGGTGGAAGAGCCGATTTCACCCGCGATGGTTTTCTGTTTGAAATGGTTCAGCGCCACGTAACCCCAGACATCGCGGTCAAAGTCGATCAGGATGGTGTTGAAACGGGCGATGCAGTCAAACAGCTCGGCAATGTAGTCGTGCGGCTCAATCTGCGTGGTGTAC
This sequence comes from Citrobacter sp. Cpo109, assembly GCF_030332565.1. Taxonomy (NCBI): domain Bacteria; kingdom Pseudomonadati; phylum Pseudomonadota; class Gammaproteobacteria; order Enterobacterales; family Enterobacteriaceae; genus Citrobacter; species Citrobacter sp. Cpo109. The sequence continues at coordinate 176,605 of NZ_JAOWHQ010000057.1, forward strand.
GGGTTCCACTGGATGCCCAGCGAGGTGACAAACTCTTCGCTGAACTGATGCCAGTCAACTTCCGGGTAAGCGGCGATGTGGGCGTTATAGTTACCGACTGCACCATTGATCTTACCAAGAATTTCAACCTGGTTGAGCTGACGATACTGACGCTCCATACGGTAAGCCACGTTAGCCATTTCTTTGCCTAGCGTAGAAGGGGTGGCTGGCTGACCGTGGGTACGGGAGAGCAGAGGAATATCGCGATACTGCACAGACAGATCTTTAACCGCGTCGATAAGCTTACGCCAGTACGGCAGAACCACTTCGTCGCGTGCGGTTTTCAACATCAGCGCGTGAGACAGGTTGTTGATGTCTTCTGAAGTACACGCAAAGTGGATAAATTCGGAAACAGCGTGCAGTTCCGGGATATCCGCCACTTTCTCTTTCAGGAAATACTCAACTGCCTTCACATCATGGTTGGTCGTACGCTCAATGGTTTTGATGCGCGCAGCATCTTCTTCATTGAAGTTAGCGACGATCGCATCAAGGAAACCGATTGCGTCGGCAGCAAAAGCAGGAACTTCCTTGATCGCTGCGTGCGCGGCCAGTTTTTGCAGCCAGCGTACTTCAACCTGTACGCGGAATTTCAGCAAACCGTATTCGCTGAAAATCCCGCGCAGCGCGCTGACTTTATCGCCGTAGCGTCCATCGACAGGGGAAACGGCGGTCAGTGAGGATAATTCCATAGATCACAACTCCGGGGTTAAATGAGCAAGAATTTGTTTTGCCTGAGTCGTCAGGCGATTACGAGAAAACATGAGTTGCAGACGGCCTCCACCAACCTGATGCCAGAGCACGGCAGCACGGATGCCAGCCAGCAGCGAAGCGCGTACTTTAGCCTGTACTTGTGGGCTCTGAAGGATGGCCGGGGAACCCGTGACCTGAATACGCGGGCCGAGTGGGCTGATGACGTCAACATAAATACCAGCCATCGCACTCATCAACGTTTCTGACTGCAAATCAAAATGGTCTAGTTGGCGCTGCAAGCCGCTAATACGGTCTCCCAGCGTGTCCATAGCGCCCTTGGCCGCTGACAGCTTACGCTCCAGCACCATCAGGCTTAGCGTATAGCGGGTGAGTTCCGCGTTCAGTCCCTGACGACTGCTGGCGTTCAGTACGCCAAGCAGCGTTTCAAGGCCAAGACGCAGATTGGCTTCGCTGCCGCCAAACACGCCCAGCGTAGAGCTGGGATTCATGTCGATGACACTGTTCAGTGAAACGTGTAATGCATCGGCATCACAATGCCCCTGGTGCGCCAGTTCCTGCACCAGGCGTGCCGACTGACAAATGCCTGCCAGGGCGAGGGTGATGTCATAATAATTCTTTGCCACGTTCACTGCTTCCTTGTATCAAATGTGTAAGTAATTATACCGGCAGAGGCAATCGTTGTTCGATAATGCCGCCGCCGAGGCACACTTCGCCATTGTAAAAGACAGCCGACTGACCCGGCGTGACCGCCGCGACTGGCTCGTCGAAAATGACTTCAATACGCTCAGCATCCAGTGCCTTAACGGTGCACGGAATGTCGGTCTGACGATAGCGGGTTTTCACCGTGCAGCGCATGGTGCCGGTGAACGGTTCGCGATCGACCCAATGCAGCTGTTGCGCCACCAGCCCAACGGACATCAGACGTGGATGTTCATGACCCTGAGCGACAACCAGAATGTTGTTCTCAACGTCTTTATCCACCACATACCATGGATCTTCTGTCCCTTCTTTCGTTCCGCCAATACCCAGACCTTTACGCTGACCCAGAGTGTGGTACATCAGCCCCTGATGCTGGCCAATCTCTTCGCCGTCAACGGTGATGATTTTGCCTGGCTGAGCCGGCAGGTAACGACCAAGAAACTCGCGGAACTTACGTTCGCCAATGAAGCAGATGCCGGTGGAGTCTTTTTTCTTGGCCGTAATCAGACCAAGATCTTCTGCAATTTTACGCACCTGCGGTTTTTCCAGTTCACCGACCGGGAACAGGCTTTGCGCGATTTGCTCATGGCCGAGCGTATAGAGGAAATAACTCTGGTCTTTATTGCCATCGAGCCCACGCAGCAGGCGGCTTTTGCCGTCGACATCCGCGCGACGCACGTAGTGACCGGTGGCGATGTAATCGGCACCTAAATCTTCTGCGGCAAACTCAAGGAAGGCTTTAAACTTAATTTCTTTATTGCACAGAATATCCGGGTTCGGCGTACGGCCCGCTTTGTACTCTTCAAGGAACAGTTCAAAGACGTTGTCCCAGTATTCTGCGGCAAAGTTGACGGTATGCAGTTCAATACCGAGTTTGTCACAGACAGCCTGCGCATCCGCAAGGTCGGCGGCCGCTGTGCAGTATTCCTCGCCATCGTCCTCTTCCCAGTTCTTCATGAACAGGCCTTCTACCTGATAACCCTGTTGTTGTAACAGCCAGGCAGAAACGGAGGAATCGACACCGCCGGACATGCCGACGATCACTTTTTTTGGGCTTTCAGACATAGGAATACTCACGACATTGAACTTCAAGGCGGCATATTCTAGCACGCAGCCCTTTACTTGACACCCTCTGTAAACGGCCAGTTAAATTCGCCGATCATGGCCAGTGGGTAGCGCTGTCCGCTCTGATAACAGCGAATACTCTCTGCAACCAACGGCGAACGCAGGTTTGGCGCAGAGAAAATCTCTTCTGCGCTGACCCAGCGACAGCAATCTATATCGCTGTCATGGGGTTCTGTAGCGCACATATTGGCAAGCTCGATAGAGAAAAGAAAACGCAAAAAGGGCGTTCTGTCCGGCGCAATCCATTGATGCATACGAATGAAATGCTGCGGCTGCCCTTTAATGCCCGTTTCTTCCCACAGTTCGCGTGCTGCGGCTTGCACCAGCGTTTCATCGGCTTCCAGGTGTCCTGCAGGCTGATTCCACAAGGCTTTGCCATTGATCGTTTCTTCAACGACTAAGAATTTATCTTCTGCATGCACAATGCAGGCGACCGTGACGTGCGGTTTGAACATGTTTTCCCCTTATTCCTCAGCAAATCCTTCGGTAACATCAGGCCAGCTAATTTCACCGCTGGCCTTGTCGATACTGGTATAAGCCACGGGAGGTGACGTTTGTGGGTCGGCCCCTCCACGGCACAATGCGGTTTGATGATCCTCGCGCACGATAATTTCAATGGCCTTTTTAGCATTCCAGCTTTCATAAAAGATACATTGGTGGTCGTGACGTAGCCCAAGGGTGGCGACTCTTGTTGCTTTGTCTGTCGACAACGGGTTGATGTCGCCGCGATAGTGGTCACCGCTGTTTATAGCCTGTAACTGCGACTTTTTTAACCAGCCGCGTATGATTTGGCGATCGGTGGTGTAATAGACCGCTTCCATAAAATCATCGTTGGATTGTTCTTGTACAGAGACGAGGTCGCCGGGCACTAAAAATACGGACGGGCTGCGACACTGTTCGGTTGGCATCGCATAGAACCATGCGTGGGTGTCTCCTGTTACCTGATAGTGGTTTGCGGAGGAGGAGGGTAAGAACCCGCGCTGCGACATCGCTTTATTTGCCCATGTCTGGCAAGACGCGCTTACTGCAAGCGGACTGGATAACGGCGTTAACCCAACTACCGAGACCCAGCCTGTGGCGAAGGTTCCTTTAGCGTCCCGATAACGTACGTAACGATAAGGTTCATCTTTGGAAAGCATGCCCGTGCTTTTGTAGCGCTGTGAACTCCTGAGCACCTCGACGGTGTCGCCATTGACCATGAACGCGGGGAGTTGACACTCTGTTGCTGGTGCAGAATAGAAATGCAGGCGTGAGTCGGTTTTTACTTTGGCAGACTCATAAAGATAGTTTGCCTCTCCGGCTGCTGTTCCGGCAATCGTCTCACAGTCCAGTTTTGCTGAACAAAACGGTGACGCGCCGAGCAGGATGAATGCTGCAAAAAGCTGCTTATCCATTTTTTTCATTCTTCCCTGTTAACACTCACGTTAAACCGTACGGTTACGATTTCAGTTCCCGCCACTCGCCGTTAGCAAGATTTTCCAGCGTGTAATCCCCCATGGCATAGCGGATGAGGCGCAGCGTAGGAAATCCAACATGCGCTGTCATACGACGTACCTGACGGTTGCGACCTTCATATAAGGTAACTTTCAACCAGCTGGTGGGAATGTTTTTCCGTTCCCGAATCGGCGGATTTCTCGGCCACAGCCATACGGGTTCCTCTACTACTTCAATGCCTGCGGGTAGCGTGGGACCATCATTGAGCGTTACTCCGTTACGCAGGGCGTCCAGCGCTTCTGCTGTCGGCTCGCCTTCAACCTGGACGTAATAAATTTTCCCGGTACGCTTACCGGGTTGCGTTAACCGCGCCTGCAGCGCGCCGTCATTGGTTAGCACCAAAAGCCCTTCGCTGTCCCGGTCGAGACGGCCCGCCGCATAAATTCCCGGCACGGGAATAAAATCTTTTAACGTGCTTCTGCCAGCCTCGTCAGTAAATTGTGGCAAAACATCGTAGGGTTTATTGAACAAAACCACGCGTTTTGGCTGGTTTTCTTTACGCTGCTTAGTGACTTGTCGTGAGCTGAATCGCTCAACCCGGTGATTTCTAAAAGAAGTTTTTTGCATGGTATTTTCAGATTATATCAATTGCCGCATTATAGCCTAAGAACGAGTGTCTTTCATGGCGGCGAACAATAGGGTAGTATTGACACGCTCATTACAAATCATTAACAAAAAGTTGCTCTAACGCATCCGTGTAGCAGGACGCAAACGCACATGCAGCGTGATGACAGACGAGCAGAACCAGAAGCGCTCGAAGGAGAGGTGAATGGAAAGCAAAGTAGTTGTTCCGGCGGAAGGTAAGAAGATCACCCTGCAAAACGGCAAACTCAACGTTCCTGAAAATCCGATTATCCCGTTCATTGAAGGCGACGGTATCGGCGTTGATGTAACCCCACCGATGATCAAAGTTGTCGATGCTGCTGTCGAGAAAGCCTATAAAGGCGAGCGTAAAATCTCCTGGATGGAAATCTACACCGGCGAGAAATCCACTCAGGTTTATGGCCAGGACGTCTGGCTGCCTGCTGAAACCTTAGATCTGATTCGTGAATATCGTGTTGCCATTAAAGGCCCTCTGACCACCCCTGTTGGCGGCGGTATTCGCTCTCTGAACGTAGCTCTGCGTCAGGAACTTGACCTGTATGTCTGCCTGCGTCCGGTGCGTTATTATCAGGGCACACCAAGCCCGGTTAAACACCCTGAACTGACCGACATGGTCATCTTCCGCGAAAACTCCGAAGATATCTACGCGGGTATCGAGTGGAAAGCTGACTCTGCCGATGCTGAGAAAGTGATTAAATTCCTGCGCGAAGAGATGGGCGTGAAGAAAATCCGCTTCCCGGAACATTGCGGCATTGGTATCAAACCGTGTTCTGAAGAAGGGACTAAACGTCTGGTGCGTGCAGCGATTGAATACGCCATCGCCAACGATCGTGATTCAGTTACCCTGGTACACAAAGGCAACATCATGAAGTTCACCGAAGGCGCGTTCAAAGACTGGGGTTACCAGTTAGCACGTGAAGAATTCGGTGGTGAACTGATCGACGGCGGTCCATGGGTGAAAATCAAGAACCCGAAAACCGGTAAAGAGATCGTGGTTAAGGACGTTATCGCCGATGCGTTCCTGCAACAGATCCTGCTGCGCCCGGCTGAGTATGACGTGATTGCCTGTATGAACCTGAACGGTGACTACATCTCCGATGCGCTGGCCGCACAGGTGGGTGGTATTGGTATCGCGCCGGGTGCAAACATTGGTGACGAATGCGCTCTGTTCGAAGCAACCCACGGTACTGCACCGAAGTATGCAGGTCAGGATAAAGTGAACCCAGGTTCCATCATTCTGTCTGCTGAAATGATGTTACGCCACATGGGTTGGGTAGAAGCGGCTGACCTGATTGTTAAAGGTATGGAAGGCGCGATTAACGCGAAAACCGTAACCTATGACTTCGAACGTCTGATGGACGGCGCTAAGCTGCTGAAATGTTCAGAGTTTGGTGACGCGATCATCGAAAACATGTAATCCAGATCTTGGGTTGTATGAGAACGGGAGCCGAGAGGTTCCCGTTTTTTTTACCTGCAAAATGCTTTCCTGGCGCTCATACTATTAAACTCATTTAAATAGCACTGAAGAACAAATTTTTATCTTTGCCATTACAATTTTATTTTTTGATAAAAATTTCCATGGCTGTCAATATTTCTTTATTTAACTCTATTCGGGTATGAGAACTAACTATAATTGAGTGGTGTTTGTATCTTATTGATTATCAGATGGGAAATAATCATTTTAACAATAAGGAAAATATTGGGAATATGTAAAAGGAATAAGCATTTTAAGATTTTTTTTGCTCTAATTTTAAATCCATTTTTATCAGCGTGTTATGACAGTTGATTATTCTGAATATTAGTAATGTCCAAAAAAGAACATTTTCTCCGATTGATGTTTTTTTACCTTTCTGTTTTTCTGTTGGCAACATGCTTGAGAAATAAAACTCAAAGCATGATTCCTTATTATGTGTGTTACTTACTATTAGTTGATGATGAAAATGGTTATTAAAATGCTAAGTTTAAAAACAGGTTTAGTGGCTGTTACATTATGTTTTGCTATGACAGTTTATGCAGGAGAAAGCGTAGTCACCGGCGGTTATGTACATACCCGGACAGATGGACAGAACCTTAATGGTTTTAACGCTAAATATGGTTATACCCCAGATGAGAGTGATTTTGGTGTTATGACATCCTTAACCATTTCAGCAAATGACGATAATGATATAGATCGTGGTTATGGTTCTGCATTAGTCGGCGCAAGTTATAAAGTAAATGATGTGGTAAAACCTTATGTAATGGCGGGTATTGGGAGAGGTGCGATCAAAGCTAATGGTGAAACTGACACTTCTACAGGTTTTGCCTATGGCGCTGGTATTCAGTTTATCCCCATTGCAGGTTTCACTGTTGATGCAGGCTATGAAGGTTCTAAGGTCTTTGGCGCACAAGCTAATAGTATTGTAGTCGGCGCCGGCTGGACATTCTAAGGTTATTTATATGAATAAATTAATGATAATATTGGTTGCGTTTTCTGCTGTTTCCTTGATGTCTGGTTGTGTATCAGAAGAACAACGCTTAGCAAAGTGCGAAGCGAAGGGAATTAGCCGTGATGTTTGTTATCACGAAGAAAAAGAATATTGGAATAATTACAGTGCTAATATGAGTCGACTGCAGGCAGCTAATACACAAGCGGATGCTTTCAAAGAGGCTATGAGTGATCACAAGAAACATAAGCATCATGATGACGATTAATATTTAAGAACACGCACATACGGTCTTGAGTGCTTATGTTCTTAATATTTTAATCATCTATTAATTATTCAAATGGTTTTGCTCAGGCATCACTCTCAAAAGCGTATTATCCTTCTGTATATAGTGATGAAATAATGCAGCGCCAGCATGGGCTGCAATCAGAAAGTAACAGATATCGGCGAACTGACTTCCCCCAAAGCCAGAGTTTTTTTGATAACCATGGCCTTACTTTGGTTTGAGAAAAACGCTTCGTCTGCTGTGTGCGATCATTCTTTTGATGAAAGTTTGTACGGAAATACATGCAGAGCGTTGGCTGCGATGGGGTAAACTCCCAGGCCTTCTGTTCTGGCTTTGATTTCCTCGAAAGAGAGTGAAGGGGATGGTTCTCGTCCGCCCCACAGATTAATGCCCTCAGGAACATCGTCCCGACTGTACTCCTCGGCGATCTCGATGGTTCCGCCACTATTCAATTCGATGACAACGCTTTTTCCGTCAACAGGAATCAGGTGCCCGTCATTGTCAGTGATAAAGATTTTCATTTGATTACCTCTTATTAGTGCATTCCTATGATAGCAAAATTGGATGAGGTGCAACGCCGGTTTTGTACTGCAAATTTCAGTAATGATTTTATCAATAAATTAGTAAGTTACGTTGTTATTGAGGAAATGTGACTGGGCGCATGGCGACTTTTGTTTCTGTCTACCATGCTCTGTAGAGATAAATTAGAACACGTCAATGCTCATCGCAACGACTGATCAGTTTTCGCTACAGGACATGAGAATGCGCAAAGCACTTTTACCGGTAACCGCTGCGGTGTGTCTTTTTTTGATCGGTGTTTTTATTCTTAATATGCAGCTTTGGTATTCATCTTCGACAGAAACCCTTGGAGGAGCCCGATATGCCGTTAAAAATATGGATAACATACTTGATGAAGCTTTCCAGGCAACCCGTACCGCAAGGCATATTGCTGAAAAAAAATGTGATCTGGAGGGACAATACCAACTTGGAACCGAAGCTGCACTTCGCCCTCATTTGCGAACGCTGATCATTATCCGGCAGGGGAAGGTTTGGTGTACGTCATTGCCGGGGAATAGGATTTTACTTAAGCAAATCCCCGTAATTGCTGATACAAATTTGTTGCTGACTCCCGCAAGAAATACGGAAAATGAGATACCTGTTCTGCTGTATCAAACTCGTTTTCAAACCAGTCGTATTATTGTCACTATTAGTGGGGTGCATATTCGAGGGGCTCTGAAAGTTCCGTTAAAGGGAGTAGCATACTCATTGCTGGTGGGTGACAACGTACTTGGTTTATTGGGCGATGTGAAAACCGTTACAACAAGCGCACGTGCGTCTGGTCAACTTAATTCCGCAAAGTATCCGTTCAGTATTATTTATAATAAACCGCCACTGTTTAGTGCAAAAAAGCTGGTTACACAGGGTTCAGGGATTCTGGTTTTTATCCTGTTAATGTCTTTTGCAGCCGCTTATGCCATTGATAAGTATCTGAACAAGAACGATACCCCTGAAGAAACGTTGCGCAGGGCGATAGTAAAAGGAGAGATCGTGCCTTTTTATCAACCTATCGTAAATGGTCGCGAGGGGACGTTACGCGGTGTTGAAGTGCTGGCCCGATGGAAACATCCAAAAGCCGGGTATATCTCTCCAGCTTCCTTCATTCCCGTCGCTGAAAAATCAGGCCTGATAGTGCCACTAACTCAAAGCCTAATGAGGCAGGTCGCGGAAAACATGAACGCCATTGCCAGCAAACTGCCATCCGGCTTCCATGTCGGCATTAACTTCAGCGCATCCCATATCACATCCCCTACATTCGTGCAGGAGTGCCTGCATTACAGGGATAGCTTTAACCGCGATGACCTCAATCTGGTAATCGAAGTTACTGAGCGCGAGCCGTTAGATGTGGATGAAGATCTTGTGCAGAGGCTCAATATCCTGCATGAGAATGGCTTTGTGATTGCGCTGGATGATTTTGGTACGGGCTATTCTGGGCTTTCTTATTTGCATGACCTGCACATTGATTACATTAAAATCGATCAGAGCTTTGTGGGAAGGGTAAATGAGCTTCCCGATTCAACCCGAATTTTGGATTGTGTTCTCGACTTGGCGCGCAAGCTGTCTTTAAGCATCGTTGCTGAAGGGGTTGAAACGAAGGCTCAGCTTGATTATCTCAACAAAAACAACATTGTTTTCCTGCAAGGGTACTATTTCTATAAACCAGTAACCTTCACTGAGTTCGTCATGATTCTGCTGTCAAAGCCTAAAGTGAAGGTTTTTGTCGAATAAATACAAGATAACCTAATTGATGAAAAGTGAGCATGAAATCTGCTTCGGTAGCAAAAATCCGACGATTATCTTTATCGTGAGGCAAATCTCGGATTCTGTTATTTAAAATCTATACCCTTATCGATGTGGTGGTTATTTGTGTTTTCATATACAGCAACTGGATAATGGTATGGCAGATATAACATTCGCGATGGAGCGTGATTCAAGTCACAAAGCGGCGAAAAATAAGTTGGATGTGCGAAGCAAAGCGAAGAACACAAATCGCAATCAGCTTGCGATTGCCGCAGTCCTGTTTTTAGGCGGTATCGTCGGGATTATTGTTTTGGCATTATATCTAATGGTGCAGGAAGGGGTATTTCTGTATTAATTGTTTAAATATTCTTATATGTTAAAATAAGATGATGATTATATCTTGTGTCTTCTCTCAATAATATTCTGCTGGTCGGGGTATTAGTGTGCCCCGACCAGCAGGATCTTATAAAATTAGAACTGATAATTTAAAGATACCCAGTAGTTACGACCAGGGTTTACGTATCCGGTAGTGGATTGTGCAGTCTGATAATAATCACCTGCGTAGGTGCTATTGCGGCCCACCTGGTACAATTTGACCTCACTAAAGTCTTTATCCAGCACGTTATTAACCGCCGTATTAAGCGTCAGATCTTTGGTCAGCTTATAAGACATCCCCATGTCGACAACGGCCCAGGCTTTTAAATCAGCGCCTTTATCGTCATAGACGGCCTTTTGTACCGCACTAAGGTTGTCGTAATTTTCGGTAAAGCGTGGGGCTTTGCCGCGATAACGTGCGCTGAGCCAGGCGTTCATATCTTCCGTTGCCTGCCAGTTCAGACGGGCGTTAGCCATATGTTTTGGTGTGTAACTTAATGGCGCGCCTTTATTGTCACCATCTTTTTGCTTGCTCTGAGTGTAGGTGTAGTTGAGAGATAAGGTCAGCACATCCGACCATAGAGGGAAGGTGCTGGCAAATTCAACGCCATCGGTTCTTGCCTTGCCGCTGTTGGTATAGCTGTTGGTATTATCATCGATAGAATATGAGACAATTTTATTTTTGTATTCGGTATAGAAGCCGGTAATGTTGGCGTTAAGCCCGGCGTCGTTCTCGTAATACAGCCCGGTTTCGTAGCTGATACTTTCCTCAGGTTTGAGGTCCGGGTTACCGACCGTATTCACCGTTCCCTGTGCGGTTACACCGCTGATCCCGTTATGCAACTGGCTTAGTGATGGTGCTTTATATCCTGTCGTCACGCCGCCTTTGAGCGTCCAGGCGTCGGAAACGTCCCAGACCATATAGGCACGCGGGCTGAGATGACCGCCAAAGACATCGTTATGCTCATAGCGTGTTCCTGCGGTTAAGGCCAGCGAGTCGAGAATATGCCATTCATCTTCCGCATAGGCTGCCCACGTTTTTTGATGGAACGTCTCGCCGGTATTGGCCAGCACCACACCATCTTTCATCCGTGCATCCCAGTATTCTCCGCCAAGGGTTAAGAGGTGTGAATCACCTAATGGCGTCAGCAGCACTGAGTCAAGAATGACGTTGGTGTTCTTCAGTTCACGCGCGTCACCGGCCCGGCCTGCGTTCTCTGGCGTGAGTGCGGAAGATACCAATTGCCGGCCTTTGTTTTCGGTTTCATTCCAGCCGAGGGAGGATTTCCAGGTGCCGAACGTTAAGGCTGTATCGTGGCCGAGGGTCACTTTGTTACGCTCATAGCGTAGCGTTTTATCATACCCCCCTGTCAGGTTGCCCAACTGCCCGTCATCGTTGTCATAGCGCTGTCTGGCGGAGTCGAGATCTAACCATAACGTATTGTTCTCGTTGGTTTTCCAGTCGAGACGCGTGCCAATATTATAGTTTTCCGACTCGGTAGGATAAGGTACGCGGGTGGAGGAGGTATCGCTGAGGGAGGTGACGCTGGAACCCTGACGCTGGGTTGTGCTCCCCCGAACCTGCATATCCAATACGCCCGCAATCAACGGGCCGCTTGACCAGAAGTTGGCGACCGTACTGTTACCCCATTTATTACTCTCTTGCAGGTTAACGCCGGTATTGATGGAAGTGCTCCATTTATCGGTGCTTTTTTTGGTGATGATATTCACCACGCCACCGATTGCGTCGGACCCATAAAGCGTCGACATCGGGCCGCGGATCACCTCAATATGATCGATCGCCGCCAGTGGGGGCATAAAGCTGGTATTCATGGCAGAGAAACCGTTTGGCGTTACGTCGCTGCTGCCGTTTTGACGAATACCGTCAATCAGGATCAAGGTATAGCTGGCAGGCATGCCACGGATGCTGATCTCCAGACCGCCGGTTTTACCGGTGCTGCTTTCAACATCTACCCCTTCAACAGAACGCAGGGCTTCACCTAAGTCATTATATTTATTGGTTTGTAACTCTTGCTGAGAAATAACAGAGACGCTGGCGGCGGCATTGGTGATTTTCTTTTCATAACCGGAAGCGGTTACCACCATGACATCTTCAGCAAATACCAGGGGGCTGGAAAATCCTAAACAGGACAGAACGACAGAGGCAACAGGTTTTAAACGCATAGTCAAACTTCCTTTGTTAAAAATTCAAAGGCAGTAAGATAATTGATGGAAATGATAATACAAATAATTATCATTACAAATTTACATAACTTGTCACTTCTGGTGTTTTTCTTGAATAAATATACATAAATTGTCATGAGTTTTAGATAAGGAATTAGCAGGAAGGGACAATAGTCCGCACAGGCAATTATTAGTTCGGGATTAATATTCCTGTGAATAAATGGCGAGGGATTAACCTATTTTCTGAGATTCACATCGTACTCATAACGGAGTATCAGAAAAAAGTATGATAATTTTAGAAAATCGTCATACTTTTCTGCGCCGCATCATTTTTTTCATCATTTCTGTCCGCCATAATCCATTCCCCAGGAGACTGCTTAACGACGGTAAATCGTTATGCGGCATAAAAATAACGTAAATCTGGATAACATAATGATCAAAGGCAAGCTGGCACTGCTTACGTGCGCATTGACTCTCGCATTAACCTCACCACTTCTTGCCGCGCAAAATGCGAGCGAAGGGCAGACGTTAAAACTGGCAATTGGACCAGAACCAACGGAAGGGTTTGACCCGATGCTGGGCTGGAGTCATGGCAGCTATTTGCTTTTGCATGCACCATTATTAAAACAAAATGCAGATATGAGCTGGGGAAACCTGCTGACGGAAAAAGTAGAGACCAGCGCAGACGGCAAAACCTGGACATTGACGTTAAAACCTGACCTTAAATTCTCTGATGGTTCCCCGCTAACCGCTGAAGATGTGGTGTTCACCTATAACAAAGCAGCAAAAAGCGGCGGCAAAATCGACATGGGAAACTTCACCCATGCCAGCCTGAAAGATAATCGCACGGTAGAAATTACGCTAAATAGCCCACAGAGCACCTTTGTGAATGTGCTGGGTTCTTTGGGTATTGTTCCGGCGAAACGGTATGACGAAAAAACATTTGCCAAAAATCCGATTGGCGCGGGTCCTTATCGGCTGGTGAGTTTTCAGCCGGGACAGCAGTTGATCGTGGAGGCTAACCCCTGGTATGCCGGTAAGAAAAATGATTTTAGTAAGCTGGTGTTTGTCTTCCTTGATGAAGATAACGCTTATGCCGCAGCGCGCAGTGGCCAACTGGGACTCGTACGTATCGCGCCGTCGATGGCGGTCGCTCCTCAGCAGACAAATTTGAAACTTTGGGTACGCGATAGCGTGGAAAACCGGGGCATTGTGTTCCCGATGGTTCCTGCAGGTAAAAAAGATGCCAATGGCTATCCGATTGGGAACGATATCACGGCCGATGTTGCCATCAGGCGCGCCATCAACTATGCCATCGATCGTAAGCAGCTTGCCGATCAGGTCATGGAAGGTCATGCGATTCCTGCGTATAGCGCAGTGCAGGGGCTGCCGTGGCAGGGGCAATCCGTTGCGTTCAAAGATGGTGACAGTGAAAAAGCACGTACGATTCTGGAAGAAGCCGGCTGGAAGGTAGGTAAAGATGGCGTGCGAGTGAAAGACGGCAAAGAGGCTCGACTGACTTTATGGTACGCCAGCGGTGACAGTACGCGCCGGGATTTAGCTGAGGCCGTACGTGCGATGCTGGAACCGTTGGGAATTCAGGTATCACTACAGTCCGGAAGCTGGGAAACTGTTGAGCGTCACATGCATGCGAACCCGACACTATTTGGTTGGGGAAGTCTGGATCCGATGGAGCTTTTCCATCATTACAGTAATCAGGCCGCGGGCGTGGAATATTACAACCCAGGCTATTACAGCAATCCTGTTGTTGAACAGCATCTTAAACAGGCTATCGACGCCCCAGACTGGCAAAAGGCGTTGCCTTTCTGGCAACAGGTGGAGTGGGATGGCAAGCAAGGGGCTGGCGTGCAGGGCGATGCTGCCTGGGCATGGCTGCTGAATATTCAGCACACCTACCTGGCAAATCCGTGTATTGATTTAGGCAAAGGCGCACCGGAGATTCACGGTAGCTGGTCACTGCTCAATAATCTAGACGAATGGACCTGGACCTGCCGTTGATGAAATCTGTTGTGGGCCATTTTCTACGGCTGATAGTGTTATTAGTGCTGGTTGCGGCTGGCACTTTTGTGCTACTCAGCTTTTCTCCAGTCGATCCGATTCGCGCTTATATTGGCAACGATCTCCTGCATGTGCCGCCGGAGCAATATGCACGCATTGCTGCTCGCTGGGGATTGGACCAGCCGCTATGGGAGCGTTTTGGTCACTGGTTTTTACGGGTATTGCAGGGCGATCTCGGCTATTCCATGTTGTTTAATGCGCCGGTTGCCAGCGTGATCAAGGAACGCTTTTCCACCTCGTTTACGCTGCTTGGCGGCGCGTGGCTACTCTCCGGCATATTGGGAACGGCAATGGGGTTTGTCGCGGGTCGCTACCTGAATCGCTGGCCGGACAAAGCAATCTGTCGCCTCAGCTATCTGCTCTCCTCGTTGCCGACCTTCTGGATTGGCATGTTGCTGCTGGCGTTATTTGCCGTGCGCTGGCCGGTATTTCCGGTCTGCTGCGCATGGGAGCCGGGTAACAGCGGCGATATGGCCATGCTGACCGAGCGTCTGCGCCATCTGGTGCTTCCCGTTTGCGCGCTCAGTTTGCTGGGACTGGGACAAATTACGCTTCATACGCGGGAAAGCATCGCCAGCGTAATGAAAAGCGAATTTGTCCGTTTTGCACGTTCCCAGGGAGATAAAGGCTGGTCACTGTTACGCCATCAGGTTCTGCGTCATGCAATTACGCCTGCGCTGTGTTTGCAGTTTGCCTCACTGGGAGAACTGCTGGGAGGTGCACTATTGGCCGAAAAAGTCTTCGCGTATCCAGGACTGGGGCAGGCCACCATTGATGCCGGATTACGCGGCGATCTGCCGTTACTGATGGGGATTGTGTTGTTCAGTACCGTACTGGTGTTCATTGGCAATTCGCTGTCTACCTGGCTTGTCCGTATGTTGAACCGTGCTCTGGAGCGACCTGATGCTCTATAACCCGACGCCGACGCTAATTCGTCTTTTGTTCTCTTTCAGCTGCCTGTTATTCATTGCAGTGTATGGTGCCGCAATGCTGGATAATCCGTTGAGCGTTAATCTGCTTGCCCGTCATCTTCCACCTGATGCGATGTATTGGTTTGGCACCGATAATCTTGGTCGCGATCTGTGGATCCGTTGTTTTCAGGGGGCACTAACCAGTCTGCAAATTGGTATTGGTGCGGCGTTGTGCAGTGGCTTGATTGCGTTAATGATGGCGGCGGTTTCGCGCATACATCCGCGTCTGGATGTGCTTATGCGCCTTATAACTGATGCCATGCTGTCGATGCCGCATCTGCTATTGCTTATTTTGATCTGTTTTACGCTGGGCGGCGGGAAAAACGGGGTAATCATGGCGGTTGCACTAACGCACTGGCCGCGTCTGGCGCTAATCCTGCGTGCTGAAGCGCAGCGCGTGGCCCACAGTGACTATCTGACGTTGACCTGGCGTCTGGGGCACGGCCATTTTTACTGCTGGCGGCATCACTATCTACCGGCGTTGTTACCCCAGTGGCTAACGGGAACATTGCTGATGTTTCCCCATGCAGTGTTGCACAGCGCGGCGTTAAGCTTCCTCGGTTTTGGACTGGCACCGCATGAACCGTCGCTGGGCCTGCTGCTGGCGGATGCGCTGAGGTTTATCAGTCATGGCGACTGGTGGTTAGTGCTGTTTCCTGGACTGATGCTGTTCAGTCTGGTGATGTTATTCGATCAGCTCGCAAGGGCGGTGCATCGTTTATGGTTACGAGGTGACGCATGTTGAGTTTAAGGCAGGTCTCACTGGACGTGGCGCGTTATCGCTGGTATGGCGCGAAAAACTGGTCTTCGCTGTTGCAGGATATCTCTTTCGACGTAGCGCCTGGTCAGATGGTGGCGCTAGTTGGAGGAAGTGGAGAAGGTAAAAGCCTATTGCTGCAATGTCTGCTCGATCTCTTACCAGACAATTTGCGTTTCAACGGCGTTATTACCCTGGAAGGTAAAACGCTGGACAGTGATGACATTCGCAAATGTCGTGGCAATACCTTTAGCTACGTCCCGCAAGGTATTCAGGCACTTAACCCGCTGCTCTCGATTGAAAAGCATCTGCGCAGGGCATGCCAGCTTTCTGACCAGCAATGGAGTGCCGGAAAAATTGAACGATTGCTCCAGCGTAGCCGACTGGAAAGTCGCGTATTAGATGCTTTTCCGCGTCAGCTTTCAGGCGGTATGGCAAAACGTGTTCTGGCCTGTCACGCGTCTCTGAGTCAGGCTCGCTATATTCTGGCGGATGAAATTACCGCCTGGCTTGATGCACCTCTCGCTAATCAACTGCTTGAACAGTTGCGTGAGCAATGTGAGCAAGGGGCTGGCGTTTTATGGGTAACGCATGACCTCACGCTGGCGGCCCGCCATGCGGATCGTATTGTCGCTCTGCATCAGGGAAGGGTGTCGGATAACGTCAGCCGGGAACAGCTGTTACGCGGAGAGATTAGCGAACACCTGCAACGACAATGGCGGGCGCTGCCTGAAAGAAATCAACTTTTTGGAGAGCGCGATGCTGTGCTGTCGTGATGTAACAATCCGTCAGGGGGAAAAGGTTCTGTGGCAAAATCTGACCTTTTCTCTACGCCCTGGAGAACGTATTGGGATTTGTGCGCCCAGTGGAACTGGCAAAACGACGCTGGGACGCGTGCTGGCGGGCTGGCAGAAACCAACTTCCGGTGACATTCTGGTTGATGACCAACCTTTGCCGATGCACCAGTATTGCCCGGTGCAACTGGTGCCACAGCATCCGGAATTAACTTTTAACCCCCGACGCAGCACCGGTGATGCGGTGTATGATGCATGGCGACCGGATGCTGCAATGCTTACCCGTCTTCACATCAATCCAGAGTGGTTAACCCGCCGTCCCGGACAACTTTCTGGTGGTGAACTGGCGCGAATTGCTTTACTTCGCGCGCTGGACCCGCGGACACGTTTTCTTATTGCCGATGAAATTACTGCCCAGCTTGATCCTTCTATTCAACGGGATATCTGGGCGCTGCTGCTTGAAGAATCTCAGCGTCGGCCATTGGGTATGCTCATTATCAGTCATCAGCAGGCACTGCTTGATCAGATCTGCACGCGAGCGCTACTCTCTTAGGTCTCTTTCGCATTTCAGGCAAATAACTAACGTGATCGTAAAAACTATCGCTGTGGCTGCGCTAATGTACGGGGCGGGTGCTTTTGCAGCACATGCTTCCTTTCAGGTGGGTTTTTCACCGGAAGGGTCGGCTCGGGCTTTAGTGCTGGATTCAATCAACCATGCGCAGCACAGCATCGATATGATGGCTTATTCATTTCAGTCTGCAGATATTGTTCAGGCATTGGTCAACGCTGAAAAGAGAGGCGTTGTGGTTCGGGCTGTTATCGATAAGAAACGAAACCAGGGTAAGGTGAGCCAGAAGGCCATCGCTTTTGCTGCCGCGAATGGGGTTGATGTTCAACTGGATGGTCACTACCACATCCAGCATGACAAGGTAATGATTATTGATGGCGACACGCTGGAAACCGGTTCGTTCAACTTTGCCAAATCCGCAGAATTTGCTAACTCTGAAAATGTGTTAGTTATTCGTGACGAACCTGCCGTTGTTGCGCAGTATCAGGCCCATTTTGACAGCCGTTGGAAAATCGCGCACCAGAGCGGTTAAATGTTTCACAACGCCGTTGATTTAAATGTGATGTTATATTATAACATTTCACTCGCAATTGATTTGAGGGTGAAATTTTGGCTATTCGTTTTAAGAAACTGACAATCGCTCTGGGGATGCTTTTAGTCAGTAGTTCGGTTCTGGCGCATGGTCATCATTCCCATGGTGCGCCAATGAGTGAAGCAGAACAAAAGGCGTCTGAAGGGGTATTTGATGACAACCAGGTGCAGAACAGGGCGCTGACCGACTGGGATGGCATGTGGCAATCTGTCTATCCGTATCTGGTCAGCGGCGAGCTTGATCCGGTGTTCAAAAAGAAAGCGGAGAAAGATAAAAGCAAAACGGCAGAACAAATCAAAGCGTATTACCGTACAGGCTATGCAACCAACGTAGACACTATCGGTATTGAAAATGGCGTGATGGAGTTTCATACCGGGAATCAGGTTGCATCATGTAAATACGACTATGCCGGATATAAGATCCTGAATTATAAATCAGGCAAGAAAGGTGTACGGTATCTGTTTGAGTGTAAAGCTGCTGACAGCAAAGCGCCAAAATATGTGCAATTTAGCGATCATATTATCGCGCCGCGTAAATCGAGCCACTTCCATATCTTTATGGGAAATACCTCGCAGGCAGCTTTGCTTGAAGAGATGGAAAACTGGCCTACCTATTACCCTTATCAGTTGAAGGGAGAAGAGGTTGTGGATGAGATGCTGCACCATTAATCCGGGCTAACCTTATCTGTACACACCCGTCACCAGTGGCGGGTTTTTTAATTCATAACCTTTTCTTTCCATCACCCGATGCATTCGTTAGCATATTGTATCGCAGCAAGTGCATGTGTTTTTTCAGGAAGAGGTTAACGTGTTCGCAGAGTATGGAGTTCTGAATTACTGGACGTATCTGGTGGGAGCCATTTTTATCGTGTTGGTACCGGGGCCAAATACGATATTTGTGTTGAAGAACAGCGTCGGTCGGGGAGTGAAGGGTGGTTATCTCGCCGCAAGCGGTGTGTTTATCGGTGATGCCGTGCTGATGTTTTTGGCCTATGCCGGTGTTGCCGCATTGATCAAAACAACGCCTGTTTTGTTCAATATCGTTCGCTATCTTGGCGCGTTTTATCTGCTGTACCTAGGTGCGAAGATCCTGTATGCGACACTGAAATCGAAAGCAAGCGACGCCGCACCTGAGGAAGTCCCGTTTGGCGCTATTTTTAAGCGAGCATTAATTCTGAGCCTGACGAATCCCAAAGCTATTTTGTTTTATGTTTCGTTCTTTGTGCAGTTTATTGATGTCAATGCACCGCACTCAGGGCTGTCATTCTTTATTTTGGCCATTACGCTTGAAGTAGTGAGCTTTTTCTATCTGAGCTTCCTTATTTTCTCCGGTGCGTTTGTGACGCAGTATATTCGCACGAAGAAAAAACTGGCCAAAGTGGGTAATTCCCTAATCGGCCTGATTTTCGTTGGTTTTGCCGCTCGTCTGGCCACGCTTCAGTCGTGATGCCAATGGCCCGCTGGTTGCGGCGGGCCTTCAATATGACGCTTTGCTTTTCATTTATAATTGTAGGGTTATAACCAATAAATGGTATTTTAAATGTATATTTTGAGGCGTACCCTGTGTACAGCAGCGATTCAATAAGACTCGCTGGTTGTCGACTGGAAAAGGGAAGAAAAATGCTTCAAATTCCACAGAATCATATCCATACACGCTCTACACCATTCTGGAACAAAGAAACCGCGCCTGCCGGAATTTTCGAACGCCACCTTGATAAAGGAACTCGTGCTGGGGTTTATCCACGACTTTCGGTTATGCAGGGGGCGGTCAAATATCTCGGATACGCCGATGAACACAGTCCGGAACCAGTAGAGGTGATGGTTATTGAAGCCGGTCAGTTTGGCGTTTTTCCGCCGGAAAAATGGCATAACATCGAAGTGATGACCGACGACACTTACTTTAATATCGATTTTTTCGTTGCCCCGGAAGTTCTGATGGAGAGTGCAAATCAACGAAAAGTCGTGCGCACCGGCAAGGAGTAAATCATGGGCAAAGCAACCTATACCGTAACCGTGACCAATAACAGCAACGGTGTTTCTGTTGATTATGAAACAGAAGCGCCGATGACATTACTGGTGCCGGATGTGGCAGCAGAAGTGGTCAAAGACTTGGTCAATACCGTTCGTTCGTACGATACCGAGAATGAGCATGAAGTCTGCGGATGGTAGGTATTAAATACTCTTACTGATTGAATACAAAGAATTTTAATGTACTAACCGCACAGCGTTTTGAAGGCGCTGTGCGGTTATTTTATTTGTGTTGAACGTAGTGATGTCCGAAAAAAGATT
This sequence comes from Citrobacter sp. Cpo109, assembly GCF_030332565.1. Classification (NCBI taxonomy): domain Bacteria; kingdom Pseudomonadati; phylum Pseudomonadota; class Gammaproteobacteria; order Enterobacterales; family Enterobacteriaceae; genus Citrobacter; species Citrobacter sp. Cpo109. The sequence goes on from NZ_JAOWHQ010000057.1 coordinate 196,891, forward strand.
CCTTAAGAATACCTTAAGAAATCCGCATTGAATGCTAATTGTCGATCATTCACAGGAGTTATGATCGCAAAAAAGTAACAATACAGAACATCGCGCTTATGAAACTGAATACCCAAATTACATTCCCCACACTTATTCTAGGACTGGTCATTGTGGCGATCCCGTTCACCGCGAACTGGAATCTTCCGCTGCTTAACGGCACTGTCGTCAGATGGATCGAAAATGGGCAGGCGCTATGGCTACTGTTTGGTGCGGTATTTACCCTTGGCTATATCCGGCCTTTATCACGACCTGAAGGCGAGAAGCAATTTTGGCTTTGGGCAGCCGCGTGGTGGTTGGTATTGCTGGGGAGAAGCACCAGTTGGGGCCGCGACTATTTCCCGGAGCAGCCTAAACTTCTGTTCAGAGCTATCTCTGTTGTAATGATTTCCATGATTATTCTGCCGGTGCTGTTGTCGAAGCGCTTACGCCTGGATATTGTCCGACGCGTGCGTAATGAACCGCTACCGCTCTGGCTGCTGGCGAACACCGCCTGCGCATTTTTGATTTCCGATACGGTAGAGCATCATCGTCTGCTGGCTCCCATCTTCCTGCACAATGCCCAATATGGCGATATGATTGAAGAATTGTACGAACTGCCGTTTATGGCTGGCCTGTTTCTGATGAACCTCGGTTTTATGCAGCGGGATATGCAGGAGGAATCTGCCTCCATCCGTTTCAGTGAACCTCACTTGGTAAAGTAATGAGATAAGACCTGAGTCTGGGTAACCAGACTCAGGTGGCGATGGTGGAGAATTACGCAATGGCCTCACATAAGCGTGATTTCATGTCGCTATACGATTGAGCGGCATACTTTTCAGCCCATCTCTGATCGCTAATGTGCTCGATATTTACGGCACAATATTTGGTTTCCGGCGTTTTCGAGATTGGATCGAGGTTATCCTGGGTCAACTCGTTGCATGCACCAATCCACCATTGATAGGTCATATAAACCGTTCCGGAATTGATGCGCTCGGATACATCCGCACGGCTGATGACCTTACCCCGACGCGAGCTGACCCACACCAGATCACGATGACGGATACCGAGTTTTTCGGCATCATGGGTATTGATTTGCACATATCCTGGTTCATCAGCCAACGCTTGTAACGCTGCGCAGTTACCGGTCATAGAGCGACAGGAGTAATGCCCAACCTCACGCACGGTACACAGTACCAGCGGATAATTGTCATCCGGAACTTCTGCGGGCGCTCGCCACGGTGCGGCAAACAGTTTGCCTTTGCCGTTGGCGGTATCAAACTGGCTGTGTGCGTAAAGGTATGGCGTACCAGGACTATCGAGATCCGGGCATGGCCACTGAACATGCCCCATTTCCCCCATTTTCTCATAGGTCACGCCGTAGAACAGTGGGCACAGCTCGCGCATCTCATCCCAGATTTGCTGGTTATTTTGATACTGCATTGGATAGCCCATTTCGCTGGCCAAAAGGCTGATGATCTCCCAGTCACGTTTTACATCAGCGGTGGGTTCAATCGCTTTCTCAAAACGCTGGAAGCCGCGATCGGCGCAGGTAAAGACGCCGCCATGTTCGCCCCATGAGGTGGCGGGCAGGAGAACATCGGCCATTTCCGCTGTCTTAGTCATGAAGATGTCTTGCACGACGATAAAATCGAGCGCGTTAAACCCTTCGCGGACCAGGCCCAGGTCGGCCTCGGTTTGCAGCGGATCCTCTCCCATGATGTAGTAGGCTTTTATTTTGCCTTCGATAGCCAGGTGTGGAACTTCAGTGATGCGCGTTCCAACCTTGTCATCCATCTGATTAACGTCAATGCCCCATGCGCTGGCGAATTTTTCCCTGACTGCGGAATCGGTCACGTCCTGATATCCCGGGAACTGGTTAGGTAGTACCCCCATATCGCACGCACCCTGCACGTTATTTTGCCCGCGCACCGGACCAACGCCGACGTTAGGGCGACCCAGATTCCCGGTCAACAACGCCAGGCTCGATAAACCGCGAACCACATCAACAGCCTGACCAAACTGAGTGACGCCCATCCCCCACATTACGGTTGCCGATGGTGCTGCGGCAAATGTACGCATTGCCTGACGAACCTGCTGTGCGGGAACGCCGGTCAAATGTTCAACCGCTTCAGGCGCATAGTCTTTAACGGTTTCCCAGTATGTTTCCAGCCCTTCCGCATGCTTTTGCACATACTCGCGATCGTAGAGTTGCTCTTCGATAAGAACATGACCAAAGGCATTAACCAGAGCCATGTTGCAACCGTTTTTCAACTGCAAATGTTGGTCAGCAATACGAGCGGTTTCAATACGACGTGGGTCGCAGACAATGATTTTTGCGCCGTTCTGGCGAGCTTTAATTACCCGGCGGGCTACGATTGGGTGCGAGTCGGCGCAGTTATAACCAAAGATCAGCAGACATTTTGAATTTTCAATGTCGCTGATGGAATTGCTCATGGCGCCATTGCCTAACGTTTCTTGTAATCCGGCAACGGAAGGACCGTGACAGACGCGGGCACAACAATCGACATTATTGGTATGAAGTACACCACGTGCGAATTTTTGCATCACGTAGTTAGTTTCATTTCCGGTTCCCCGGGAGGAGCCGGTGGTCATGATGGCGCGAGGACCATAGGTTTTTTTGATTTCAGACAGGCGTTTTGCGGTGTAACGAATGGCTTCATCCCAGCTAACGGGCGTGAATTTGCCACCTTTTTCATAACGGATCATCGGGCGAGTCAGACGGGGAGTCAGGAGGCGAGTGTCGTTAAGAAAGTCCCAACCATAATAGCCTTTCAGGCATAACTGATTTTGGTTCGTTACACCCTCTGCGGCTTCGGCACGGATGATTTTGTTATTTTCGACAACAAGCTTGAGCTTGCACCCGGCCCCACAATATGGGCAAACACTGGTGATTTTTTTCATCAATAACAGACCTGTTAAATGCTGAAATAGCGCGAATTGTAGACGCAGCCACGCGATAAGCACCGCGGACTACGATTTGTCGTAGCGACGGGTTGTTAAAGCATAAAGTGTGCCAGAAGTGAAAACCCAGCAATAACGGGGCTGACGGCAAAAGCGTTGAGCATAATGACTGACGATTCGACATTAATGACGAGGAGCGGCAAAAATTTAGCCTACCGGTCAGCAGTCATAACCTTATGAAACATCGGAAAAAGATGAAAATATGAAGTGATGACGATCACAAATTTTAATTTTTCAGCGCTATGCTATGCTTTTATACAACGAGTGAATCGTTAATTTAAAAAACATAAGTGAGGAAAATTATGGGCATTATTTCATGGGTGGTTTTCGGTCTTATCGCTGGGATTTTGGCAAAATGGATTATGCCGGGTAAAGATGGCGGCGGATTCTTTATGACCATTATCTTAGGGGTTGTCGGTGCGGTAGTGGGTGGCTGGATCAGTACCTTCTTTGGTTTTGGTAAAGTTGATGGTTTCAACTTCGGCAGTTTCGTCGTAGCGGTTATCGGTGCGATTGTGGTGTTGTTTATCTACAGAAAAATCAAAAGCTAAGTAAACATACAGACAATAGAGGCCACTGATAAGTGGCCTTTATTTTGGTTACCACCACCCCAGTTCCGTGCCCAGAACCACGATGATCGCCACGCCAATCATAATAATCGTTGTTTTTTTCATCGTTATGCTCCCGGCGCAGCGTAGCCGCCAATAAAAAACCAGGATAAGAAAACGACAGCGGAAATGAAAATAATGACAGGGAAAATAATACCGAGTCGCATACGATTATCTACCAGAGTTATTTAAAGACGAGCCAGCATAGCAGGGCTTAATGTACGACAAAAGGGGTTTTATCCTGACGCTTTTTATCCTGATACATTGCGCTGTCTGCAAGATGAAGCGCACAGTTTACATCAGTCTCCAGCGGATCAATTTCCACCACACCCAGACTGGCACCAGGATAATACAGGTGAATATCACCCAGGTGGTAGTCACCGCAAATCTGCTGTTGCAGCTGATTTTTCACCTGCTGCAGACGCATAAGCTGATCAAGTTCATCTTCCGCTGACAGGCGAACGACTAAAAATTCGTCACCGCCCAGTCGACCGAGAATGTCATTATCACTACATTCACGGAGCAGGCGCTGCCCAATCTGGATCAGGAACTGGTCACCAACCTCGTGGCCAAAGCGGTCATTAATCAGTTTGAAATCATCCAAATCGATATAGGCAACAACTATCTTCTGCCTGAGGTGGCGGGCAAGCGAAAAAAGGGTCTCCAAATTTTCAAAAATTGCGCGCCGATTCGGTAACCCTGTCAGGGCATCGGTGTAGGAGTGAGCAATCAGCGCGGCGTTCGCTTCACGTAACTGAGCAACCAGCGACTCTTTTTGAATCGACTGGGCGATCAGACCGGCAAACAGATGTAATACTTGTTCTCCACGTTGGCTCAGTGCCTGCTGACGGCGGCTGGTAGCGCAGAGTGTACCGTAAAACGTTCCGTCCGGAAGATGAACGGGAGTACTTAGAAAGGTGGTGATGTCCAGTGCGCGAGCAGCGGTACATTCCGGCCAGCGTGCGGGCACGTTGTCACTGTACAGACAGTTTTCCTCAATCGCGCGTTTGCACAGCGTTTCATCCCACGGCACGGATAGCCCTTCGGGGATCTGCATTTGGCGGCTATTACGCGCATACAGAATATGCTGCAGACGGGCATCCAGATCGACCTTGGTCAGGTAGGTTGATTCCATCTCAGTCACCATCTCCAGCATCTCCAGAAGTTGGCGAACCAGACTCTCAACTGACTGCTCCGTAGCTAAGGATTGTGAGACTCTGGCAAGGATCATGTCCGACATGAGGTGAAATGCTCCTGAGTAATGATTGGGCTGACGTTGCCCGCATGATAGAACATCGAGGTGAAAGATGAAACACGCCATCCAGCTCAGAATGTAAACATAAAATGGATAGCTGACAGGAAAACATGGAGATAGATGGAAAGTCGGGGTAACCTGCCAGGATAAGGTTTTTAACAGGAGTAAATATGAAACTGGCATCTATTTTTTTGCCCGGCTTGCTGGTGCTGGCGGGGTGTACCACGGAACCGGAAGCGCCTGTGCCACCGAAAGTTGGCATGGCGAATCCAGCATCGGTGTATTGCGAACAAAAGGGCGGCTCGTTGATTGCGGTGCAGACTCCGCAAGGTGTTAAGTCTGACTGCAAACTACCCAACGGGGAAGTAATTGATGAATGGTCACTCTGGCGTAGAGATCATCCGGCAACGGCCAAGTAATACGCGGTCAGCATTGACGTAGCCACTCAGCGAGCACCAGTGCGTGGTTTTGCTGGGTATTTTTCGCTGCATACAGTAGCGTTAAGGTTTGCTGTCGGGCAATCTCTGCGAGGCGCTTTCCTTCCTGCTGCTGTTGGGCCAGCTCTGCGCGATATTGCTCGGAAAAGTGTGAAAAATCGATCAGTTCTGCGTGGAATGCTTTGCGCAATTCAGAGGATGGCGTCAGCGTTTTGTTCCATTCGTTGAAAGCAAGGTCAGTCTTTTTTATCCCGCGTGGCCACAACCGGTCGACCAACACGCGGTAACCATCACTTTTTTCTGCCGGGTCATACACACGTTTACACTGAATCTTCATCTCTTCATCCGCTCCTTTCAGCTACCGCTCAGGTATTTATCATCAACTTTATTACGGTTAAATAAGATCGTAAAACGTGACCATTATAGCATTTTGCCTGTCCTGACTCCCAATTTAAGGGATTGTGATACCACTAAAAAGTCGGTAGGCTGAGGCTCCTTATGCTGTCCCTTATTGTCAGGACACAAGGAAAGCTTAATGGAAATTTCCCCAATTAAAGATACGCTTCGCATTGCGCTGGTGGGTGATTACAGCCCCGATATTGTGGCGCACCAGGCTATTCCCCTTGCTATCGATGATGCTGCCGCCGTTCTGGAATTAGTGGCCGATTACGACTGGCTAACTACATCTGATATCAACAGCAGTGAGGACTTGATTGGCTATGATGCCATCTGGGTCGTTCCAGGCAGTCCATATCGCCATCTTGAAGGGGCGCTGATAGCGATACGCTACGCGCGTGAAAACAGCATCCCATTCCTGGGTACCTGCGGCGGCTTTCAGCATGCGATTCTGGAGTACGCCCGCAACGTGCTGGGCTGGAGCGATGCCGGCCACGCCGAGACGGACACCACGGGTCGAATGGTGATAGCACCATTGACCTGCTCGCTGGTAGAAAAAACGGATGATATTGAGCTGCGGGCCAATACGCTGATTGCCAAAGCCTACGGGCGGGATGTTATCACCGAGGGATATCACTGCAACTATGGCGTATCGGAGGATTTTGCCGCCGAGCTTGAAAGCGGCGATCTTCGGGTGACCGGTTGGGATGAGGTTGGTGATATTCGTGCCATTGAGCTGGTGACGCATCCATTTTATGTTGGCACGCTCTTTCAACATGAACGCGGAGCGCTGGCGGGAAAACCCGTGCCGTTAGTTCAGGCGATGCTGCGCGCCGCGCGCGGATAAAAAAACGGGCAGGTTGTTCACGAACCTGCCCTGTGCATTATGCGCTCGCGATCTCCCGATTGCGCCCCGCGCACAAACCAAATACCGCCATCAGCATCGCTAACACGGCGACCCCGCCAAGAGGAATCAGCCAGCTATCGTTGAGGTCGTGAATTTTCCCCATCAGTGGTGGTCCGCAGGCCGCCAGTAAATATCCGACAGACTGTGCCATGCCGGAGAGGGCAGCAGCCTGATGCGCTGAGCTTGCGCGCAGGCCAATAAAGGTCAAGCCGAGGATCATCGTCGCGCCCGAGCCAAAGCCAAACAGGATGGTCCATAGCAATGCCTGGTCGGGCATTATGGCGAATCCCGCCGCGCCGACGGCGCACATTAATGAAACCAGAGCGGCGATGGCGCGCTGATCCTTAAATCTGTTCAGGACGAGAGGAATCAATAATCCCGGCGCGGCGGTCGCCAGCTGCAGTAAACCATGCAGTGAACCGGCCTGCGACTCGCTGTAGCCGTGACTGATCAAAATAGCGGGCAGCCAGCCGATGATGACGTAGTAGATAAGCGAATTGATCCCCAGAAACAGCGTCACCTGCCAGGCGAGGCTGGAGCGCCAGATCGCGCGGGAATGCAGCGCGCGCGAGTTGCTCAAGCTGGCATTGGCCGTCTGGCGGCATTGGGGTAACCAGATAATCAGCGCCAGTAGCGGAAAGGCCATCAGTACCATCAGCGCACCGCGCCAGCCAAACCCGTTCAACGCCAGCGGTACCACAATGGCGGAACCCAGTGCCGCTGCCGCGCCCATGGTCAGTGAGTATGCGCCAGTGAGTTTCGCCACATGCTGAGCAAAATCACGCTTAATCAGTCCGGGTAAAAGCACATTGCCCAAGGCGATTCCGCAACCAATGATCGCGGTGCCGCTAAACAGGAACCCTGGTGAGGGCAGCGAACGTATCGCAATACCAGCGCAAATCAGTAGCATAGCGACACACAAGCTGCGTTCGATACCCCAACGGCGCGCAACGGCGGCAGCCAGAGGTGAAACCAGTGCGAAAGCCAGCAGTGGCAGGGTGGTCAGAAGCCCCGTCTGGGCAGTGCTCAGACCGTAATCGGCGCGAATTGCATCCAGCAACGGGGCAGCTCCGGTAAAGGTGACGCGCAATGTGGTGGCAATCATCAGGATCCCCGCGATCAGCAACGCTGCGTTCTTGCCACGGGAGGAAGGAGTATTTGTCATTTTTTTCTCATATCGTCAGGCGAGGCGATACCTTAGCGTTTTTACACAATGGATGAATCAAGCTAAAATGACAGTTTATCGCTTAAATCGGACATTTTTATGTTAGGACTGAGGCTGGATGGATATGAACCGGATCTTCACCACGATGCGGCCGTGGCGTTTTGTATTCAGGCCCGGGAAGATGAACTTTTTAGTCCGCTGCATCATCACCGTAAAGGCCAATTGATTCTGGCGTTGCATGGCGCGATCACTTGTGAGGTTGAAAATGCTATGTGGATGGTGCCCCCGCAATATGCGGTGTGGATCCCCGGTGAAATTCCACACAGCAACCACGTTACCGTTGGCGCACAATTATGCTTTTTGTTTATTGAGCCGCAGGCCGTCGTGATGCCCGATCGTTGCTGCACGCTGAAAATTGCTCCGTTGTGCCGGGAGCTTATTCTGGCGCTGGCATCCAAAACGGATGCCCAACGGCTGGAGCCGGCAACCCAGCGGCTGACGCAGGTGTTGTTTGATGAACTGCCGCAGCAACCCCAGGAGCAAATGCAGTTGCCGGTTTCCGATCACCCGAAAATTCGCAGAATGGTCGCAACGATGGCGAGAGAGCCTGCACAATGGCAGACGTTGGGACAATGGGCCAGCGTATTTGCGATGAGTGAACGTAACCTTGCTCGCCTGGTCGTCAAAGAAACGGGGTTGAGTTTTCGACGCTGGCGTCACCAGCTCCAGCTGATTCTGGCGCTGCAGGCGTTAATTGATGGTCGCAATGTACAACAGGTCGCGCAAATGCTCGGGTACGATTCGACCACGGCATTTATCACTATGTTCAAAAAAGGCCTGGGACAGACACCAGGCCGTTATCTGAACGGGCTGGCTACTGCTTCCCAACAATCAATGAGACCAGACCTGCCGCAATAAGCGGCCCCACAGGCACACCGCGAAACAGCGCCACGCCCAGTACCGTGCCCACCAGTAAACCAGCAACAAGCTGAGGCTGGCTGCCCATTAGCGTAACGCCGCGTCCGCCAAGCCAGGAGACAAATACCCCAACGGCAATAGCAACCAGTGATTTCCAGTTCACAAAGGAGTGGATGAGCGTGGAGGGCGGTAGCGTTCCGCTGGCGATCGGCGCCATGACGCCAATGGTCAGAATTATAATCCCGACGGTTAGGCCCTGTTTTTCAATCCAGGGAAAGAAGGTATTCAGAGGGGTAACACGGACAATAATCAGCACCAGAATTGAAACAGCGACAGTGGTGTTGTGGCTGACAAAGCCCAGAGCTGCCAGTCCGAGCAGGATCAGCAGAGTGACATCAAACATCGTAGTTTCCTTGCCAAAAGAAAAAATAAGCCTGCTTACTGTACGCGTAAACGCGTGACGGAACAGGCTTTTTTTAATGATTATGATTTTTTTTGGGCTAACGCACGAAGCGATGTTTTTTACTGCTAACTTGGGCAGTTATTCCGCTCTGCGGAACGGGATTAATTCCGGTTTCGCGATGCGCAGGTAATCTGCGGTATCCATGATCACGGATTTTTCCAGCATTCCGGCATTGAACGCAATTTCATTAAAACGCTCAAACAACAGCGGGTCGGCGACCAGCTTGAGATTCGGATGAAAACTGAACGGTGGGATAGCACCAAATACGCAGCCTGTTAGTTCATCTACCTCCGCCGGGCTGGCAAGTGACGCTCTCAACCCGCCAATATGGCTGGCCAACAGGCTCAGGTCCGCCTGCTGATCGGCAGAGAGGATCGCCAGAACATGCTGATTGACGCCGTTGCCTTTTACTTTGCAGACCAGCGCTTTTGCACCCTGACCCAGTGCGGTACCGCGAATTTCAGAGACAGCTTCACATTTGCCTACGGCTTCATGGCTGACTACGCGGTAGGTCGCACCGTGTTCTGACAACAGGGAGATTAAACGCTGGTGCGTTGCGTTACCTTTGTTTACTTCCGTCATGACTTACTCCTGGTACAACAATGAAAATCCTGTCAGAAAAATGATTACGCATCGGTGCGTTTTTTCTGTTTGTTCAGGTAGAGCTGTGCATCAGATGCTTTGTAGGCATCATCAATGGTGTCGTTTGGCTGCATATTATAAATTCCGACAGAGAAGCTGATTGATCTATCTTGCGCAATAATTTGTAAGTTATAGCGAATCCTCTCCAGCAGGCGGGGCGTTAATTCACTGGGGTGATCGATGAGGATAATGCAAAACTCATCGCCACCGAGGCGGATGGCATAGTCGCTTTTGCGAATGGACGTTTGAATAGCTTTGGCCAAAATGGTGATAATGCGATCGCCTTCCTTATGCCCCAACGTATCATTAATAACTTTTAGTTTGTCGCAATCAATGGCGATAAAGGTCACGAGCGTTCCCGTGTTCACCAACTGTTGCAAACGCTGCTCAAGCGCTGGCGTTAAAATTTTACGGTTGTAGAGCCCGGTCATCGCGTCACTGACATTTTCCCGTGTGACGTTGTGATACAAACGAAAATGCGTTCTGACCATATTCAACAGCAATATCGTTGCCAGTAGATAGAACGCGAATATCTTCCAGGACGAGACAATAAAGTACATAACATCAAGTGAGAGGGTGATACGTATACCGCCAGGTATGTCCTTCTCATAGTGAACATAGCGGAACAGATCGGTTTCACTTTTATGAACGAGGATCTCTTTACCTGAACTGGTATCAGAGACGGTTACGTTAAGATAACGCCAGACGAGAGGACGGTCGCTGGTATAGAAAATATTCTGTAAATTCTCTTTGTTAATATCCACCATCACCACGCCTTTTAGCTTATTGGCGTAGTAAACCGGTGTTAAAAAGCTCATCACCTTTTTCTCGGTCAGGTTATCTTCATAAATACTGGAGATCACCGTGCGGCCAGTAAAAATACCGTCAATATCATTCTGGTCGATTCCCAGCGTGCCTTTTTGCAAAAACGACCAGTTGTGTATCGCAAATTTCCGCGAGTCGATCAGGTCATAGAAATAGACGTAGTTATTTTTAAGATCGACGTAATATCGAAATTTATACTCCAGCGTCCCTAATCCCTGACCGTAATCTTTCTGCTGGCGATTAACATTGACCGCCCGGTCAAAAGAGGGCAGCAGAAAAATGTCATCAAGTTGTTCGCTACATTTTGTTGAGGTGGTCTGCAACGTACCGTGTAATGGCAGATAGTTACGCTTAGTGAGATTGAGCCCATGAGTGCCGTTAACGCTGTCGAAAGCGTTGCAAAGTGCTTTTTGCTGTTCGAGAGAAGCAGGCCCCTGAGGGGACGAAAATGTGCGCATCAGATGGGCTGCGATGCTCTGATTTGTGTACTTATCATAGAGAAACGAGGAGTCGGCTTTCTCATTGATATAGCGCATGTACGCATTCATTGCTTTATCGCTGGCAATGAGCTCATAAACCAAAAAAGAAGATGTCAAAACAATTACGCTGACGGAGATAAAGATCCTGAGCGCTTTATGATGCAATTTCATAATGATTTACAGCCCTGTAAGTCTGATACTTCAGTCTATCACAGGGCATACATCCGCTCTAACGCTACGGGCAAGGACATTTTGTAATAAAAATCATTCGCGCGCTTCACCTTTAACTCTTAATGTTGTATTTATAATGCAACTTATAGAAAGGAGACAGGCCAATGAGCGCGACTGAAAAAGCGGGTCATACATTTTTAGCCAGCCTGGGCAAAACCCGTCTGCGTCCGGGCGGCGTTGAAGCAACCGAATGGTTGTTTAGCCAGTCACAGCTGACGCCCGGCAGCCAGGTACTTGAAGTGGCGTGCAACATGGCCACGACGGCGATAGAGTTAGTTCAACGCTATGGCTGTACCGTATACGCCATTGATATGGATAAAACCGCACTGTCAAATGCAAGGAATAACGTAGCGGCAAATGGTCTGGAAAATCATATTCATGTGATGGCTGCTAACGCCAACACTCTTCCTTTTGCGGATAACAGTTTCGATGTTGTGATTAACGAAGCCATGCTGACAATGTATGCCGATAAAGCGAAGGCGAAGTTAATTGCCGAATATTATCGCGTGTTGAAGCCCGGTGGGCGTCTGCTCACCCACGACATTATGTTCACCGCCCAGAAACTGGGCGCGGGCGATCAGGGCCAGCTTGTCGATGTGGTGAAATCAAACGTTAGTCCAATGACCAGACAAGGCTGGCGTGATTTATTTCTTAACTGCGGGTTCGAACAGGTCCTGCAACAGAATGGCAACATGTCGCTGATGTCGCCGCGCGGATTAGTTCGTGATGAAGGGCTTACGGGGGCGCTAAAAATTGTGTTTAACGGCTTACGCACGAGCGAAAATCGTCGTCGTTTCCTGAAAATGTTTCGCTTCTTCCGTTCGCAACGTCATCAACTCAATTACATTGCCTGCTGCTCTGTAAAGGGAAAATAAAAAGGATAAACGGATGAATATTGATAAGATGAAAAATCAGCACCCGTAAAAAATCAGCCAGAGAAGATAACCTCTGGCTGATTTGTTTAGGTGATTAACTATTGCTGGTCGTACTTTGTTTATGAAACAGTTCGCGGAATACCGGGTAAATATCATCCTGATCGCGAATATGTTGCATCGCAAAGTTATCAAAAGTTGATTGCAGATGTTCGTATTCACGCCACAAGGTTTGGTGAGCGCGGCGAGTGATTTCGATATAGCTGTAATAGCGTACCACTGGCAGCAGTTTTTTCGCCAAAATCTCATGACATAGCGGTGAATCATCAGCCCAGTTATCACCGTCCGATGCCTGTGCAGCATAGATGTTCCATTGGGCAGGGTTGTAGCGATCTTTCACCACTTCATCCATTAACTTCAGCGCACTGGAGACAATGGTTCCCCCGGTTTCCTGAGAGTAGAAGAACTCGTGCTCATCCACTTCTTTCGCCTGGGTATGGTGGCGAATATAAACCACCTCCACGTTCTTATAGGTCCGGCTTAAGAACAAATACAGCAGGATATAAAAACGTTTAGCCATATCTTTGGTCGACTGATCCATTGAACCAGAGACGTCCATCAGGCAGAACATCACCGCCTGGCTGGAAGGGTCGGGGCGTTTTTCATAATTCTTGTAGCGTAAATCAAAGGTGTCGATAAATGGCACGCGTTCGATTTTTGCCCGTAGTTCGGCAATCTCTTTGCGTAACCGTTCCTCTTCCAGCAACTGCGCTGGTTCGCTTTTCGCGATGGTTTCCAGATCCGCTTCGAGAGCATGCAGTTCGCGACGCTTACCCGCTGTCATCGCCGTGCGGCGCGCCAGTGAGTTTTGCAGGGATCGCACCACGCTGATGTTGGCAGGCACACCGTTAGAGGTAAAACCTGCCCGGTGTGTTTTGTACTCCGTTAACTGACGCTGCTGATTCTGCTTCAGGTTAGGAAGTGCTAAATCTTCGAACAACAGATCGAGATATTCATCTTTAGAGATCTGAAAGACGAACTCATCCTGACCCTCACCATCCTGGCTGGCCTGGCCTTGTCCGCTTCCTGAACCGCCACCGCCGCCCTGTGGGCGTTCAATGCGGTCATTCTGCACAAAATGGTCGTTACCCGGATGCACGCGATGGCGCAGACCACCACGTCCCTGATGAAACATTGGTTCGCTAATATCATCAGTCGGAATAGAGACAGATTCGCCGCTATCCACATCAGTCACCGAACGCTTGTTAATGGCCTCGGAGATCGACTGTTTAATTTGCGATTTATAACGGCGTAAGAAGCGCTGGCGGTTTACCGTGCTCTTGTTTTTGCCGTTAAGACGCCGGTCAATAAACCAGGTCATAAGCCCCCCGTACTGCCAACTGTTCGCCATGTCTGTAAGTGCCGGATGGCGCTGGCGCTATCCGGCCTACGGAACATTGTTTTGCAAGCCCGGTAAGGCATGCGCCACCGGGCACTTATGTTAAGACGATTTACGTACGCGCAAATACCATTCGCACAGTAAACGCACCTGTTTACGCGTGTAGCCTTTTTCCATCATACGGTCGACAAAATCGTCGTGTTTTTTCTGCTCGTCAGTTGAGGTTTTAGCATTGAACGAAATGACCGGCAGCAACTCCTCGGTATTGGAGAACATTTTCTTCTCAATAACCGTGCGTAGTTTTTCGTAACTGGTCCAGTTTGGATTGCGACCGCTGTTATTCGCTCTGGCACGCAGAACAAAGTTGACGATCTCGTTACGGAAATCTTTCGGGTTACTGATACCCGCCGGCTTCTCAATTTTCTCCAGTTCTGAGTTCAGCGACTCGCGGTCAAACAGCTGACCGGTATCCGGGTCGCGATACTCCTGATCCTGAATCCAGAAATCCGCATAAGTGACATAACGGTCGAAAATGTTCTGTCCGTATTCGGAATAGGATTCGAGATAAGCCGTCTGGATCTCTTTGCCGATGAATTCAGCATATTTCGGGATCAAATAGCCTTTCAGGAACTCAAGATAACGCTCAGCTTGCTCCTGCGGGAACTGTTCACGTTCGATTTGCTGCTCCAGTACGTAAAACAGATGTACCGGGTTAGCTGCCACTTCGGCATGGTCAAAGTTAAAGACGCGAGAGAGGATCTTAAACGCGAAACGCGTGGACAGACCGTTCATTCCCTCATCAACCCCGGCGTAATCCCGATACTCCTGATAGGATTTCGCTTTCGGATCGGTATCTTTCAGGCTTTCGCCATCGTAAACGCGCATCTTCGAATAAATGCTCGAGTTCTCAGGTTCTTTCAGGCGAGAAAGAATGGTAAAGCGAGAGAGCGTTTCCAGCGTGCCCGGTGCGCAAGGCGCATGGGTCAGCTCACTGTGGTTAAGCAGTTTTTCGTAAATTTTGATCTCTTCAGAGATCCGCAGGCAATAAGGCACTTTGACGATGTAAACACGGTCAAGGAACGCCTCATTGTTTTTGTTATTACGGAACGTTACCCATTCGGACTCGTTCGAGTGGGCAAGAATAATCCCGTTAAACGGCAGGGCAGAGATACCTTCTGTCCCGTTGTAGTTTCCTTCCTGGGTGGCGGTCAGCAGAGGATGCAGCACTTTAATCGGTGCTTTAAACATCTCAACGAATTCCATAATCCCCTGGTTTGAGCGGCATAGTGCCCCCGAATAACCGTAGGCATCAGGATCGTTCTGGGCGTGGTGTTCGAGTTTACGAATATCCACTTTCCCGACCAGCGCAGAAATATCCTGGTTGTTTTCATCACCAGGCTCCGTTTTGGCGATAGCGATCTGCTCCAGAATAGACGGCCAGACTTTGACGACGCGGAATTTTGTAATGTCCCCGCCAAAATCGTGCAGACGTTTCGCAGCCCAGGGCGACATGATCGTACCGAGATAGCGACGCGGGATCCCATACTCTTTTTCCAGGATCTGCGCGTCCTCCTGCGGATTAAACAGGCATAACGGATGATCGTTGACCGGGCTACGTTCGCCATTGGCACTCAGGACATAAATTGGTACTCTCTGCATCAGCGACTTCAGCCGCTCAGCAAGAGATGATTTCCCCCCTCCCACAGGCCCCAGCAGATACAGAATCTGCTTCTTCTCTTCCAGACCCTGAGCCGCATGTTTCAAATAAGAAACAATTTGCTCAATGGCGTCTTCCATGCCGTAAAACTCTTCAAAGGCGGGATAGCGTGCAATTACCCGATTCGAAAAGAGTCGAGAAAGTCGAGGTTCGTGGGCAGTGTCGACCATGACAGGCTCACCAATAGCCATTAATAGCCGCTCTGCCGCGTTGGCATAAGCACTGCGATCTTGCCGACAAGTGGTAAGAAACTCCTGCAGCGTGAACTCTTCGTCCTTGGCAGCTTCATAACGCTGGCGATAGTGATCGAATATATTCATGGTATGCCGTCCTTTCGTATACTATGGGAACATTTTGATTTAATACTTTTAGCGTAGTTCTTCAACGGGATAAAAATTATGCTCCGTCCTATATGTTATGAGCGAGTATCGTCCATTCAGCAAATCGAAGGGGGAGGTGGTCTGGATGACCAACGTTCAGCATTGGAAGGTTATTTAGATAGAAATGCTGATAAATTCAATAATGAAAGAATATTCATTCAGGATAGGGGGGTTAGTGCGTTCAAAAACTCCAATATATCATCGGAGTCACAACTTGGGATATTTTTGCAAGATGTACAAAACCGCAAGTACGGCGAAGGTGACGCACTCATTGTGATGTCGCTTGACCGCATTAGTCGCCGTTCCAGTTGGGCAGAGGACACCATCAGGTTCATCGTGAATAGTGGGATCGAGGTTCACGATATTTCTGCCAGTACAGTGTTACGGAAAGATGATCCGCATTCAAAACTGATAATGGAATTGATACAGATGCGTTCTCACAATGAGTCGCTTATGAAGTCTGTACGTGCTAAAGCTGCATGGGACAGAAAAATCATGGAAGCGGTCAAGAATGGTACGGTGATTTCTAACAAGATGCCAATATGGTTGAAGAACGTCGATAACAAGTATCAACGCATTGAAGAAAAGGTAAATCTGATAAGACACTGTTTTGAATGGTACAAACATGGTCTTAGTACTGGTGAAATAATCAAAAAAATTGGAGATCCAACGCTTCAAATGGTCACGGTTTCTCGATGGATACGGGATCGTCGCTTGCTGGGGGAACATGTACGGTACAACGGTGAGGTTGTTCACAATGCATACCCAAAAGTCATTGATGAAGATTTATTCATTACAGCCAATAGGATGATGGACCGCGTTATGCTGGAAAAAAGAAAACCAGCAGATGATCTGTTACTTGAACCAGCAGTAGTACAAGAGATTTTTAGACTCTATGAAAGTGGTATTGGAACTGGTGCCATCGTTAAACACCTATCAAAAGGATGGAGCACTGTTAATGTATTGAGAGTATTAAGAGATAAAGGAGTAGTTAAACAAAAAATTATCGATAATCTAACATTTGAGCGAGTAAATCAGAAACTTTCACAAAATGGTGTTGCTAACCGTATTCGAAAAGATATAACTATTGCTCAAGATGATTATATTACTAACTTATTTCCTAAAATTCTCAAGTGTGGTTGTTGTGGGGGGAATATCGCAATTCACTATAACCATGTAAGAGTAAAGTATATAATCTGTAGAAACAGGGAAGAAAAAAAGATCTGTGATTCAAAATCAATTCAATACTTAAGAGTAGAAAAGAACATACTCCAGTTAGTAAAAAATATAGATTTTAACAAGCTAATGTCTGAAGGGGTGTTAGATAGAGGATCAATAATTGATGGTATCAGGGAAGAACTAGCAACATTACGGAAGGAAGAACAGAAATATATTGATAAAATAAAGAAACGTAAATCTGAGGGTAAACTGGCTGGGATTCATTTGAGTGAAGGTTTAACAGAGATACAGGATAGGATTGAAGAATTAGACAAAGAGATCATTAAATCCCAAGATATAAAAGAAATACCGAAACTCGATTTTAACATTGAGGAAGTACTTGATCCTATGAATGTAGAATTGCGTGCTAAGGTACGTAAAGAACTTAGGTTAGTACTAAAATCAGTTAAATATAGGGTAATTTCTAAGTCTATTTTTGTTAGTCTTGAATACTATACAAACGTTCTTGCACATGTAATTGTGATTAATAATCAACGTGGTGGTGGTGATGTGCAAACTGAGTTTTCTATAGAAGAACATGATGAGAATAGAGTTTACCGAACTGATTCATTTGCTTTAAGTTATAAAAATGGGGATGAAGTACCAAAGTTTCATACATTTGAAGGCATTCCGATAAATAACTTTGAGTATCTAAAATTGCGGGATCTTATTGAAGAGGTTGAAGGTAATGGGATCGTTGCAAGTTGGATGAACCGTAACTATGATTTTATTTTTAATCCCTCAGACACGGTCCGAAGTAGTGACTAAGAGATATTGTTACAACGCTTCGAGCTATTTTTTTCTTGACAGGAATGAATCGTTTTTATATGATGCTCCAATTGGCGGTTTGTTGCCATGACAAATGTAAAAATTAATCCCCCTATCGCAAATTAGGTGCAAGGTCATATTCGCTTATATGGCCTCATTTCCTATAACTAACAAAAAGGATACACAATGAATATTACACAAATTGAAAAGTACTTCACCAATGATGCAGCAGTAGAGGAGCAAGATAAAGAAATTTGGATTAATGGTAGTATTGTTTATAGCTGTAAGGATGGAATTGAAAATGATAGTACTAACCAAGTAACCCAATTTGGTAAAGCAATTCAAACTGTATATGTATGTGATGAAGTTCGTGTACAACACAATCACCATGATGATAGTTTCTATTTCCATACAAATAAAAATGAACTATTTTTATATACTGGCAATGAAGTATTACCCACAGAGTATATGAACTTTATACAATGTGTTTTAGCCCTAAAATAGTAAGTAATTACTAAATACTCCTAAGAACACTATTTAGGAGAATATAATGTACAATCTACTCACAACACTTTCAGTACTGCTAATCGGCTTTTTTATAATGGTTACTGGCTTTATTGAATGGCTCTTTTTGGGCTTTTTAGTATGGTTAGGACTGTGTTTGATAGCTGAAATAATAAATATTGTTAGAAAGGAGTAGATTGCAAAAAAAGAATAAGATTTTTGGGGTAAAACACTGTTTCTGGAATATAATAGATATATCGGGCATTAAAAACATTCGTTTCTAGGATAATTCCTATCTCCATTTGCCCCATGTTTTAAATCCCCAGTGATAAATAAACATATAGAAAAACATATATCTCCATAGAAAAGCCCCTTGTGACATTGGGGCGATTCTTTGGATTTAAAAAAGAGGAAAATGTATAGCATGAATCAAAAGAAAGACAAACAGATCAACGTACGTGTAAGTGAATTCCAATTAGAAGTACTACAGAAGATAGTAGATGATGGAAAAGCAAAAACACAAAGCGGTGCACTAATTTACTTAATTAACCAGTACGGAGTACTTGGAAAATAAAGTAAAGCAATAGGTTTAGTACTTCACTTTAGCACAAAGTACACACATCAAAGTACTACAAGGAATGTTAGTACTTATTTTCATGGACGATATAACAATGGAAAAAATCAACAACCTAAAAGGACAAACTAACCTACCACTATATAAAGAAGCTTATACCAAGTGGAATGATATGCACTCAAGAGTACGAAATAATAAGAATTACAGTACAGTTACTATCAGTAATGAATGGTATACCTTTAGCAATTTCTACTTTTGGTTTGTAGAGAATTATACGGGCAGTAAAAGCCACTTAGACAAGGATATAAAAGGAGGAAGGGTGTACAGTGCTGATAACTGTATATTGATGCCTGGTAGAGTTAACCAGATGTTCAAAGGTGACTATGGAAGTGTAGGTAAAGGCGTACGAGTACAGAGTAATGGACGTTATCAAGCACAAGCAACATGGGATGGTGAATATAAATCATTTGGCACTTATGATACATCTGATGAAGCTACGGCAGCATATGAAGTAGCACGTAAGAAAAGACTTTATGATCTATCAGTACAGTACTCACAATATCCAGAACTAAGTGCAGTACTACTAAGTTTATCTAAGTAATAAAAAATGGGGTAAGTACTCGAAATACTTACCCCATTGGAATTAATCAACATAACATATCTATTTATTAGGAATTAACATGGCAGGAAAAAAACAACAAAAAGATAACTCGGAATTTTTAGCCGTCGCTGGGAATTTTTCAAAGTACAGTGATCTCACACAAGACGCAAAGAACATCATTAACGATGTAATAGCGAGTAGTTCAGGTAAGAACCGTTATCCAGTGAAGAAAGTATATTATATGCTTTATCACTGTACTGTAATTGAACGCAGTAAGGTTTTATATCATCTCCAAAGATATTGGGGTTTACATGAAAAAGATAAGAATCCACCAAGTGATGATACGGCTCGTAAGTACGTTACCATTCTTAACAAGCTTGCAGACGAGTTACCAAAGGCAATCAATAGCGGTGTGAAGTTATTCAAGAAGGTAGAAGACGGCAAACACTATATGACTCCAGTACAGAAACACGAGATTGATACGATGTTTAATAATGGTGCATCGATTGAAAATATTATGAAGAAGATGCAAGGATATATGGAATGATCTTGCGAGAAACAAGTATCGCAACATGCGATATATTGAGAGGAAAAAGTATCGCAAGATGTATCGCAAGATACACAAGGATTATCGTAATAGTATCTAAAGATGGTAAAGCAACAGTAATATCAATGACTTATAATGCTATCTTGAGATATTTTATACCCCATCTTGCGATACCTTGGGTTCTCAAGATGAGTAAAAGTATCGCAAGATGGGGTGTTTTATCGCATGTTTAGGTATGTAAAACACAGTAATATCAATGAGTTATTGGTGGCGTGTCCCATCTTGCGACCTATATTAATATTATTTTTCTCATTTACATAACCAGTATAAATGTCTTACTTCTATTTCAGTCTCAGAGAGCCTAATTTCGCTTTGCTCATTAGTCTCTATAAAACTCAAAATGGAAGATTGGTAACTTGCGTTTTTCTCGTTAGTACTCGAAAGAACGCGGCGTGACTTCTTTCCTTGCTCCGCTATGGAACCCCATGTACTACTGAAGATATAACTGATTCACAGTACTGTTAGAGTACAACTGATTGAAAGTAATTCCCCTACGTACTATCAAAGTGATTTATTCAAAGCCTCTTGTAGTCGGCACGCAGTGAACACGCAGCCCCGCGAAGTGTGAACGGGTTGCCATTAATCGAACCAGTACCGAAGGAGTACAAACCATGACCGACCACCACAAGCAAGTATACGACCGTATAAAGAACTACTTACCACAAAGGAGATAATGACATATGAGTACATGGCAACAAATACGCAAGGCACATAAAGGGCAGGGGATGAAATCAAATGGCCTTTACACTACACCTAAGAAATCACCACTCAGTGATACACCACCTGTAGGGGAAGCTCTAAAGGAAGCCATACAGGACTACATACGCCACTACAAGACGACCAACGGCAAAAGGCCATCAACCCCCCATCTAAACCGTAAATACGCTATAAGAGCTACACAGGCGTTTTATAAAGGATTATCAAATGAATAAACTAACGACCTATCACCATACAAGAGGAATACTATTTTACGACAAAGTACGCCAACTTAGATACGCCGTGAATAAAAAAGGTATAACAGTAAATACAGAAAATATTGAAGGTACGCCCGAATACTTTCTAAACTTATCAGAAGAAGAGTGCTTCCAACAATCTCTAGTACGGGATGATTTGGAAGAACTTATATACATGTCAAATATAATTATCAATGGAGTAACCATTATGGAAATCAAAGTAATCAACAACAACCCCAACAACTTTAGAGCACTAATCAATGGTTCATTGAAACTATCAATACATCATACAGATGGTGTACATGCTATGGATGGTCTACCTAATGTTCATCTATTAGAACAGTATTGGAACAGTGGTGTACTCTAAAATGCGTACTTGCGGCAGAGCTTACGGGCAGAAACCCCGGCTTCAGCTACGCTGAGGGGACTGATGATCTGTTCGACGGAAAAACGCTTCTTCATGGGGATGTCCTCATGTGGCTTATGAAGACATTACTAACATCGCGGTATATTAATCAACGGGGAGCAGGTCAGTGTATTAGATTCGGCTAAGATGAATACTATTAAACAAGAGATTATCGATAACGTAGATTATAAAGGGTGGCAGATATCCGCAAACGTAAACGGGTATATCTCAGGTATTGCTCTTGGTAACTCCGGTACTGAATCAGTATTCACAGTTATAGCGGATCGCTTTAGCTTGATTAGTTCTAGTGGGGCAAGTGAAACTACACGTAACTATCCTTTCGTAGTAGATGCCAGTACGGGCACTACTTATATGAAATCGGCAATGATTCAGAATGCCAGTATTAACGGTGCTCAGATAGCAAACGCAACTATTCAAACTGCTAATATAGCAGATGGTTCTATTAACAATGCTAAGATTCAAAATGGTTCAGTTACTAACTTGAAGATAGGCAATGAAATCTATAGTAATAACTATGTATGGAATAGTACTGGATGGTATTTGGGTAAAGATGGTGGTATGTACTTGAATGGTACGGCAGCAGATGGGCGTATGACGCTATCACCACAGGGTATAAGCGTTTATGATCAATGGGGTACACTACGTGTACGTCTAGGGCAACTATAAAAACAATTAAGGGGCATAATGCCCCTTTCTTATTTGTTAACTAATTGTTTTACTATATCATTTAAACGATTTGGTGTCTGACGATACCATAGAGAATCTTTAGCCTGTTTAATTGCTTCCTTATAGTCCTGTACTTTTAGGGCGGCAATCATCTTTTTGAATTTCTTAGTACCTGCTAAACCTAATTGAAACACCATAATGATCATGAAATCTTCCCAATCTTTCGGGAGTGTAAGACCAAGTGTTTTTACATCTTTCATAGTACGGTCAATATCCCATGCCAATAATAAATCGGCATCCATTGGGGTAATACCTGATTTGAATTTTTCACGTTCATGGTTTTGTACTAAATGCCCGTAGCCTATCGTGTCGTATCCTTCAGTATCTTTATACATCCAGAATTTACCTTGTTTAAAATATCCACGTGTTGCTTGGTACTCTTTCGTACCTTCATAGTTAATTAATCGATCTTTTAAGTCCATTGCTAAATACCTTTATAAAAATAATAATATATGAGGTATTTATGAATGATTGGCAGTATTCACCGGATTGGTCGGAGGATGAATTATTAGATGGTAGTTCAGTTGGTTTTGTTTATTTGTTTCAATTTGAAGATGGCTATTACATCGGCGTAAAACAAATATGGAAAGGGGTAAAGGACTGTACCAAATTAACAGGGGCAGAAAAAGAAAACGGATGGCGAGACTACAAGACAAGTTCTAAGAAAGTACAGAGTATGATCGACTCAGGCTTGAACTATACCCGTACTATCCTATGGGGCTTTGAGACAATGACAGAAGCAAACTATGTAGAATCCTTTCTAATCCTCACACACTCACTTGATGAAAACATTTTGAATAAGGCAATGATGACAAAATGCCGTATTCCCAACAACACACAGAAACGAAAACTAAAAGGAATTATAAGGACTATAGAAGAATGGCTAGGCAATATGTAAAAGGCATAAAAGAAGTACAGGGTTATGTGAATAAACGTGGACGTGAAGTTAATAATGAATTCCGTAGTGAATTAATCAATGATCTACGTAAGGTATCACGTGAACTTCAAACGGGAATCAATCAGGCCGCAGCAGGGGGTGTAGTACCGTTCACTGGTAACGCAATGTTAACATTCTTCTCTAAGCGTCCTACGGGCGTTACCGTAACGATTATGGTTAAGGATATACAGGCACAATATCTATACGGTTCATTAGTAGAGCGAGACAACATTGATAAGTTCATTCCTACTAGTAATGCTCGATTAACTAAACAAGGTAACATTACTGGATTAAAGAGTAATCTTAAATCTGGTAAATATAAAGTAATAGAACAAAAAGGAACTAAACGAATTATTGATACACGTAAAAAAGATGATCGCGTAATAGCGGTCAAAAAGCCAAAAGAACGTAAGATTATCTTTGATTGGTACGCAAATGCCGATAAGAAAATAAATATTGTGATTAATGGTTTACGTGGGGAATTCAGTACAAGGAACAAGTAATGATAGAGATAATGCAAAAACACTATGAAGAACAAACGCCATATATCTTAGTAGATAATGTAACACCATTGATGAATTCATTACCTTATGATCGTGGGTTTATGGGAAATAAGAAACTAAAGAAGGTACTAAAAAGTCATGAATCTAATGATCAAGTACAGTACATAATGAATATAGCATTTGAAAAACCCCAGGATCTAAAAGAAGGTGATGTAGTAGAGTGGCAATTACGCGATTTGGTATTAGATGTTGTTGTACTCAGTCATGAAAGGGTTTTTGTAAAAGGTACTTTCGTTTGGTTATCAATCGTAGGAATAAAAGAATGATAGGACTAATCACAAAAATAATTGAATTGGGTATGAGTTACTTTACTAAAACTAAAGTAATTGAAAAAGAAGTAAAGGTGTCGAATGCCGAAGGGCAAATTGAAACTAATAAAATTGAAATTGAAAAAACTACAATTCATTGGCGTAATGCTCTTGGTTTTGTAATTACTGCCATTGTTGCTTATAACTGGTTAATAGTACCGCTACTGGATGCCTTTGGTATTGTGGTTATTCAAGTCCCATTAGGGGAATTACTAACTATTCTACAAATTATGTTAGGGGGTGTGTAATGGCCTATGGTATTCAGGTATGGCGTAAAGGTGTATTAGTGAATGCCGTCATTAATCCAACTAATGTTATTGATGTAATCACATCGGGTTCAGGATCTAAATCATATCCCCCCTTAACTGGATGGGCTTTAGAAGTATGTGCTACTGGTATTTTAATTAATGGTCAATCGGCACAAAGTACTGCCAGTGTCTCAGGATGGACAGTGAACTACACCAACGCCACCACACTAAGACCAATCATCGTAACCATAAGGGGTGTGTAATGGCATATGGAGCAATTCTAACAGATAGTAATGGTAAGCAATGGGTAACACCAGATGCCCCGCCATTATGCCTTGTAAATCGTTTTAACTTCTCATTGCCTACATCGGGACAACTCAATACATATATTAATACATGGGTTCCCGATTATCTAACGTGTGTCATTTTCACTAAATGGACAAGTGGCAATCAGACATTTAATGGGCAAATGGTAAAACTTGGTGGATATTGGCAGTACGATATTCTAAGTGCTGGTACGGGTGGTTATGCCGCACCAACGGCAACTAACTTTACTGTATATGTTTTTGCTAATCAGGTAACAGCGATTAGCGGTTGGGGTGTTCAAATATATGGGGCAAATGGTCAACCTACATGGAATGATCAAATGTTACCATTACAAATAAAATCGGCGTATCTCCCATTAACGGAGACACTTTATAACATGGGGC
The DNA here is from genome assembly GCF_030332565.1 of Citrobacter sp. Cpo109. Taxonomy (NCBI): domain Bacteria; kingdom Pseudomonadati; phylum Pseudomonadota; class Gammaproteobacteria; order Enterobacterales; family Enterobacteriaceae; genus Citrobacter; species Citrobacter sp. Cpo109. The sequence goes on from NZ_JAOWHQ010000057.1 coordinate 221,732, forward strand.
ATGGTGTAGCCGTGATGCCAGCCGCCAGCCAATGGGCATTAATTTATGAAGATGGTAGTTCATACTACTATTCAAGTAGTTTTAATGCTAATGGAACAAACTTAGAACGGGCATCCACTCAAGTAGAAGATGGAATGTACGCAAATGAAAATGAAGGGGTTATTAATCGAACGTGTTATTACATTAACACCGACGTTTATGACTCATATTAAAGGAAACAAGTAATGGACTACATCGCGATAGGGGGTCTATTAATGGCCTTTTTTACATTTATGGGTCGTCTACTCTATAGACGAAAACAAGAGATCTTAGAAGCTGAAAGGCGTATAAGTGATATTGAAAGTAAATTAGCAGTATTAGAGACTAAAACAGAAAGCAATGAAGCAGATATTGATGAATTGTATGATTTAGTACGGGAACTTTCAGACATTAAAAGTGACGTTTCCGAAATCAAAGGAATGTTAAAATCTAGATAAAGCCCCACATGGGGCTTTTTTTATTATTCCCAATATATTTTAGTTTTAAAGGTTTTTAAATCAGTGTGATTTGTGCGAGTAGCTTTAAAACTATTGCCTGTATTTTTATTAACTATTTCATATTCATCAATATCCGTTTGTCCCATTGAACCCTTAGCACGACTACTAATCAAATTATATGTGAACTCACTATATGGATATTTCTTAACGAAATCTTCATTGCTAATCATGTTTTATTTCCTAAATACCCGTACAACAACTGTACAAGGGTATTTTATGGCAAGAGTAACTAAAAAGGAATCACAACTTCATTTAAAAGTAATGGAGTTGGTACATTCAGATAGAGCACTAACAGAAGATGATAAAGAGTTTATCTTCAATAACTATAGGGGTGATGGTATTGGTGCTACTGGTGCTTTCTTTACACCTGAATTCCTTGCATGGGACTTCATACTAGATGCTGGCTGTAGTGATGACTGTATAGAACTATGTGCGGGTATCGGGCGACTCAGTTACTACCAATTCATGCGTAATAAACCTTCACATATTACGTGTGTAGAACTAAATCCAGAGTACGTACTTATTGGTAAACGCGTACTACCACAAGCCGAATGGATTACAGGTGATGCTCTCCAATACACACCAGACCGTTTCTACCGTGTTGCTTATGGTAATCCCCCATTTGGTAAGATTAAAACATCCGAAGCGTATACAGGCCGTTATACGGGTAGTGAATTTGAGTACAAGATAATTGATAGGGCAAGGGAGTATTCCAGCTATGGGGCGTGGATTGTTCCACAGGGTAGTGCGGGTTTTAAATATTCAGGCCATACGTACTATGACCGCTCGATACAGTCAACCAAGTACCTCAAATTTGAAAAGGATACGGGGCTAATCTTACATCCTGGGGTGGGCATCGATACATCAATCTATCGCGACCAATGGAACGGTACGAAGGTAACATGTGAATCGGTGTTAGTGGACTATGACGGTACTAATCTTTAGTGAACTATGAACCCAATATAAGTTCTCTTTTGGGCCGGGGGAAGTATCGCTCCAGCGTCTGCTGGATGATGATAGAAGCAGTTTTGAGCTTAGGGAGCAAAAAATTTTATGTAAATAAAACAATCACATAGAATTTATTTTGAATGTTCCCATTGATGATTTTATGCGTCCTTTCGTTTTTTAGCACATGTTAAGAGCCGTTCATATGAATAGTAGAGGCCCCTGAAGAGGTAAACTGAACGACGTCGCTGCTGAGGAAATAAGCAACTCTCATGCCATTTTAGTGGTCAGGAGATCAACGTATTCGGTGATACACCTTCTAAAATTAAGCGTAGATGGCATTTGCAAAACTTGCCTGTGTGCGCAAATGAATTTCAATGGCATATCAATAACTCATCAGCAAAAAAAGCACATCTTATGTAAAGAATTGGAGCGGGATTCATGCGGTGTTCATCGTCCTGCAAGCAAAATGTCATCACTCGCTGAGAAATTAGGGGGTTACATTCTGGGGCGAATACGTAAAATAGTTGGGCTGAAGCGTATTGGCGGTTACACTTTGACCGCTACACATTTGAATAAGGAATTATGGATTGTGACCAAACTCAAACTTCTGGCACTTAGCGTCCTTGCCGCAACCGCAGTTAGCACCGCACAGGCTGAAAGCCAGTGGACTGTTGGCGCGGGTGTCGGCGTGATTAACAGCCCATACAAACAGTATGACCGCGATGTTTACCCTGTTCCGGTTGTCACCTATGAAGGCGATAATGTGTGGTTCCACGGCTTGGGTGGCGGTTACTATTTGTGGAATGACACGACAGATAAGCTTTCCATCATGGCGTACTATGATCCGACGCATTTCAAGCCAGGTGATAGCGATAGCCATGCTTTGCGCCAACTCGACAAGCGTAAAAGCAGCATGATGGCTGGTCTCTCGTATGTACATAACACCCAGTATGGTTTCCTGCGTACTGCACTGGCGGGTGATACTCTGGATAACAGCAACGGCTTTATCTGGGATCTGGCCTGGCTCTACCGTTACACTAATGGTGGGCTGACTCTGACGCCGGGTATCGGTGTGCAGTACAGCAGCGAAAACTACAACGACTATTATTATGGCGTGTCCAATCACGAGTCTCGCCGCAGTGGTCTGAAAAGCTACAACGCTGACGATGGATGGGATCCGTACCTGGAGTTGACCGCGAGCTATAACTTCCTTGGCAACTGGAACGTATACGGCACTGGCCGTTATGTGCGTTTGAGTGATGAAGTGAAAGACAGCCCGATGGTCGATAAGTCCTGGTCTGGCATCTTCTCGGTGGGTGTAACCTACAAGTTCTGATACTAATGCGCGTCAAACACTAGCCCGCATCAGTGCGGGCTTTTTTGTGCTTGACGGAGATGAATATTGATCTAAAACATGAAATTTGATTTTTTGTGCTGTTTTGGCATTCTGTCAGGCTACAACGAATTTTTAACGTATTATTCCTGTCGCTGTTACTAAAAATATACTTGCTATTTTATTAGCCTGTTATCTATTCATTTTTGAACGAAATAAAGTCGTGATGGTTTAGCAAATCATTGTCATGAAGTAATGGTTTGTAGCTATTCAATGCGTTGATAATACTAAAATTTACGATCGAGGTAAGCGTAATTTTCTTATTGTTAAGCGCAATGAAAATTATTGATAACTCTTTTAGCATGTTTATCTCATGGCGAAAGTTAGCTTTCATGTGAAAAAAACAAAAATTAATCGATTGATTTTAATTTTACATCTTTAGGTGTTTATCTGAAAAAATTAAAATTGACATTAAATATTCCATTGCAGATATTAAGTAAACTTTAAAGTAGCGACAGCAACTCTTCATGGCATTAAATATAATACGCCATGTGGATTTTTTGAGAATAAACCTGGTATATATAATGAAAAAGTTAATCATGATAGCTGTGATGGGCGGGATTCTGGCTGGTTGTTCCACCGAGGCTTCACGCATGAATGCTTGCGAAAGTAAGGGTGTGAGCCGTGATGCCTGTTATGTTGCGGAGCAAAACCGTCAGGCGACAATCAATGCTGCCGCTGAAAAACAGGCTATGGAAAACGCGCAAAACGTGTATGGCACAAATGATACTAATTCCAGCCATCACCACAAACACGATAAGTATTAAGGTGTAACGTATGAAAAAATTAATTATTATCGCTGCGTTGGTGGCTTCCTCTGCTGCACCTGCGTATGCCATTAGCGAGGCTTACCGCCAGCAGTTACAGCATGAACATAAAACCATGGTCAGTGACGCGAATGCTCCGGTACACGCCAGTAAAATCACGCCCGTGCATGTGAATAAACTTGGAGTGGACTTTAAACGTGGTGCTGATGGCATTGCTTATATTAATGGCAAACCTGCGGCAAATGATGAGAATAGTGCAGAAGCTCAGTCTTATAGCGCAGGTTTGATTTCCGTCATCGTCTATAAAAACGGAAAAATCAACGCCATGAAAGAGGGAAAATATCTAGGTCGGTTAAAATAACCACTTCGTAGTTAAGATTTTGTATTATTTCGGCCCGGGAACATCTGCTGTTCCCGGGCTTTTTATTTCGCTCGCCTTAACGATCGGTTTCCAATCCATGATGGTGCAATTTGTGCACCCTAACAGGACACATGCGCGTTGTTTTGCTTTACTGTGGTGCATTAACACAGGAGGGTGCGATGACAGCGAAACAGGTGACGTTTACAAACCAGGTATCGCTTCCTGCTATTGGGCAGGGAACATGGTACATGGGCGAGGATCCAAGCCGACGCCGGGATGAAGTGTCTGCGCTGCAGGCCGGACTGGATCTAGGCCTGCGATTGATTGATACCGCAGAAATGTACGCTGATGGTGCAGCGGAGGAGGTAGTGGGTGAAGCATTAACGGGGCGGCGTGATAGCGCTTTTTTAGTCTCGAAAGTTTACCCATGGAATGCCGGCGGACAGAAAGCCATTGCCGCCTGCGAAGCGAGCCTGCGTCGACTGAAAACTGATTATCTGGATCTCTATTTGCTGCACTGGATGGGCGATTTTTCATTTGCAGAGACCGTCGATGCCATGGAAACACTGATTGCGCAGGGGAAAATCTGCCGTTGGGGCGTCTCGAATCTCGATTATGATGATATGCAGGCGTTATGGCAGGTACCCGGTGGACGAGAGTGTGCAACTAATCAGGTGCTTTATCATTTAGCCTCGCGCGGTATTGAATATGATTTACTGCCGTGGTGCCAGCAGCAGCAGATGCCGGTCATGGCATACAGTCCGCTGGCCCAGGCGGGACGACTGCGTGGCGATTTGCTTTCTAACTCTGTGGTGAATGACATCGCGCACGCGCACAATGTTAGCGCTGCGCAGATTTTGCTGGCATGGGTGATTCGCCAGTCGGGTGTAATAGCAATTCCGAAAGCCGCAAGCGTAGCGCATGTCGAACAAAATGCCGCCGCGCTGGAGATAACGCTCTCTGTAGATGAGTTGAAGCAGTTAGATAAGGCGTATCCGGCGCCAAAAGGTAAAACCGCGCTGGATATGGCCTGATTTGCCAAATGCCGATGTTCCCACAGCTTATCAGGCCTACGGCTGCGTGTAGTTTATAGGCCGGATAAGGCGTTAGCCACATCCGGCACGGTGCGCGGAACTGCCTGTTGCGCTGTGCTTATCAGGCCTACGGCTGCGTGTAGTTTGTAGACCGGATAAGGCGTTGGCAGCATCCGGCACGGTGCGCGGAACTGCCTGATGCGCTGTGCTTATCAGACCTACGGCTGCGTGTAGTTTGTAGGCCGGATAAGGCGTTAGCCGCATCCGGCACGGTGCGCGGAACTGCCTGATGCGCTGTGCTTATCAGGCCTACGGCTGCGTGTAGTTTGTAGGCCGGATAAGGCGTTAGCCGCATCCGGCACGGTGCGCGGAACTGCCTGATGGCGCTGTGCTTATCAGACCTGCGGCTGCGTGTAGTTTGTAGACCGGATAAGGCGTTGGCCGCATCCGGCATGGTGCGCGGAACTGCCTGATGCGCTGTGCTTATCAGGCCTACGGCTGCGTGTAGTTTGTAGGCCGGATAAGGCGTTAGCAGCATCCGGCACGGTGCGCGGAACTGCCTGATGGCGCTGTGCTTATCAGGCCTATGGCTGCATGTAGTTTGTAGGCCGGATAAGGCGTTGGCCGCATCCGGCACGGTGCGCGGAACTGCCTGTTGCGCTGTGCTTATCAGGCCTACGACTGCGTGTAGTTTGTAGGCCGGATAAGGCGTTAGCCGCATCCGGCATGGTGCGCAGAGCTGTGTTAGCGTTTAGCTACACGAATAGTCTGCGCGAGGCGAGATGGTTTTTCTTCGGTGGTTTTCTGCGGAGCGGTCGCGTAAGCCGTTTCTACACAAACAAACGTTTTGTAGCCATCATCCGGCATGTCGCCCATGCTGACGGACAGCGCCGGGCCAGGGTTCCAGCCAACGACATTCAGGTGGTGGTGATGGACAACGTCGATATTGCGATTCAACGCATCATCATGAATCACGCTACACGCTTCCGGATTCAGATAAACGCGATCGGTGCGGTCCGGGAAGGTCTGGATACCATCAGCCAGCACATCTTCTTTAGCATCATTCACTTTATCGATCAGGCGATCGCCAAGACCACTTACTTTCACTGCCGCAATGTCACCAACGTTGAAATAGGTATGCAGTGCCGAGGTGGTTTCAAACTCACCATGAGCTTCCAGCTCCATCTCACAGGTGGCTCCCACTTTGAAGCGGGCCAGTAGGCAAAACTCGTGTGGCCAAAGCTGACGCGTTTCAGCGTTGCTCTGCAGTTCAAACGTCAGCACCACGCCATTGTCGTCTTCGTTGTGAGCTTTCAGCGTCCATGGCAGATTGCGGGCAAAACCATGCGAAGGCAGGCCCTGCTGAGCAGCCGGACCAAACCACGGCCAGCAAATTGGTACGCCGCCACGCAGCGCTACGCCGGTTTTAAACGGGGTATTATTACTTAGCCACAGGACTTCCTCTTCACCATTTGGTTTCCAGGAAAGAAGATGTGCGCCCTGCAGTGCGAAAGAAGCTTTAACCTGTGGGTGATCGACAACAAGAACCTCAAGCTCATCAAGCTGACGGCGGGAGAGGACAGGGGTAATTTGTTCGATTACCGGAAGTGCAAAAATTTTATTAATCATTACGCAATCCTTTCTTCAGGCAAAAAAAAGAGCGACCTGAGTCGCTCTTACAGATTACTGTTTCATCTCAACTTATTTGGAGATGTGTGCAATCAGGTCCAGAACTTTGTTGGAGTAGCCGGTTTCGTTGTCGTACCAGGATACCAGTTTCACGAAGTTGTCGTTCAGTGCGATACCAGCTTTAGCATCGAACACGGAAGTGCAAACTTCACCGTTGAAATCGGTAGATACTACGTCGTCTTCGGTGTAACCCAGAACGCCTTTCATCGGGCCTTCGGAAGCAGCTTTGATTGCTTTCTTAATTTCTTCGTAAGAAGCAGCTTTTTCCAGACGAACAGTCAGGTCAACAACGGATACGTTCGGGGTAGGAACGCGGAACGCCATACCAGTCAGTTTGCCGTTCAGTTCTGGCAGTACTTTACCTACAGCTTTAGCTGCACCGGTAGAGGACGGGATGATGTTCTGGGATGCGCCGCGGCCGCCGCGCCAGTCTTTGTGAGACGGGCCATCAACGGTTTTCTGAGTAGCGGTGGTCGCGTGAACAGTAGTCATCAGACCTTCGATGATGCCGAAGTTGTCGTTGATAACTTTAGCCAGCGGAGCCAGGCAGTTAGTGGTGCAGGAAGCGTTAGAAACGATGTCCTGACCTTCGTATTTGTCAAAGTTAGCGCCTTTAACAAACATCGGAGTGTTATCTTTGGACGGACCAGTCAGAACCACTTTTTTCGCGCCAGCAGTGATGTGCTTACGAGCGGTTTCATCTGTCAGGAACAGGCCAGTAGCTTCAGCTACTACGTCAACACCAACTTCGTCCCATTTCAGGTTAGCCGGATCACGTTCAGCGGTAACACGGATTTTTTTACCGTTTACGATCAGATGACCGTCTTTCACTTCAACGGTACCGTTGAAACGGCCGTGAGTGGAGTCATATTTCAGCATGTAAGCCATGTAGTCAGCGTCTAACAGGTCGTTGATTGCAACGATCTCGATGTCAGAGCGTTCTTGAGCAGCACGGAAAACAATGCGACCGATACGGCCAAAACCGTTGATACCTACTTTGATAGTCATATATTCCACCAGCTATTTGTTAGTGAATAAAAGGTTGCCTGTAAAATTACAAAAACCTTACGCAGCGTCAAGCGGAATCGTGTCAATCATTGCGACAAATCAATCTGCTGCCTAAGCTTTGCGCAACTGACTCGCCTCACTCTTCCTTTGGGCTTGAAACCACATGGGGTCGGCGGCCCGAATTTTAAAGGGCAATCAAGATAAAAACGTGATTCTGATCACGAATTGCAGGCTGCCATTTCGCAAGGATCAAGTTTAGAACAAAAGTTCGCACTCCGGTGTTAATGTTTTGTTAGAATCTGTCTCGCGATGTGAGTTTAGATAAAGCGAGATGTGAGCAAATGGCTAATCAACCTTCTCCAGAAGAACTGAAAAAAAATTTAACCGAAATGCAGTTCTACGTAACGCAGAATCACGGGACAGAACCGCCATTTACCGGACGTTTGCTACATAACAAACGTGACGGCATCTATCACTGTTTGATCTGCGACAATCCGCTATTTCGTTCCGAGACAAAATATGACTCTGGCTGCGGCTGGCCCAGCTTTTACGAGCCTGTCAGCGATGAGGCTATCCGTTACATAAAAGATACGTCACACGGCATGCAGCGCATTGAAATCCGCTGTGGAAACTGTGATGCGCACCTGGGACACGTCTTCCCGGATGGTCCGAAACCTACCGGTGAACGGTACTGCGTTAACTCAGCGTCTTTGAACTTCACCGATGGTGAAAACGGTGAGCAAACCAAGGGTTGAAGAAACGATTCAGCAAATTATTCTACGGAGAGTGGATTTAACATGAATCTTGATGAGATGATCAACAGCATGACGCCGGAAGTTTATCAGCGCTTATCGACTGCCGTTGAGCTAGGGAAATGGCCGGATGGCGTAGCGCTAACGGCAGAACAAAAAGAGAATAGCTTACAGCTGGTGATGTTATGGCAGGCGCGAAACAATATTGACGCACAGCATATGACGATTGATACCAATGGTGAGATGGTTATGAAGAGCAAGCAGCAGTTGAAGGTTGAGTTTGGTATTACGCCAGAACCGATTGCGACGTTTAAATCCTAATTACCCAGGCCCGGCAAACATCTGTGTCGGGCCTGCAGTTGATATTATTTCTTGTTCATCATCGCCTTCAGATCGGCGAATGGGTTGTATTTCGCTTCGCCTACGGCCTTTTGCGCATCTTCTCCTGCAACCACCGTTGAACCATACTGGTCCGCTTCCGTATATTTGGAATGCTCGTGATCGTGGCAGTACAGGCACAACATTTCCCAGTTGCTACCATCTTCCGGGTTATTCGAGTGATCGTGATCGATATGGTGTACCGTCAACTCGCGCAAATTTGAATACACGAACTCACGGGAACAGCGTCCGCAGACCCAGGGAAAGAGTTTAAGCGCCTTTTCCCGGTAACCGACTTCCAGACGGGCGTAATTTTTAGGGATAAAAGCCATAAAGCTCATGCCTCCAGTAGAAATGAAGAGCTGCGCCAAAAGCTGGCGCAGCGGAATGCGCTAATCATAACCTATTGTGTCAGGTGTTGGGATCAGTGTTTGATGCCTAACGAATCGGCTAACTGCTTCGCCAACTGATTATTGTCATCTGCGCCGTACTCCCAGAACATGGCGCCTGCCAACCCTTTGCTTTTGATGTAGTCGGCTTTGATCGCCACTGAACGCGGGTTTTCATAGGAGAGGGCAAAGAGTTTTTTTCCATCCGCAGACTGTACCGACAGCCACGGCACTTTCGCTTCATCATCCCAATGTTGGCTAAAGCGTTTTTGCGGATCGTTAATCAACTTCGCCACAATATCGTTGTACTTCACGTAGGTATCTTTGCTCAGGTCGATGCCCAGTGATTTGAACAACTCAATTTGAGCTGACTCGAAATAGGGCTGGGTAGCCGGGTTTTTCTGCGCGTCAGGTTTGCTCCAGTCAATACCTGACTCAACGGCGCGTTTTGGTACGCGGCCATAAAAGCCAATGCCCAGATTCATTTGACTCGGTTTCAGACCGGCGGCGAGATAGTTATTGACCACAAAATCGGCGCTGTACTTATCCGCTGCGGCGACCGTCGGCCATTGCGTCGAATCATACAGGTTCGAGTTGAAATATTGGGTGCCGTAAGCCATGTCGTAGGTCATCAGGTTGATGTAGTCGAGCGATGGTGCAATGGCTTTGACATCCACCCAGCTTTTCGGACTTTCTGCATTTGCGCCCACGGCGATGGTCAGCAGTTTTTTATGCCCCAATGCGGCGCGCAGCTCTGTTAATAGCGCGGTGAAGTTAGCGCGGTCAGCCGGTTGGCTTTCGACCAGTCCCAGGCGCCGTTAACCGGATATTCCCAGTCGAGATCGATGCCATCCAGACCATATTTCGCAATTATCTCCTGCGCAGACTGAATAAACACTGCGCGTGTTTCCTTCGTTGCTGCCGCGCCAGAGAATCCACGCGCTCCCCAACCGCCGACGGAAAGCAAAACTTTCAGGTTTGGATTTTGTTTACGCAGCTGTGGAATTTTCAGCAAATCATCCTGCACTTTCTGTGAAAGCCAAATCTGATGCAGTTTGCTGGCGTCTTTTAAGGCGTCATTGGTCTCGTCTTTTTCGTTGTTATAGACAAGGCCAAACGAATAGTTGAGATGGGTTATCTGGCGAACATCCAGTTTATTGATGTCGCCACCGGGACCGGCAGTGACGTCGCCGCCACCATTAAAGTAGCCAACAGACATCAGTGAACTGGCGGAAACAACGCTGGCGCAAAGCAGGGGTAGTGCTGCCAACAAAGGCAATAGTTTCATCGGTGTTCCTCTTTGACATTTAAACAAGCAAACGCGCCACGGAAATGGCGTGGCGAAAAAAACAGCACCCACAGGTTAACAGTTTCATAACAGGAAAAATGCGAAGGGGTTCACGCCATTTTAGCGAAGCGGCAGCCACGTTCACTTGGGTTTCAGTTCAACTTTGCATTTATTTGTGATCTTGGTTGTGAAATGCAGATCAAAATCTGTGTTTTAAAGATTTGGTGTTGACCTCAAAAATTATATGGATAAGTATGATGGTCACTGATGCAAAACTAAACACAAAGGAAAATTCCATGAAAGCACTGGCAAGATTTGGCAAGGCCTTTGGCGGCTACAAGATGATTGATGTTCCGGAACCGGTATGTGGTCCGGATGACGTTGTGATTGAAATTAAGGCTGCTGCTATCTGCGGCGCTGACATGAAACACTACAATGTCGACAGTGGATCCGAGCAGTTTAATTCGATTCGTGGTCATGAATTTGCGGGTCAAATTGTGCAGGTTGGCGACAAGGTTAAGGACTGGAAGGTGGGACAGCGAGTTGTGTCTGACAACAGCGGGCACGTTTGCGGCGTTTGTCCGGCCTGTGAACAGGGCGATTTTCTTTGTTGTACAGAAAAGGTGAATTTAGGTCTGGACAACAATACCTGGGGCGGTGGGTTTTCTAAATATTGTCTGGTCCCTGGGGAAATACTCAAAATTCACCGCCATGCTCTGTGGGAAATCCCAGCAGGGGTAGATTATGAAGAGGCGGCTGTACTGGATCCTATATGCAATGCCTACAAATCTATCGCTCAGCAATCCAAATTTCTTCCAGGCCAGGATGTGGTGGTCTTTGGTACCGGTCCATTAGGACTCTTTTCCGTTCAAATGGCGCGCATTATGGGGGCCGTTAATATTGTGATGGTCGGGCTGGAAGAGGATGTTGCCGTACGCTTCCCGATCGCCAAAGAGCTGGGTGCGACAGCTGTCGTTAACGGTTCGACCGAAGATGTGGTTGCACGCTGCCAGGAAATCTGCGGTAAAGACAATCTGGGGCTGGTCATCGAATGCTCTGGTGCCAATATCGCCCTAAAACAATCGATCGAAATGCTGCGCCCGAATGGTGAAGTCGTTCGCGTCGGTATGGGCTTTAAACCTCTCGATTTCTCCATCAACGATATCACCGCGTGGAATAAAAGCATCATTGGCCATATGGCCTACGATTCCACATCCTGGCGCAATGCTATACGCCTGCTGGCCAGCGGCGCAATCAACGTTAAACCGATGATCACTCACCGTATCGGCCTGTCGCAATGGCGCGAAGGGTTTGACGCCATGGTCGATAAAACCGCGATTAAAGTCATCATGACTTACGACTTTGATGAATAACATGTTTATTAAAAGGACGTTATCGCATGGAACAAATAGCAAAACCGCACTGCGGCGCCAGGCTGGACAGGCTACCTGACTGCCGTTGGCACACGTCGATGTTTGCGATGGTTGCCTTTGGATTACTGGTTTGTTGGAGTAATGCCGTTGGCGGATTAATTCTCGCGCAGTTAAAAGAGCTAGGTTGGACCGATAATTCCACCACCGCCACGTTTTCTGCCATTACGACGGCGGGAATGTTTCTCGGCGCGCTCGGTGGGGGAATTATCGGCGATAAAACCGGACGTAAAAACGCATTTATTTTGTATGAAGCGATTCATATTATTTCTATGATCGTTGGCGCGTTTTCACCCAATATGACTTTCCTGATCGCCTGCCGTTTTGTAATGGGAGTTGGATTAGGCGCGCTGTTGGTGACTCTGTTTGCCGGGTTCACCGAATATATGCCAGGCAGAAATCGCGGCACCTGGTCAAGCCGGGTCTCGTTTATCGGTAACTGGTCTTATCCGCTCTGTTCGCTGATCGCGATGGGATTGACGCCGTTAATCAGCGCCGAATGGAACTGGCGCGTGCAGTTGCTGATCCCGGCCGTACTGTCGCTGGTGGCGACCGTTATTGCCTGGCGTAGTTTCCCAGAGTCGCCTCGTTGGCTGGAATCCCGCGGACGCTACGCCGAAGCTGAAAAGGTGATGCGGGCCATTGAAGAAGGGGTTGTTCAGCAGACCGGCAAGCCACTGCCGCCTGTGGTATTTGAAGATGACGGCAAAGCCCCGCGCACAGTTCCTTACTCGGCCTTATTAACGGGTGTGTTACTCAAGCGAGTTATTTTAGGTTCCTTTGTCCTGATTGCCATGAACGTCGTCCAGTACACCTTAATTAATTGGCTACCGACAATATTTATGACTCAGGGTATTAATCTGAAAGACTCCATTGTCTTAAATACCATGAGTATGTTCGGCGCGCCGTTTGGGATTTTTATCGCCATGCTGGTAATGGATAAAATTCCCAGAAAGACAATGGGTGTGGGATTATTAGTGTTAATTGCCGTGCTGGGATATATCTATTCACTGCAAACCAGCATGCTACTGATTACGCTAATTGGTTTCTTCCTGATTACTTTTGTCTATATGTACGTTTGTTACGCCTCGGCAGTCTATGTTCCGGAAATATGGCCGACCGAAGCGAAACTTCGCGGTTCTGGTCTGGCGAATGCGGTAGGGCGTATCAGCGGTATCGCCGCGCCTTATGCGGTCGCGGTATTGCTTAACGGTTATGGAATGACGGGTGTATTTGTACTGCTGGGTGCGGTCTCCATTATTGTCGCTGTCGCCATTGCTACCATCGGAATTGAAACCAAAGGCGTCTCTGTCGAAAGTCTCGGTATTGATGCAGTTACCAGCAAATAATATTGATGGGAAATAAAATGAAAAATTCAAAAGCGATATTAAAAACGCCGGGCACGATGAAAATTATTGCCGCCGATATCCCGGTACCCAAAGAGCATGAAGTACTGATCAAAATTGAATACGTAGGTATTTGCGGTTCAGATGTTCACGGTTTCGAATCAGGTCCCTTCATTCCGCCAAAAGACCCGAACCAGGAAATTGGCCTCGGACATGAATGTGCCGGTACGGTGGTGGCGGTAGGAAATCGCGTCAGTAAATTTAAACCGGGCGACCGGGTGAACATTGAACCCGGCGTGCCGTGCGGTCACTGCCGCTACTGTCTGGAGGGCAAATACAACATCTGTCCTGATGTCGACTTTATGGCCACGCAGCCTAATTATCGCGGCGCGCTAACCCACTATCTGTGCCATCCGGAGAGCTTCACTTACAAGCTGCCCGATAACATGGACACCATGGAAGGCGCGCTGGTAGAGCCTGCGGCGGTAGGGATGCATGCCGCAATGCTGGCGGACGTTAAACCGGGCAAGAAAATCGTCATTTTGGGGGCGGGCTGTATTGGTTTAATGACCCTGCAAGCTTGTAAATGTTTGGGTGCTACCGACATCGCCGTTGTTGATGTCCTGGAAAAGCGTCTGGCCATGGCCGAGCAGCTTGGCGCGACGACTGTGATCAACGGGGCGAAAGAGGACACCGTTGCCCGCTGTCAGCAGTTCTCCGGCGATATGGGGGCTGACATTGTTTTTGAAACTGCCGGCTCGGCAATCACCGTTAAGCAGGCTCCGTACCTGGTGATGCGCGGTGGGAAAATCATGATCGTTGGGACGGTTCCTGGTGATTCGGCAATTAATTTCCTCAAAATTAACCGTGAAGTCTCCATTCAGACTGTTTTCCGCTACGCCAACCGCTATCCGGTCACTATTGAAGCCATTTCCTCCGGGCGTTTCGATGTCAAGTCGATGGTGACGCATATTTATGATTATGAAGATGTTCAGCGCGCGTTTGATGAGTCAGTTAACAACAAACGTGAAATTATCAAAGGCGTTATTAAAGTTAACCATTAATTTATTGAAAAGGGAGAAACAACTATGCTGGCAGATATTAAATATTGGGAAAATGATGCCCAGAATAAACATTATGCGATTGCCCACTTTAACGTGTGGAATGCGGAAATGTTAATGGGGGTGATGGATGCGGCGGAAGAGTCTAAATCGCCGGTGATTATCTCATTCGGCACCGGTTTTGTGGGTAATACCTCGTTTGAAGATTTTTCACATATGATGGTTTCGATGGCGAAAAAAGCCTCGGTGCCGGTTATTACCCATTGGGATCACGGGCGCAGCATGGAAATTATTCATAACGCCTGGACTCACGGCATGAATTCACTGATGCGCGATGCCTCCGCTTTTGATTTCGAAGAGAATATTCGCCTGACTAAAGAGGCGGTGGACTTCTTCCATCCGTTGGGTATTCCGGTTGAGGCGGAGCTGGGCCACGTGGGGAATGAAACGGTTTATGAAGAAGCGCTGGCGGGCTATCACTATACCGACCCGAGTCAGGCGGCGGAATTTGTCGAGCGTACCGGCTGCGATTCTCTGGCGGTGGCGATTGGTAACCAGCACGGCGTTTATACCTCTGAGCCGAAACTGAATTTCGATGTGGTCAAACGCGTGCGCGAGGCGGTATCCGTTCCGCTGGTGCTGCACGGCGCGTCCGGCATTAGCGATGCGGATATCAAAAAAGCCATTTCATTAGGTATTTCGAAAATCAATATTCATACCGAACTGTGCCAGGCGGCAATGGCGGCGGTGCAGGAGAACCAGAATCAGCCGTTCCTGTACGTTGAGCGTGAAGTTCGCAAAGCGGTAAAAGAGCGCGCGCTGGAGAAAATCAAACTGTTTGGCTCTGACGGTAAAGCGGAATGACAATATGGATAATATCGAGGTTATTTGTATAGGGGCGGCAATTGTTGATATTCCCTTGCAACCAGTGAGTAAAAATATCTTTGATGTTGACTCTTATCCATTAGAACGAATAGCAATGACCACGGGAGGTGACGCTATTAATGAGGCGACGATTATTTCTCGCCTTGGCCATCGCACGGCGTTAATGAGTCGGATAGGTAATGATGCAGCCGGTTATTTTATTGTCGACCACTGCCATCGGGAGAATATTGATATTAAAAGCCTGAAGCAGGATGCTGATATTGATACTTCCATTAACGTAGGTTTAGTCACCGCTGATGGCGAACGCACCTTTGTGACTAACCGTAACGGCAGTTTATGGAAACTGAATATAAACGATGTTGATTTCGACCGTTTTTCTCAGGCAAAGCTGCTGTCGCTAGCGAGTATTTTTAATAGCCCGTTGTTGGATGGTGATGCACTGACGGCAATTTTCACACAGGCGAAAGCGCATAAGCTCATTATCTGCGCGGATATGATTAAACCGCGACTGAATGAAACGCTGGACGACATCCGTGAAGCGCTGAGCTACGTGGATTATCTGTTTCCCAATTTTGAAGAGGCAAAACTGCTCACCGGGAAAGATACGCTGGATGAGATTGCCGACAGTTTCCTGAACTGTGGTGTGAAAACCGTCGTGATTAAGACCGGCAAAAGAGGCTGCTTTATCAAACGAGTCGATATGAAAATGGTAGTCCCGGCCGTGTCGGGGATTACCGCCATCGACACCATCGGCGCGGGGGATAACTTTGCTTCAGGATTTATCTCCGCGCTGCTTGAAGGTAAGCCGCTTCGCGACTGCGCGCTGTTTGCTAATGCAACGGCGGCAATATCGGTACTGAGCGTGGGCGCGACGACGGGTGTGAAGAACAGAAAGCTGGTTGAACAACTTCTTGACGAATACGAAGGGTAATAGCGGCAGATGAAAATGATTCCTTTAGGCAGTACGGATATTACGCTTTCCCGCATGGGATTAGGTACATGGGCCATTGGCGGCGGTCCGGCATGGAATGGCGATCTCGATTTGCAGATTTGTATTGATACCATTGTTGAGGCGCATCGCTGCGGTATTAATCTGATTGATACCGCGCCAGGCTACAACTTTGGCAACAGTGAAGTGATTGTCGGTCAGGCGCTGAAAAAGCTGCAGCGCAGCGAGGTAGTTGTTGAAACCAAATGCGGCATCGTCTGGGAGCGAACAGGCAGCCTGTTTAACAAAGTGGGCGATCGCCAGCTGTATAAAAACCTCACGCCTGAGTCTATTCGTGAGGAGGTTGATGCCAGCCTGCAAAGATTGGGTATCGACAGTATTGATATCTATATGACCCACTGGCAGTCGGTCGAACCCTGTTTTACGCCGATTGCGGAAACCGTAGACACGCTGAATGCACTGAAAAAAGAGGGGAAAATCCGTTCGATTGGTGCGGCGAACGTCGATGCCGGGCATATCAAAGAGTATCTCAAACACGGTGAGCTGGATATCATCCAGGCCAAGTACAGCATTCTTGACCGGGCGCTGGAAGCTGATCTGCTGCCGCTATGCCAGCAGAATGGCATCATCGTGCAGGTATATTCACCGCTTGAGCAGGGGTTGTTGACCGGTACTATCGCCCGAGATTATGTTCCTGGCGGCGCACGGGCTAACAAGGTTTGGTTTCAGCGGGAAAATATGCTGCGGGTGATTGATATGCTAGAGCAGTGGCAGCCACTGTGTGAAAAATACCGCTGCACAATCCCCGCATTAGCTCTGGCGTGGATTTTAAAGCAAAGCGATTTGATCACCTTACTGAGTGGTGCAACCGCACCTGAACAGGTTCGCGAGAACGTCGAGGCGTTAACCATTCCCCTGACAGATGATGATTCATTATTGATGAGGCGAATGGCGGAAGCGTTGGATATAAATTAAGTCGGATAGAATTGACCTCTGTTTCTGCGTAAAAAAGTATTGAAATCTGTGATTCAGACATGTTCTTTTGAAAATAAACATAGCCTGTGAGATACTAGGGTCTTATTATTACTTTGCAGGAAACAGAGGTGTCATCGTGGCGGCAAAAGACAGGATTCAAGCCATTAAGCAAATGGTGGCTAACGATAAGAAAGTGGCGGTATCTAATTTAAGTTCAATCTTTCAGGTGACTGAGGAAACGATTCGCCGCGATCTTGAAAAACTGGAAGATGAAGGTTTTTTGACCCGAACATATGGCGGTGCAGTGCTCAATACCACCGCGTTGTCCGACAATATTCATTTTTATAAGCGTGCAAAATCTTTCTTCGAAGAAAAGCAGATCATTGCCCGTAATGCATTACCGTTTATTAAAAATAAGACCACAATGGCTGCCGACTCCAGCAGTACCGCGATGGAATTATTAAAGCTGTTGAAGGAAAGAAACGATCTGACGTTGCTTACCAATTCGGCTGAAGCATTTCATGAGTTGGCGCAGTCAGAAATTAACGTGGTTTCTACCGGCGGTGAGCTGAATAAGAATACGCTGTCGCTGCAGGGAAGAATCACCAAGGAGATTATCAGCCGTTATCATGTTGATATCATGGTGATGAGCTGCAAAGGTTTGGATATGCAGAGTGGGGCGCTTGATTCTAATGAAGCGGAAGCGGAAATCAAAAAAACCATGATCCGCCAGGCGACTGAGGTGGCCCTGTTAGTTGATCACTCAAAGTTTGACCGTAAAGCTTTCGTTCAGCTCGTGGACTTTAGCCATATTAATTACCTAATAACCAATAAGGCACCGGGTGCAGAGTGGATTGCATTTTGCCAAGAGAATAATATTCAACTCGTTTATTAGCTATAACGAGGGTTGTGTCGATATTATTTTAAGTTTGCACCTGGTAAATGCCATAAGAATCTAATGATGATGGATGGCGCGGCAAAATTTTTCTGCCGCGATCGTCATACTTTCTATTTAGCTGAATTTGAGGCATCCAGATGGAACAATGTGACCCTATCGGCGCAAGATTAGATCGTTTACCTTTATCTCGATTTCATTTTCGTATTTTTGGAATTATTAGTTTTAGTTTGTTAATCACTGGTTTTCTCAGCTATTCCGGGAATGTGATATTAGCAAAACTAGTCAGTACAGGCTGGTCAAACAATTATCTAAATGCCGCGTTTACCTCAGCGCTGATGTTTGGTTACTTTATCGGTTCGCTAGCCGGTGGCTTTATTGGTGATTATCTCGGTCGACGCAAAGCGTTCCGCGTCAATTTGTTAATCGTCGGGGCCTCAGCCTGCGCTGCAACGTTTGTGCCCAACATGTACTGGCTTATTTTCTTCCGCTGTCTGATGGGGATTGGAATGGGGGCGCTAATTATGGTGGGCTATGCCTCATTTACAGAATTCATTCCACCCGCGGTTCGTGGGAAATGGTCTGCCCGTCTGTCATTTGTCGGCAACTGGGCACCAATGCTATCTGCGGCAATTGGCGTCGTGATTATTGCACTTTTAAGCTGGCGGGTGATGTTTCTGCTCGGCGGCATGGCAATGCTGTTGGCTTGGTATCTGTCGGGAAAATACTATATTGAATCCCCGCGTTGGCTGGCTGGCAAAGGGCAGAGAAGCGAAGCTGAAAAACATCTTATGCAGGTGGAATCGCAAATTGAGAAAGAAAAAAACATCACTTTACCATCCTGCCGGAGCGAATGCTCGTCGGCGGATTTAAGCACGATAAGTGGTTCATTTTGGCTCTTGTTTAAGGGGCCAATGTTACGCTGTACACTGGTGGCGATCACGGTGCTTATCGCAATGAATATTTCGCTCTATACCATTACGGTATGGATCCCGACGATATTTGTTAATTCGGGAATCGATGTAACGAAATCCATATTTATGACCGCGATAATTATGATTGGCGCGCCGGTTGGGATATTTATTGCCGCGTTAATTATCGATCACTTTCCTCGGCGATTGTTTGGCTCATTCTTGTTGATTGTTATCGCCTTGCTTGGGTATTTCTATTCGCTTCAAACTGAAGAGTGGGCAATTCTGAGCTACGGGCTGGTGATGATTTTTTTTCTGTATATGTATGTCTGCTTTGCCTCTGCAGTTTATGTCCCGGAACTATGGCCCACGCATCTTAGATTGAGAGGATCGGGTTTTGTGAATGCTGTGGGGAGGATTGTCGCTGTGTTTACGCCTTATGGCGTCGCTATTTTGTTGACCCGCTATGGCTCGGTTACGGTCTTTATCGTGCTAGGAGTAATGTTGGTGCTATGTGCGCTGATTCTTTTTTGTTTCGGCATCGAAACGCGCAAAGTATCACTGGAAGAGATTTCAGCGCTGGCCTGAGATAACGCGCCGACAGGAGAGACCCTGTCGGCATCGCTTACGGCTGGGTTTCCAGCCAGTCGTCCAACGTATACAGCGTTGCGCCCGCAGTTGCCATTTCCATAAAGGCGTTTGCACTGTCCTGGGGTTGAATATTAACGCCACGGCAGCCGTCGGTTATAACGCTGACAGTGTAGCCAAGATCGAGCGCATCCAGAACGGTGAATTTAACGCAATAGTCGGTAGCCAGACCCATGATGATGAGCTCGGCAATGCGGTGTTCGAGTAGCCATGCATTCAGCGCGGTAGCCTGACGACGACCATTATCAAAAAACGCGCTGTAGCTGTCGACCAGCGGGTTCTCACCTTTAGTGAACGTTTGACTTATCGCACGCTGGTTCAGCAGCGGATGCAGGGCAGCACCTTCGCTGTTTTGTACGCAATGATCGGGCCAGAACGTCTGCGCCAGGCCATCGAGTTGTCCCTGGCTGTAGGACTCGACCTGATGCTGGCTGGCAAAACTACCATGATTCGCCGGGTGCCAGTCCAGACTGGCAACCACCGTGTCGCCGCGTATGGCACACCAGTCAATCAGGCGGTTGGCGATATCGATTGTGCTGTCACCTTGTGGGACCGCGAGGGCACCACCGGCACAAAAGTCATTTTGTAAATCGACCAACAGTAAGGCTCGGGCCATGGGCATAGACTCCTTTAATCGTCAGGTGTGAGCTCACCACGCAGATTTTGCGTCATTGCTTCACGAATTGTCTGCGTATCCAGTCCCTGACTCAGCAAATAGTGCAGTTTGGTGAGAGTGGCTTCGACGGTCATATCCGCGCCGCCAATCACGCCAGCATGTGCCAGCGCATTCCCTGTCGCGTAGCCCCCCATGTTCACCTTGCCGGACATACACTGCGTAAGGTTCACCACCACAATGCCACGCGAGCTCGCATCTTCAAGTTCTTTCAGGAACTCTTTATTCTGCGGCGCATTGCCCACGCCGTAGGAGCGCAAAATTAATGCTTTTACCGGCTGGCGCAGGAAGTTGCGTACTACATCAGCGGAGATCCCAGGATAAATAGTGACCACGCCAATCGGTTGCGGAGTGATAGGATGCACAATCAACTCACCTGTGCCGTGAGGTGCGGGCGGTGTTCCCAGCCGGCGAATGTGGATCCCGGCTTCCAGCAGTGGTGCAAGGTTGGGTGAGGCAAACGCGTCAAAACCATCAGCATGCGCTTTAGTGGTCCGGTTGCCGCGAAACAATCGATTGTTGAAAAACAGGGTAACTTCATTGATCGGATAATTTGCTGCAACGTACAACGCATTCAGCAAATTGATTTGCCCGTCAGAACGTAGCTCTGCTAATGGGATTTGTGACCCTGTCACAATGACTGGCTTGCCCAGATTCTCCAGCATAAATGAGAGTGCCGAAGCCGTAAACGCCATGGTGTCAGTGCCGTGCAGAATGACAAAACCATCGTAATCGTCGTAGTGCGCTTTAATGTCTTCCGCAATGTGCTGCCAGTCTTCTGGCGTCATGTCGGAGGAATCCATCAGCGGAACGTATTCATGGATGGTGAAGTCTGGCATCTCTGGGCGGTGGAATTCAGGCATCAGTGCCAGCTGACGCTGGAGATGACCGGAAACAGGAATATAACCCTGTTCTGAGCGCTGCATACCAATGGTACCGCCGGTATAGGCAACGTAAATCGATTTCTTTTGCATGACTTTTCTTCTGTCTCAAAGAAAACCCCTCTTCATCCCGAAGAGGGGTCAATAGTTAGCGAACGTTGGCGCAGGTCAGGCAAAACGCATAGCGGTTTTGCGGATCGTTAAACGCGGCCAGCTTTTCGCTTTCTGCTTTAACCGTACTCGCCGCAGAAGCGAGCGGCGCCGGGAGCATCGCCTGGATCGCTTCAGGCAGCATGGCACGAACGGAACCGGACATGCTGTCCATCACCATATCAACGAATGTCGGTTCGTCCTGATAATACTCAATGTGCCATTGCTTCAGTTTGGCCAGCTCAGCCGCTTTCGCCACGGCGTCATCAAAATCACCCAGACTGTCTACCAGACCGTTGGCTTTCGCATCCTGGCCGGTCCAGACGTGGCCCTGCGCGATTTTGTCAATCTGCTCAGGCGTTGTCTTACGCGCATCTGCGACCAGCGTGATAAAGCGCTTATAGCCGTTCTCGATGCTCAGTTGCATCATTTGCTGCACTTCAGGTGGTAACGCCTTGGTAATGGAGATATCCGCCAGTGGGGATGTCGCCACGCCGTCGGTGTGTACACCAATGGAATCCAGACTGTTTTCCACAGTGTTGATCACGCCAAAGATCCCAATTGAACCGGTCAGCGTGCTGGGGTTCGCCACAATGTAGCTTGCTGGGGTGGAGATCCAGTACCCGCCGGATGCCGCCATGCCGCCCATGGACACGACAACCGGCTTGCCTGCCGCTTTTGCCGCAGCCAGCTCAGCGCGAATGACTTCGGAAGCGCTGACGCTGCCACCAGGGCTGTTCACGCGCAGGACAATTGCTTTCACTTTCGGATCAAGACGCGCTTCGCGGATCTGCGCGGCAGTCGTGTCCCCGCCCACATTCCCAGGGGTTTCTTCACCGTCCATAATTGCGCCATTTGCGAAGACGACGCCAATGCTGTCCCCAGTATCCGCTGGCGTTTTCAGCGAGTAATCGTAATAGCTGATGGCGCGATAATTTTTATCCGTTTTGCTCCAGCCAAACTGTTTGGTCAGCATTTTTTCGACTTCAGCGCTGGAAGCGAGTGCATCCACCAGTTTGTTGTCGAGCGCATATTTCGCGGTATCGCCATCGACTTTTGTCAAACCGTCCAGCATGGCCTGTGCGCCCGGGAAAACCTGCTGGGCAGGGATCTGGCGGTTGGCAGCGACTGTGTCGAGATAGTTCTGCCACAGCTCGCCGATCCAGCGGCTGTCGGCTTCACGCGCGGCAGGAGACATATCATCGCGGATAAACGGTTCTACGGCAGACTTATAAGTTCCGACACGGAACACGTGCGTGGAAACTTTCAGCTTGTCGAGCAGGGACTTGTAGTACAAACCGTTGGTGGCAAAGCCGTGCAGATCAACGGAACCCTGCGGAGAGAGATAAATTTTATTGGCGAAACTGGCGAGGTAGTACTGCCCCTGGCTGAAGTTATCGCCTACGGCAAAGACCGGCTTGCCGCTGTCGCGGAATTCCCGCAGCGCTTTACCGATATACTGCATGGAAGGCTGGTCGGCCCCGGCAAAATTTTTCAGATCCATCACAATGCCGGTGATGTTGCGATCATCTTTTGCCTGGCGAATAGTATTCACGATATCGAACAGGGAGTTTTCCTGCAGACGATCGGAACTGGCGCCAAACAGCTGACGACCAATAACGCTTAAACGACTGGTGCTCGAAGGCTTATCGACAATCACCCCCGAGATATCCAGCAGCAGTGCGCCTCGCTCAGCGTGTTCACTGGTATTGCTGCTGCTGACCTGCATCCAGATGCCCACACCCACCAGTACCAACAAGATGAAGAACAGGTTAAGCACAAATTCACGGACGAAATTCAGTAATCGCCATGTCCATTTAAAAAATCCGGCAATAAATCGCCACAGGGTTCGCATGTATTCTCCCTACCGATTAACAACACGCCACCCCGAAATTCCGGAGAAAGGCGATAAGATGAGGCTATCGTAATGACCCGACAAGCACTTGTCAGCAGGAATCACCGCCTGTGCTGTAACAAAATCCGCTCACGTGTTAATTTTGTGAACAAATCTCATTGTTGGAGTTAAGCAAATGGATGCACTCGAATTACTGATTACCCGTCGTAGCGCCTCTCGTCTCGTCGAGCCGGCCCCGACAGGAGAGCAACTGCAAAATATTCTGCGGGCGGGTATGCGCGCGCCAGACCACAAAACGCTGCAACCGTGGCAATTCTTTGTCATTGAGGGCGAAGGGCGTGAGCGTTTTAGCGCGGTGCTTGAAAAAGGGGCGATTGCCGCAGGCAGTGACGAGAAAGCCCAGGACAAAGCCCGCAGCGCACCGTTTCGCGCGCCGCTAATTATTACCGTGGTGGCGAAATGTGAAGAAAACGACAAGGTTCCTCTGTGGGAACAAGAAATGTCTGCCGGTTGTGCGGTGATGGCTATGCAGATGGCCGCAATTGCCCAGGGCTTTGGCGGTATCTGGCGCAGTGGTGCATTAACCGAAAGTGCGGTCGTTCGCGAAGCATTCGACTGTCGCCCGCAAGATAAAATCGTCGGTTTCCTCTATCTGGGCACACCGCAGCTAAAAGCATCCACGACGATTAACCTTGCCGAACCGAGCGCATTCGTCCGTTATTTCTGATATCAACGGCAAAACTGTCTGGATTCTGAGCAAAGACACCCGAATTCAGACAGTCACTCTTACCACATCATGGAATGAGCGCTACCATATCCGGATTGCAATGACAGGAGATGTCCATGAGCGAGCAAGCTATTCGTTTAACGCAATACAGCCACGGAGCCGGTTGCGGTTGTAAAATTTCCCCAAAAGTGCTGGAAACCATCCTGCACAGCGAGCAGGCGAAGTTTGTTGATCCGAACTTACTGGTGGGTAATGAAACCCGCGACGACGCGGCCGTATACGATCTGGGAAACGGCACCAGCGTTATCAGCACCACCGATTTCTTTATGCCGATTGTCGATAATCCGTTTGATTTTGGCCGCATCGCCGCGACTAACGCCATCAGCGATATTTTCGCTATGGGCGGCAAACCGATTATGGCAATTGCTATTCTGGGCTGGCCGCTGGATAAGCTGGCACCGGAAATCGCCCGCGAAGTAACCGAAGGCGGACGCTTTGCCTGCCGTCAGGCGGGTATTGCGCTGGCGGGCGGTCACTCTATCGATGCCCCAGAGCCAATCTTCGGCCTTGCGGTAACCGGCGTTGTGCCGACCGAACGCGTGAAGAAAAACAGCACCGCTGAAGCAGGGTGTAAGTTGTTCCTGACCAAGCCTCTGGGTATTGGCGTTCTGACAACTGCTGAGAAAAAATCACTGCTGAAAGAAGAACACAAAGGACTGGCGACAGAAGTGATGTGCCGGATGAACATTGCCGGTGCGGCATTCGCCGATATTGATGGCGTGAAAGCCATGACCGATGTTACCGGTTTTGGTCTGCTGGGGCATCTGAGTGAGATGTGTCAGGGTGCAGGCGTTCAGGCGCAGATCGTCTACCAGGATATTCCTAAGCTGCCAGGCGTTGAAGAATACATCGCGCAGGGCGCGGTGCCGGGTGGTACCCAACGTAACTTTGCCAGCTACGGACACCTGATGGGTGAAATGCCGCAGTCGGTACGCGATCTGCTGTGCGATCCGCAAACTTCCGGTGGCCTGTTGCTGGCGGTAACGCCGGAAGCTGAAGCCGAAGTGAAAGCGGCAGCGGCGCAGTTCGGTATCGATCTCACCGCCATTGGTGAGTTAGTGGAAGCTCGTGGCGGTCGCGCCATGGTTGAGATTCGTTAACTCGATGCGGTTGTTTATTGCCGAAAAACCAAGTCTGGCGCGTGCTATCGCCGATGTGCTGCCGAAGCCGCATCGCAAAGGCGATGGTTTTATCGAATGCGGAAATGGACAAGTGGTGACCTGGTGTATTGGTCACCTGCTTGAACAGGCGCAGCCGGATGCCTACGACAGTCGTTATGCTCGCTGGAGTCTGGTCGATCTGCCGATTGTCCCGGAAAAGTGGCAACTGCAACCGCGCCCCTCGGTGACCAAACAGCTCAACGTCATTAAGCGCTTTTTGCATGAAGCCAGCGAAGTTATTCACGCCGGTGACCCCGATCGTGAAGGGCAACTGCTGGTGGATGAAGTGCTGGATTACCTGCAACTGGCACCTGAAAAGCGCCAGAAGGTGCAGCGTTGTCTGATTAACGACCTCAACCCGCAGGCCGTTGAGCGGGCTATTGAGCGGCTGCGCGCCAACAGTGAGTTTATCCCGCTGTGCGTGTCGGCACTGGCGCGAGCGCGTGCGGACTGGTTGTACGGTATCAATATGACGCGCGCTTACACCATTCTTGGACGTAACGCGGGTTATCAGGGCGTACTTTCGGTCGGGCGCGTACAAACGCCGGTGCTCGGGCTGGTTGTACGTCGCGATGAAGAGATAGAGAACTTCGTCGCCAAAGACTTCTTCGAAGTGAAAGCGCATATCGTAACGCCTGCCGATGAGCGGTTTACCGCTATCTGGCAGCCGAGCGAAGCGTGTGAGCCGTATCAGGATGAAGAAGGGCGCTTGCTGAATCGCACGCTGGCTGAACACGTGGTGAACCGCATTAACGGTCAACCGGCGATAGTCACCAGCTATAACGATAAACGGGAATCAGAATCCGCGCCGTTGCCGTTCTCGCTGTCTGCGTTGCAGATTGAAGCGGCGAAGCGCTTCGGTTTAAGTGCGCAAAACGTTCTGGATATCTGCCAGAAACTGTATGAAACCCATAAGTTGATTACCTATCCGCGTTCGGATAGCCGTTATCTGCCGGAAGAACACTTTGCCGGGCGTCACGCGGTACTGAACGCGATTAGCGTCCATGCGCCGGATCTGCTCCCGCAGCCGGCGGTCAATCCCGATACGCGAAATCGCTGTTGGGACGACAAAAAAGTGGATGCGCACCACGCCATCATTCCTACCGCGCGCAGTTCGTCCATCAACCTGAATGACAACGAAGCGAAAATTTACAACCTGATTGCCCGTCAGTATCTGATGCAATTTTGCGCAGATGCGGTATTCAGGAAGTGCGTTATTGAGCTGGACATCGCCAAAGGCAAGTTTGTCGCCAAAGCCCGTTTTCTGGCGGAAGCCGGATGGCGCACGCTGCTCGGCAACAAAGAGCGCGACGAAGATAATGACGGGACGCCGCTGCCGGTGGTGGCAAAAGATGACGAACTGCTGTGCGAAAAAGGCGAAGTAGTTGAACGTCAGACCCAGCCCCCGCGGCACTTTACTGATGCAACTCTGCTGTCAGCGATGACCGGGATTGCGCGATTCGTGCAGGATAAAGATCTGAAAAAGATCCTGCGCGCAACGGATGGTTTAGGTACGGAAGCGACGCGCGCCGGAATTATCGAGCTGCTGTTTAAGCGCGGGTTCCTGGTGAAAAAAGGACGTTATATCCATTCGACTGACGCGGGAAAAGCGCTGTTCCACTCGCTGCCAGAAATGGCGACGCGCCCGGACATGACCGCGCACTGGGAATCTATCCTGACCCAAATCAGCGAAAAGCAGTGTCGCTATCAGGATTTCATGCAGCCGCTGGTGGGGACGCTGTATCAGCTTATCGATCAGGCGCGCAGCACACCGGTACGACGCTTTCGTGGAATTGCTGCACCTGGCGGTAGTGGTAGCGATAAGAAAAAAAGCGCGCCGCGTAAACGTCCGGCGAAAAAAAGCCCGCCTTCTGAAGAGGCGGGCCTGTAAGTTTGTTGGCCTGATAAGCATAGCGCATCAGGCTTAGCTGGATGCGGCACCCGTGCCTAATCCGGCTTAGTGGCCTGCAGAGACAATATTAAATCACGCCCTGACCCAGCATCGCGTCGGCAACCTTCACGAAGCCCGCGATGTTGGCACCACGTACGTAGTTGGTATGCTTGCTTTCGCCGCCGTATTCAACGCAGGCATGGTGAATATCCAGCATGATGTGGTGCAGGCGCGCATCCACTTTCTCCGCTTTCCAGCCCAGACGAGCGGCGTTTTGCGCCATTTCCAGACCGGATGTCGCTACGCCACCGGCGTTTGCGGCTTTACCCGGTGCGAACAGTACGCCCGCTTCGAGGAACAGATCTGTGGCCTCGATAGTGGTCGGCATGTTTGCCCCTTCGGCGACAGCTTTCACGCCGTTGGCGATCAGTACGCGCGCTGCATCGACATCCAGTTCGTTCTGAGTGGCGCACGGCAGGGCGATGTCGACCGGAACCGACCACGGTTGTTTGCCTTCCAGATAGGTCAGACCAAACTCACGGGCGTAATCCGCCACGCGACCGTCACGGCTGTCTTTGATCGCACACAGACGCGCCAGTTTTTCTTTAGTAAATCCGCTTTCGTCAACCACGGTACCGCTGGAATCAGAGGCGGTAACTACCCGCGCGCCAAACTCCATGGCTTTCTCAATGGCGAATTGCGCTACGTTGCCGGAGCCAGAAACCGCCACGCGCATGCCTTCAAAGCCCAGACCATGGCGTTTGAGCATTGCTTCGGTGAAGTACACCAGACCGTAGCCGGTGGCTTCCGGGCGGATCAGGCTGCCGCCAAAAGAGAGACCTTTACCGGTAAAGACGCAGGCGCTGTTGTTGGACAGTTTTTTCATCATCCCGGCCATAAAGCCGACTTCACGACCACCCACGCCGATATCGCCCGCCGGGACGTCGGTATCAGGACCTAAATGGCGGAACAGTTCGGTCATCAGTGCCTGGCAGAAACGCATGATTTCGCCTTCGCTTTTACCTTTCGGATCGAAATCGCTCCCGCCTTTACCACCGCCCATTGGCAGCGTGGTGAGGGCGTTCTTAAAGGTCTGCTCGAAACCCAGGAATTTCAGGATAGACAGGTTCACGGAAGGGTGGAAACGCATACCGCCTTTGTACGGGCCAATGGCAGAGCTAAACTGTACGCGCCACGCGCGGTTGACCTGCACCTGATTGCGATCGTCCAGCCAAACTACGCGGAACTGGATCACGCGCTCCGGTTCAACCAGACGTTCCAGCAACGACATCTGACGATAACGCGGGTTCTGCTCAAGAAAGGGCCACAGCGTCGTCATTACCTCACGAACGGCTTGCGCGAACTCGGTCTGATTCGGGTCGCGCTTTTGCACATGGTTGAGAAATGACTCCAGAGAACATGTCTGATCCATAGATATAAGAACCTCTTATGTATTGATATGGTTATATTTTTGATATTTATGTTATGTGTTGTGCAGTTTTTGACTATACCATCAGCAGTGTGACGTGACGCAAGAAAAAATTAACCCCGCTAAGTAAATTAATATTGCGCCGTGGGTCATAACCAAAAACGATGATGGAAGGGACTAAAGTTTCTGCCGATTTATACCGTTATACTGAGCATAAATGTCAGTTAAAAAGGAAACACAATGCGCCGTTCAATCATGGCAGGAGCGTTGGTTCTGGTGTCCAGCGCGACGCTGGCAAATCAGCTTTATCGCCCGGATGTGCAGGTGAATGTACCGCCGGAAGTGTTCAGTTCCAGCGGTCAACGGGCACAGCCCTGTAGTCAGTGCTGTATTTATCAGGATCAAAACTACTCTGAAGGGGCGGTGATTAAAGCCGATGGCGTTCTGTTGCAGTGCCAGCGCGATGATAAAACGATCAGCACGAATCCGCTGGTCTGGCGGCGCGTAAAAGGATAAACGCCTCTAACAACGGGATATCGGCGGGCGCCAGTGGATAACGCAGCGCCTCTTCAGGTGAGCACCAGACGATATCCTGATGTTCAAACGCTCTCAATTCCCCCTGAAAAGACGGTACATGCCAGGCATGCAGGTGAATCAATCGGCCTGAAACCTCGCGTTGATGACTGGCAATGTAGCGCCCCACGACCGCCTCAATGCCCAACTCTTCACGCAATTCACGGATCAGCGCTTCGGGCTGACTTTCGCCCGGCTCAACCTTACCCCCGGCAAACTCCCACATGCCTGACTGATCCGCATGAAGCGGACGCTGAGCCAGTAAAATTTTGCCATCACGTTCAATGATAGCGGCGACCACGTCGAGGGTTTTCATCATATTCATCAAGATCTAACAGCAGAAAATGACATACTATCGTTATCTTTGTTTTACCTAAAGTATTCAGGAGTCACCGTTGAACGAACCTCAGTCGTGGGTAAAGCCGTTAACGCGTATCCCTTCCAGTTTAAAACCGCTCGTTGCCACGCAGAAAAAACATTATGGCGATGTGCTGCATCCCACGCGCTGGTGGGGGCGGATGCCGTTTCTGTTCTGGCTGGTGGCGCTGTTTGTCGGGTTTCTGGAGCGTAAAAAGGCGCGCTTAACGCCGGTGATGCGCGCGCTGTTGATGACCCGCGTTTCTCAGGTCTGCCACTGTGCTTTCTGTGTTGATGCGAATAGTTTACGGCTGGCAGAACGCTGTGGCGCGCTGGATAAAGTCATGCAGGTTGTCAACTGGCAAGATTCGACGCTGTTTAGCGCTGAAGAACGCGTAGCGCTGGCCTATGCCGATGCGGTTACCGCAACGCCTCCACAGGTTGACGATGCGCTGAAAGCGCAGATGAAGCAGCATTTTACCGATGTTGCCATTACGGAAATGACCGCGCTGATTGCGTTTCAAAATCTCTCGGCGCGTTTTAATGCCGCTCTCGATATTCCCTCGCAGGGACTGTGTGACAGTTTTAAAGGACGCCCGCATGCTTGACCGCCATCTTCATCCACGATTAAAACCGCTGTTGCATCGGTGCGTAGGTATTATCGATAAACCGGCGATTACCCCGGACGGACTTACGCTGGTCGGATTTGCCATTGGCGTGCTGGCGTTGCCATTTCTGGCGTTAGGCTGGTATCTGGCGGCGCTGGTGGCCATTGTACTCAATCGGTTGTTTGACGGACTGGATGGGGCGCTGGCGCGGCGCAGAGGACTATCCGACGCCGGCGGATTTCTCGATATCTCGCTCGATTTTTTGTTTTACGCCCTTGTGCCGTTTGGTTTTATTCTTGCCGCTCCGGCGCAGAATGCGCTGGCAGGCAGTTGGCTGTTGTTCGCGTTTATTGGCACCGGTAGCAGCTTTCTGGCTTTCGCCGCACTGGCAGCAAAACATCAGATTGATAACCCCGGTTACGCGCATAAATCGTTTTATTATCTGGGTGGATTAACCGAAGGAACTGAGACGATTTTGCTGTTTGTGTTGGGGTGTCTGTTCCCGGACTATTTTGCCGTGCTGGCGTGGGTCTTTGGCGCGCTGTGCTGGATGACAACGTTCACCCGGATCTGGAGCGGATATCTGACGCTGAAAACCGTTCAGCGTCAGGCGTAAGGTAATGCGTTGCCGGATGCGCTTCGCTTATCCGGCCTACAACGATGATATATCCAGGCTGGGTAAAGCGTTCTCGCCGCATCCGGCAATAATGCCAGTCTTACTTGCTGGCGTCCGGACCCCGTTCACCGCTGGCGACCGGGTTTTTCGGATTGCTGCTCCACTCGTACCAGCCACCATCGTAAACAGAGACGTTTTTCCAGCCCATCGCGCGGGCATACATAAACGTTTCTGAAGCACGCCAGCCGGTACCGCAATAGAAAGAGACCTGTTGATTCGGCAGGATATTCCATTGCTTCCACATGGCGGCGATGTCATCCGCGCTGCGCATGGTGCCATCCGGGTTATGGAAATCTTCCATGTGGGTGGAGTCGCTGCCCGCGTGGCCCCAACGTGCGCCTGCGATCTCACCTTTTGGCTTAATGTAGCTGTAGCCGCTGGTAGTACCGACAAATTCAGGCCATGAACGAATGCTTACTAAAGACGCATCCTGGCGATGCAGCAGACCGCGAGCCTGTTCCGTATCGAGCATCAGCTGCGGCTGGGCAGGGATTTTCACGCCGAAATCAGGTTCTGGTTTCACCGTTGGCGGAGTGCCGCGTTCGACCGGTAAACCTGAGTCGGACCAGGTTTGCCAACCGCCGTCGAGCAGACGAACGTCTTTCACGCCTGCGTACAACATAATTTGTGCCACGCGTGCGGCGGCATAGACATCGCGGCCGTATAAAATTACCGTGGTGTCGTGGCGGATACCGTGTTTCGCCAGCATCGCTTTAAGCTGCTCATCGGAAACCTTATTCCACAGCGGTTCGCTTTCAACTTCATTGGTATCAATGTAACCCGCGCCGGGGATGTGGCTGAGCAGATACAACTTCGGCGCGCCCCAGGCGGCTTCAATCACTTTCCAGTTACCCGCTGGTTTGGCAGTCACGTCTTTACCCTGCTGAAGTTCGTGCAGCCACTGTGGGTAAACCAACTGTTCGAAGTGCGGCAGACGTTGCAGACGCGCAGGATCTGTCAGCGCATCGCTGAGGGTTGAGATATGGTTAAAGCCAACTTTTTGCAGACGGGATTTAACGGCCTGCATGTCGTTATCACTGCCATACAGCGCCACCGGAGCGTCGGTCTTAAGTTGATGTGACTTAACCCAGGCGCTGAGTTGTTCATCATTCATCTTGTCGAGCCAGGCAGCAGACAGATTCAGTGCGGAAGGTTCGTGTCCTGAAGGACCATTGAGCGATTGTGGCCAACCGTTGTAAAAAGCGCTCTGACGGGTATCGATCGCCGCGCCTTGCTTTTGCTGTAACTGGTTGAGGGTGAGCGCCTGTGCTGTTTCAGCAGCCCAGGAAGAAGCGCAAGCGAGCCCTAAAGCCAGTGCCAGCGCGGTCATTTGAGAAACACGTTTCATCGAATAGCCCGACATTGAAAAAAAGAAGACGACATTCTGTGCCGCCAGTTACGTAAAAACCTTGCGTTAACGCAGCATATCGACACATTCACGCCCAGTTTTCCATCTGAAATACGCGGCCTGCAGGCGGCACGTCCTGCGCGTCATGGGTCACCTGTACCACCGGGATCCCCAGCTTACGCACCTCGGTGAAGACCCATTGGCGAAAGTTATCGCGTAGCGACGCATCCAGCCTGCTAAAGGGTTCATCGAGTAACAGTGCCTGGGGCTGCGCCAGTAGTGCACGGAGCAGGGCGACACGCGAGCGTTGTCCGCCGGAGAGTGACGCCGGATCGCGCGAATAAAAACCTGCCAGGTCAGCGCGTGCGAGAGCGCATTCAATCTCATGGCGTCTGGCGGGACCTTGCAGGCTGGCGGGTAAGGCCAGCAGTAAATTCTGCCCAACGCTGAAATGGTCAAACAGCAGCGCATCCTGGAACAAAATACCAATCTGGCGCTGCGCGGTAGGTAACGTATCGATGCGTCGTTCATTAAGCCACAGTTCGCCTGAGGCCTGAAACTGGGGAGGCAACGCCCCGATCATCCATGAAAACAGCGAAGATTTCCCGCTGCCGGAAGGTCCCATAATTGTGACGATGTCACTTTTGTTAACCTGAAAATTAACGTCTTTCACCAGCGCTTTCACGCCCTGGTACAACGAAACGCCTCGTACGGTAAGCATTAGCGGAGTCCTTGTCGAAAGCGGCCGATCCACGCGGCGAGAAAGGCTGCAAGTGCGAAAACGAGCAGTGGTAAAAGCAGCTGCCACAACGCTTGTGTTGCCAGAATCGCACTGCTACCGCCGCTGCTTAATGCCACCGCTTCGGTGGTGAACGTGGGATAGCGTCCGGCACCTAGCCACAGCGTTGGCATATACTGGGCGATACTAACTGAGAAGCCAACCGCGAAGGCAATCAATGCCGGGCGCGCCAGCTGCGGGCATTTCACCAGCCAGAATATCCGCCCCCGCGTCCAGCCCAGGGTTTGCGCAATCAAAATTAATCGTGGGTCAATGCGCTGCCAAGCCGGTTTAAGCACAAATAGCATCCAGGGCATCACCCACAGCAGGTGGCCCCAGATAATGGTCGTCATCAGTCCATCTTGTTCGGCATCTAACGCCAGCAGATATTGTCCGGTTACCAGTGGTAGCGCAGGCAAAATGAGCGGTAGCCAGACCCAGCGGTGTCCGGTTTGTGGACCCCATTCCAGCCAGGCAAAAAGTATCAGTAGCGCCAGCACGCTGGAAAGGAGCCCCAGTTGCAGGCTATTGTTGAGCGCCTCGTTGTTTAGCGAGGAATAGCTGGCGATAAGCGCCAGTACCAGCGCGCATACCACACCGCTGACGGGCAAAATCTGTACCAGCGGGCGTGCGATTGTCATAGATGAAAAATGCTGGCGTTCACCGTTTACTGCCGGAATAGTATGTCGCCAGGCACGCCAGAGCAGATAACCCACCAGCGCGATAACAAGGAGCAACAGCACCAGTAACAGACTGGCAAGTGCGCCTTTCGCCTGCTGTTCTACGTCGCCCTGACTGAGCCACTGCCAGCTCAATACGGCAAGCGTTGGCGGATTGCCGGGGCCAAGAACGATTGCCACATCAACAACGGAGAGTGACCAGGCAACAATCGCCAGCATAGCTTTACCTAATGCCGGGCCGATAGCGGGCAGAACCAGCCAGTTCAGGCATTGCAGTCGGCTGTAACCCAGCGAATCCAATACGATAACCTGCTGAGAAAGTTGTTTCTCACTCAGTAGGGCCGAGAGAATCCATAACAAAAAAGCGCTCTCTTTCACCGCCAGCGTTACGCCAAGTCCAATGCCGTAGCGGTCCGGCTGTGGGCTGAGGAACGGGAGCCATTGCCAAAGTATGCCGCCTTCAGCAAAAACCAACAGCACGCTGGTGGCGAAGGCAACGTGCGGAATTGCCAGCAGCCACGGAAGACGCGTATATAGACGTACCCAGCCTGCGCCGGGCCACAAGGCGAGGATCGCCAGCAGCGCGATGATCAGCGCGCCCCCAGCCGCGAGGCCGACGGAAACCAGTGTTGCCAGTAACGCCTGCGGGAGTTGAGGATCGGCAAAGAGCGCCAGCCAGTGTGTGGTACTAAGCGCCGGTGTTATCAGAGACCATGCCGCTGGCGCCAACGGCAGATAAACTGCCGCCATGATGGCCCAGAGTAGCAGAATTAATGCGTACCGTAGCGGCGTAACCATTCTTGTTCCAGAGCGTTTACCCAGGCTGCATGCGGTTCTGGCAACACGGCAGGGAGCCCCTGTGGGATCCGCGCCAGCAGCGCATCACGCTGTTCGTCAGGCAATTTTTGTGGATCAAGCACCGAAGGATCTCCCCAGACAGCCGGGTCAGCTTTGCGCAGTTGTGCTTCAGGAGAAAGCAGGAAGTTTGCCACGACTTTTGCTCCGGCACTGGCGTGGGCATTCGCCGGAATGGCAACAAAGTGCACGTTGCCGAGCATGCCCTGTGAGAAACCAAAACTGTAACTGCTTTTAGGCAATTCGCCGCTCGCCACTTTTTGCTGCGCGTGGGCCGGGTTAAAGGTCAATGATAAACGCAGGGTACCGCTATTGAGCAGTGCATCCATTCGTGCTGGCGTGGGCGGAAAATCTTTGCCTTCACGCCAAAGTACAGGATGCAAAGTATCAAGATACTGCCACAATGGCGCGGTAACTTCGGCGAATGTCGCTGTATCTGGCGCAACTTTCAATGCCTGTGGTTTGGTGGTGAGCGAAATTAGCAACTGCTCAAGAAAAGCCGTTCCAGTAAAGTCGGGCGGGCGTGGATAGGTCACCGTGCCAGGGTGCGCCTGCGCGAATTTAAACAGTGCCTGCGGAGATTGTGGCGGCTGCGCGGTAAGATCGCGCCGGGCAATAAAAGTGAGTTGGGCACCGCCCCACGGTGATTCAGCCCCCTCTGTTTGAACGGAGAAATCTTCGGTCACCGGTTTTTGTGTATCAACATAGCGCCAGTTAGGCAGCGTTTGCGCCCACTGGGTTTGCAGTAGCCCGGCTTCTTTTAGCGTACGGAAGTTTTCGCCGTTAACCCACAGTAAATCGACAGAGCCGCCGGTTTTTCGCCCGGATGCCGCTTCCGTCTGGATGCGTTTTACGGCATCGGCAGCGTCTGCCAGGCGCACGATTTTCAGGTTAATGTCGTAGTGCGTTTTCATCTCGCCGCTAACCCAGTCGAGATACTGGTTAACTGCATTGTCGCCACCCCAGGCGTTGAACCACACCGTTTGACCACGGGCGTCATTTTTGATTTGTTGCCAGCTGGCGTCCTGGGCAAACGTCGCCAGCGGGCAGAGCAACAAACTCAGACACAATAAGCAGTAACGCATAATATCTCCATGGTTAAAAATGGGGGAAGGTCTCAGCTTTTTTTCCGTTGGCGCTCAAGATAAAGGCTTCTCGCCACCGATATCACCACGCTAAGGGCAAACAGGACAAACAGACCCGTCACAAACCAAAATGTGCCGCCGGTTAACAGGCTTCCCGCCCATGAGTAGACGATAGTGGCGGGTAACTGTCCGATGCCGGTGGCGATGAAAAAATGGCGAAAACGAATTGAGGTCAGGCCTGCCGCGTAGCTTACCGGGTCGAACGGCACAAAAGGTAACAGGCGGCAGACCAGAATAGTGTGCTTACCATAGCGCTCGAAAAAAGCGTCCATATTGTTCAGCACCGTTTTTCCGGTCAGCTTTTCTACCGCACCGCGACCTAAAATGCGGGCAATAAAAAAGCACAGCGCCGCACCTGCCATTGCGCTGCTCCAGGATAGTACGCCGCCCCAAAATGCGCCAAACAGCGAGGCATTGGCAAACGTGATCACAAACGCAGGAAGCGGTGCAACGATGGCCTGTAAGATCATCAGGAAGAACGACACCACCGCCGCCTGGGTTCCATAAGAACGAATAAAGTTTTCCAGAGCATGCTGATCGAGTGTGGTAAATGCTGCCAGGCTGCCGTGGAGAAAATCACTCACGCCAGGTATCCATGCCCATGCCATTAGCCCGAGCAGTAGCAGAGCAATCAAACCCACCCGGTAATAGCGAGCCAGCC
Organism: Citrobacter sp. Cpo109; assembly: GCF_030332565.1. Taxonomy (NCBI): domain Bacteria; kingdom Pseudomonadati; phylum Pseudomonadota; class Gammaproteobacteria; order Enterobacterales; family Enterobacteriaceae; genus Citrobacter; species Citrobacter sp. Cpo109. Next base: position 257,882 of record NZ_JAOWHQ010000057.1, read on the forward strand.
GCGCTTTATTCCGTTTTATCATTTACCTGTACACTCATGGTTGGCTGACGGATCGATATGCTTATATCGGGCCCAGGCTTTGGCTGCCTGAACGAGGGCGAATAACGCCAGCCCTGCCACGCTGAGCTTACCGATGAATACCAGGGTAATGCCTTCGCTGGCGAGTTCATGCGACATCAGCGTATAGATAAAGATGCCGGGTAAGGTGGTAAGTGCCGATATTACGGTAAATGACCAGAACGGAATGGCCGTCAGCCCATAGGCGTAATTTTGAATATTATAGGGGAACAGCGGCACGAGCCGGGTCAGGATCAGAAAGTCTACTCCGCTATGGGCAATGCCTTTTTCGATAGCCTGAAACGTCGCCGTGTGCCCAACGTATTTCAGTAGTAGATCCCGTCCAAGCCAGCGAGCCAGCAAAAACGACAGCGCTGAGGCCACGGTTGCGGCCACTAACGAGATAAGCGTCCCAGCCACGGGGCCAAACAGCACACCGCCGACGATCACCAGGATGCTGCCTGGAATCAGACACAGCGCAGCAACAATAAAAAGCAGGATATAAAGCGTATAGCCGAACATACCGCTTTGGCGGATGACGTCTTGTAAATGATGGAAATTGGTTATCAGGTCGGTCAGACCATAATGATGGAAAACTCCCGCCAGAACGCAGAACAGGACCGCGACAATCAGCAGCCGGTATTCTGCTTTATGCGAACTTCTTTTTCATGGGGGTTCTCCTGTAAAACCGAGTGCAATGGAGCATTTTCATCAGCGAAAAGCGCGCGCGAAGATATAATAAATTCCCGGCCGTAACAATGTATTACCGTCACTTTATTGATTTTGCACAGAATAAACAGACTCTCCAGACCGGGCCTGGAGAGTAAAAAGACGCAGAAGGTCAGACGCGGAATTTAGCCCATACAGGCGCATGGTCGGACGGTTTTTCCATGCTGCGAATTTCATAGTCGATGCCGGTTTCTTCGCAGCGTTCCGCCAATGGGTTGCTCGCCAGCAGCAGATCGATACGCAGGCCACGGTTATCGTCAAAGCCTTTTGAGCGATAGTCGAACCACGAGAACTGGTCATTCTTTTCAGGATTTGCGTGACGGTAAGTATCCACCAGACCCCAGCCCAGCAGGCGTTCCATCCACTCACGCTCCTCCGGCAGGAAGGAACATTTACCGGTACGCAGCCAGCGTTTACGGTTTTCTTCGCCAATGCCGATATCGAGATCGGTTGGGCTAATATTCATATCGCCCATGATCAATACCGGATTGTCGCGCTTCAGTTCAGTCTCCAGATAGTTTTGCAGGTTCTGATAAAACGCGGCTTTGGCCGGGAATTTGGTTTCATGGTCACGGCTTTCGCCCTGCGGGAAATAGCCGTTGATCACCGTGATGCTGCCCAGAGGGGACGGAATTTCTGCCATGATGATACGACGCTGCGCTTCTTCGTCATCGCCCGGGAAGCCACGACGTACCGCAATTGGCGTTTCTTTCGTTAACAACGCCACGCCGTAATGACCTTTCTGGCCGTGATAAAAGACGTTGTAACCGAGCTTTGCTACCTCTTCGAGAGGGAACATATCGTCGTGGACTTTTGTCTCCTGTAAGCCAATAACATCCGGTTGGTGTTTTTCGACAATGGCTGCCAGTTGATGGGGACGGGCACGCAGGCCGTTGATATTAAAAGAGACAAATTTCATAGTCGCTGCCACTTTGCAAGATGAATAGTGCAAGGATGGTAGCAGAATTTCTGCAGGCTGACTGCTTCTTGTCACCTGATTCCAACAATGATTGCTAATGGTGTTAACGATGGAGCAAAAACTGCACCGTTTTGGCGCGAAGCGCGTCGGAATGGAGCAATAATTTCCGAAAAATTTCGTATACGATCACAATTCCAGAATTATATTTGGCGACTGAATAAAACTGCGTTTTTTCCTCTGTTTAGTCGCCTGATGTGCAAACGTATTCACTTTATATGCACATGCAGTGAATATCGCCACGTTGTAACCTGTTGATATTCCGTCATCGACCTCCGTTTATGCACTTTTTTCGCTGGCTGGCACGAACCCTGCAATCTACATTTACACCGCAAACACTATATTTATTAACATATAAATAACCTTTTATTTACCGTTGAGGTCGCTATGTCTCTGTCAATTACGCGTGAAAATTTTGATGAATGGATGATGCCCGTATATGCTCCGGCCCCTTTTATTCCGGTGCGGGGTGAAGGTTCACGTCTGTGGGATCAACAGGGTAAAGAGTATATCGATTTCGCGGGAGGCATTGCGGTTAACGCGCTGGGTCACGCCCACTCGGCATTGCGCGAGGCATTAAACGACCAGGCGAGCAAATTCTGGCATACGGGAAATGGCTACACCAACGAGCCGGTACTGCGTCTGGCGAAAAAGCTGATTGACGCCACCTTCGCCGAGCGTATTTTCTTCTGTAACTCCGGCGCAGAAGCCAACGAAGCGGCACTAAAACTGGCGCGTAAATATGCCCACGATCGTTTTGGCAGCCAGAAGAGCGGGATTGTAGCGTTTAAAAATGCTTTCCATGGCCGCACGCTGTTTACCGTCAGCGCCGGAGGACAACCTGCCTACTCACAGGATTTCGCGCCGCTGCCGCCGGATATCCGTCATGCCGTATACAACGATCTCGATTCTGCCAGCCAACTGATTGATGACACTACTTGTGCGGTTATCGTGGAGCCTGTGCAGGGTGAAGGCGGTGTGGTACCGGCAACAAAAGCCTTTTTGCAGGGGTTACGTGAGTTATGCGATCGCCATAATGCGCTGCTGATTTTTGATGAAGTTCAGACCGGCGTTGGCCGTACCGGGGAGCTGTATGCCTATATGCACTACGGCGTGACGCCGGATCTGCTGACGACAGCAAAAGCGCTGGGCGGTGGTTTCCCCATCGGCGCACTGCTGGCGACAGAGCGTTGCGCCAGTGTGATGACGGTTGGTACACATGGTACAACGTACGGCGGAAACCCGCTGGCGACGGCGGTGGCAGGTAAATTGCTGGAAATTGTGAATACACCAGAAGTGCTCAACGGAGTAAAACAGCGCCACGACTGGTTTGTGGAGCGTATAAACGCCATTAACGAACGTTTTGGACTGTTTAGTGAAATTCGTGGACTCGGACTGCTGATCGGCTGCGTGCTGAACGCGGAATTTGCCGGGAAAGCGAAACTCATCTCGCAAGAAGCGGCTGTTGCCGGGGTGATGGTACTGATCGCTGGCGCTAACGTGGTGCGTTTTGCGCCAGCGCTCAACGTCAGCGAAGAAGAAGTCGCCACCGGACTGGATCGCTTTGCGCTGGCCTGCGAACGCATTAAAGCAGGGGGGGCATCATGATGGTGATTCGTCCCATTGAACGCGCGGATATCACCGCGTTGATGCAGCTTGCCAGTAAGACCGGCGGCGGGTTGACCTCGCTACCGGCGAATGAAGCTACGCTGATGGCGCGTATCGAACGTTCACTCCAAACCTGGCGCGGTGAGTTGCCAAAAAGTGAGCAGGGATATGTGTTTGTGCTTGAAGACAGTACCAGCGGAACCGTGGCCGGGATTTGCGCCATTGAGGTGGCGGTAGGGCTTAACGATCCCTGGTACAACTACCGGGTTGGTACCCTGGTCCACGCCTCGAAAGAGCTGAATGTCTATAACGCGCTGCCGACGTTGTTTCTGAGTAACGATCACACAGGTAGCAGCGAGCTTTGTACTCTGTTTCTCGATCCGGACTGGCGAAAAGAAGGCAACGGCTATTTGCTGTCAAAATCGCGCTTTATGTTTATGGCGGCCTTTCGCGACCGATTTAATGAGAAAGTCGTGGCCGAAATGCGCGGCGTGATTGATGAGCACGGTTACTCGCCGTTCTGGCAAAGCCTCGGTAAACGCTTTTTCTCAATGGAGTTCAGCCGGGCGGATTTTCTCTGCGGGACAGGACAGAAAGCCTTTATTGCTGAACTGATGCCCAAGCATCCTATTTATACCCATTTTCTGTCTGATGAAGCGCAAGGCGTGATTGGTCAGGTGCATCCGCAAACTGCCCCGGCGCGGGCGGTGCTGGAGAAAGAAGGATTTCGCTACCGCAACTATGTCGATATTTTCGACGGCGGGCCAACGCTGGAATGCGATATTGACCGGGTTCGGGCTATTCGTAAAAGCAGGCTGGTGGAAGTGGCGGAAGGTCAGCCAGCAACCGGCGAATATCCGGCCTGTCTGGTTGCCAATGAAAACTATCAAAACTTCCGCGTCATGCTGGTTCGCGCAGACCCGGATACCCAACGTCTGGTGCTGACGGCGGCGCAACTGGACGCCCTGAAATGCCACGCTGGCGACCATGTACGTTTTGTACGTCTTTGTGCAGAGGAGAAAACAGCATGACACTATGGATAAACGGTGACTGGGTGACGGGGCTGGGCGAGCTTCGGGTGAAAACCAACCCGGTAAGCGGTGATGTGCTGTGGCACGGTAATGATGCAGATGCAACGCAGGTGACGCAAGCGTGCCAGGCCGCACGCGCAGCCTTTGCTGGTTGGGCTAAACAGCCTTTCAGCGCACGCCAGACTATTGTTGAAAAGTTTGCTTTATTGCTGGAAAGCAATAAAGCCGAGCTAACTCAGATTATCGCCAAGGAAACCGGAAAACCTCATTGGGAAGCCGCGACTGAACTGACGGCGATGATCAATAAAATCGCCATCTCCGTCAAAGCTTACCATGCCCGTACCGGTGAGCAGCACAGTGAACTACCGGATGGTGCGGCAACGTTGCGCCATCGCCCACACGGCGTGCTGGCGGTTTTTGGTCCGTATAACTTCCCCGGTCATTTACCCAATGGTCATATTGTTCCGGCATTGCTGGCAGGCAATACGTTGATTTTCAAACCCAGCGAGTTGACGCCGTGGACCGGTGAAGCAGTAACAAAACTGTGGGAGCAGGCGGGGTTGCCGCCGGGCGTGCTGAATCTGGTACAGGGCGGACGTGAAACGGGGCAGGCGCTGAGTGCGCTGGAAGACCTCGATGGCCTGCTGTTTACCGGCAGTGCGAATACCGGTTATCAGCTGCATAAGCAGTTATCCGGCCAGCCGGAAAAAATCCTTGCCCTGGAGATGGGGGGCAACAACCCGCTGATTATTGAGAATCCGGAAGATATTGATGCCGCAGTGCATCTGACCATTCAGTCCGCATTTGTCACCGCCGGACAGCGCTGTACCTGTGCCCGCCGCCTGCTCGTAAAAAAAGGCGCGCAGGGTGATGCGTTCCTGACGCGTCTGGTGGAGGTTAGTCAGCGTTTAATGCCCGGCAACTGGGATGCACAACCGCAGCCATTTATGGGTGGACTAATTTCCGAACAAGCAGCGCAACACGTCTATGATGCCTGGCAGCGTCTGGCGTCGTTGGGCGGCCGTACGCTGTTAGCGCCACGTCTGGTAAATGCCGGAACGTCACTGCTGACCCCTGGAATCATCGAACTGACCGGGGCGGGGAACGTACCTGATGAGGAGGTTTTCGGTCCGCTGCTCGGCGTCTGGCGTTATGACAGCTTTGATGATGCGATTCGTATGGCGAACAACACTCGCTTTGGATTGTCGTGTGGGTTAGTTTCGCCCGATCGCGGCCAGTTCGAACAGCTACTGTTGGAGGCGCGGGCAGGGATCGTCAACTGGAATAAGCCGTTAACCGGTGCTGCGAGTACCGCACCGTTTGGCGGTGTAGGCGCTTCCGGGAACCATCGCGCCAGCGCGTGGTATGCCGCAGATTATTGCGCCTGGCCGATGGCAAGTCTGGAATCCCCGGCCCTAACGCTGCCAACGGCGCTTAGCCCCGGACTGGATTTTTCTCGCGAGGATAAGCTATGAAAGCCCGTGAGGTAAATTTTGATGGTCTGGTGGGACTGACTCACCACTATGCTGGATTGTCATTTGGTAATGAGGCCTCAACCAAACATCGATTTCAGGTGTCGAACCCGCGTCTGGCGGCAAAGCAAGGTCTGCTAAAGATGAAAGCACTGGCGGATGCAGGATTTCCTCAGGCGGTGATCCCGCCCCACGAGCGGCCTTATATTCCAGTTCTGCGTCAGTTGGGTTTTAGCGGCAGTGACGAACAGGTGCTGGATAAAGTGTCGCGTCAGGCGCCTCACTGGCTCTCCAGTGCCAGCTCCGCATCGCCTATGTGGGTAGCGAATGCGGCGACGGTTTGCCCTTCGGCAGACTCGCTGGACGGGAAAGTGCATCTGACGGTGGCGAATCTGAATAATAAGTTCCACCGTTCACTGGAAGCGCCTACTACCGAAGCATTGTTACGGGCGATTTTCCGTGATGAGAATAGCTTTGCGGTCCACGGTGCGTTACCCCAGGTTGCGCTATTTGGCGATGAAGGGGCGGCAAACCATAACCGCCTGGGTGGAGATTACGGTGACCCCGGCGTACAGCTGTTTGTTTACGGTCGTGAAGAAGGCAATGCATCCCAACCGAAGCGCTATCCGGCAAGGCAATCCCGTGAGGCCAGCGAGGCGGTCGCGCGACTGAATCAGGTCAACCCACATCAGCGCATTTTTGCTCAGCAAAACCCGGACGTTATCGATCTTGGTGTGTTCCATAACGATGTGATTGCGGTGTCGAATCGCCAGGTGCTGTTTTGTCATCAGCAGGCGTTTGTCAGACAGCAGGCATTGTTAGAGCAGTTGCGCAGCCAGGTGGCAGGTTTTACCCCGCTGGAAGTCCCGACAGCGGAAGTGTCGGTGCAGGATGCCGTGACCACTTATCTGTTTAACAGTCAGTTGCTGAGTCGTAGTGACGGTTCGATGATGCTGGTCCTGCCGCAGGAGTGTCGGGAGCATGCTGGCGTGTGGCGGTATTTGAACCGGCTTCTCGAGGAAGACAATCCGATCGATGACCTGCGGGTATTCGATCTGCGTGAAAGTATGTCCAACGGCGGTGGTCCGGCATGCTTGCGCCTGAGAGTGGTGCTCACTCCGCAGGAACAGCAGGCGGTGAATCCGGCGGTTATCATGAACGACACGCTGTTTAACACGTTGAATAACTGGGTTGACCGTTACTATCGCGATCGTCTTACCGCTGCCGACCTTGCCGACCCACAACTGTTGCGCGAGGGGCGTGAAGCGCTGGATACGCTGACGCAATTGCTCAACCTCGGCTCAGTGTATCCTTTCCAGCAGGAGGGGATGCGCCATGGATAACTTTCTGGCGATCACGCTCGCAGGCGCCACTCCAGAGAAAACGCAAGGAACCACTCTTGGTTTTGACTGGCAGTGGATCGGTCACGGAATTCTGGAACTGACGCCGCTTGCACCCGTTGAACATTCTCTGGTGCTGTCTGCGGGGATCCATGGCAATGAAACCGCGCCGGTAGAGATACTCGTTTCATTGCTTTCCAGGCTGTTTAGCGGCGAGCTGACACTGACATGGCGGCTGCTGGTGATTCTGGGAAACCCGCAGGCGCTGGCTGCGGGAAAACGATATTGTCATAGCGACCTGAATCGTATGTTTGGCGGTCGGTGGCAGATTTTTACCGCAAGTGAAGAAACGCACCGAGCCCATGGGCTTGAGCTGTGTCTGGAAGATTTTTATTCGCGCGCAAAGGAGCCTGTGCGCTGGCATCTGGATCTGCACACCGCGATTCGCGGTTCACAGCATCTGCGCTTTGGCGTATTGCCACAACGCAACGTTGCCTGGGACGAGGATTTCCTTGAATGGCTGGGAGACGCGGGACTGGAAGCGCTGGTTTTCCATCAGACGCCTGGCGGCACGTTCACCCATTTTAGCGGGGAACATTTTGGTGCGTTGGCCTGTACGTTGGAACTGGGTAAAGCGCTGCCGTTTGGACAAAACGATCTCACCCAGTTTGCACAAACGGCAGACGCACTGGAAAAACTGCTGCGGGGTGAACGGGTGTCGACGAGAGAAATATCCCCGCTGCGTTATCGCGTGGTGTCGCAAATCACGCGTCGTAGCAATGATTTCATTCTCCACATGGATAACCAGACGCTAAACTTTACCCCCTTTAAAGAAGGCACCTTGCTGGCGCAGGACGGAGATGAACGTTTTATCGTCACCCATGATGTTGAATACGTTCTCTTTCCCAACCCTAACGTGGCCTGTGGTTTACGTGCCGGATTGATGCTCGAAAAGTTGTGATCAATATATTCGCCCTGCAGGATTATCCTTTAGGGCTTATTTTTGCGTGCTGTTTTTATTTATTACGGATTATTCCTGGTGAATTGCTTTCTTAATAAACAGGGTTCAGGTATAGTTCTTCATAATCCGTTCAAAATCATCCTGTTGTAATTTTTTATTGCAACTCTCCGCAATTTATTCTTTTTTTCTTCATAATTGATGAAAGTTTGTTTTTTACACTTTCACTGTTTTACCGTTGCTCTGATTAATTGACGCTTAAGCCGGTAAAGTTAATCTCGTCAACACGACATCACATTGCATAAGAGTCGCATGAGTGTCGTAAAAATAACTGAAAGAAAGGATAGAAATTATGCGTAAACTGACTGCTCTGTTTGTTGCCTCTACTCTGGCGCTGGGTGCTGCGAACCTGGCTCATGCTGCTGACACTACAACAGCTGCACCAGCGGATGCTAAACCGATGATGCATCACAACGGCAAATTTGCCCCGCATCACGACATGATGTTTAAAGACCTGAACCTGACTGACGCACAGAAACAGCAGATCCGCGAAATCATGAAAGGCCAGCGCGATCAGATGAAACGTCCGCCGCTGGAAGAACGCCGTGCAATGCACGACATCATCGCCAGCGATAGCTTCGATAAAGCGAAAGCCGAAGCGCAGATTGCGAAAATGGAAGAACAGCGCAAAGCCAACATGCTGGCGCATATGGAAACTCAGAACAAAATTTACAACATTCTGACCCCGGAACAGAAAAAGCAGTTTAATGCCAATTTTGAGAAGCGTCTGACAGAACGTGCAGCGCAGAAAGGTAAAATGCCGGAAGCTGCCGAGTAATCGATCAGCGTCTACACTAAATCATTCACACTGTGTCGCGCTGATTGCCGCACAGTGTGAAACCAAACTCAAGACCGCCGCTCTTGTCCACAACACGTATAACGATGTGGGCAGGATCGGCGGTTTTTTCATTTCTGCCTATTGCACCGGACGCACGACACGCTATTCTCCTGAAGCCCGCGAAAATTCTACCTGGATCAGCGCGTTATTCTTTTTTGCAAAATGCCGGGTTCATCGCTAAGGCAAATCAACTCTGCTGCCGATAACAATAATCTGCAGGGTGAACATAATAATGATGATTTATGGCTGTCTGTTTACGGCAGGCTGCCATGCTGCTCCTTTCTGGAGGGATGATGGAATACTTTGATATCCGCAAAATGCCGGTTAACCTCTGGCGGAATGGTGCGGGAGAAACGCGTGAGATTTGCTGTTTTCCACCAGCAACACGAGATTTTCACTGGCGGGCGAGTATCGCCTCCATTGCAGCAAACGGTGAGTTTTCTCTTTTTCCCGGCGTAGAACGTGTGATTACTCTGCTGGAAGGTGGAGAAGTGACCCTGGAAGAAACGAACATCTTTACGCATACCCTGAAACAGCATCAGCCTTTTACCTTTGCCGGTGACAAGGTGGTAAAAGCAAAGCTGACGGAAGGGCAGATGTCGATGGATTTTAATATCATGACCCGACGAGATGTTTGCCAGGCAAAAGTCAGAGTGGCCGATCGCACCTTTACGACCTTTGGTTCACGCGGCGGCGTGGTGTTTGTTATCAGTGGTGCATGGCAACTGGGCGATAAACTGCTGACGGCCGACCAGGGTGCGAGCTGGCATGACGGCAAACACACATTACGACTGCTGGAACGCGAGGGAAAATTGCTGTTCAGCGAGATTAACTGGATGCCGGGGCATTCTCCGGATGCAGTTCAATAATGTCATATTGACCAGACAGAACAGGCCGGCAGAGAATTTTGTAGCCATCATGGTCAAACCCTGCTGGCATACGCGCCAGGGTAGTCGCTTCATCCAGCGTTGAAACAGCTCCCAGCCACAGCCAGTTGTTGATGATATGGTACTGTGTCATTTCAGCGCCGGTTTCCTGCAGTGCAATGGCATTGCTCCATGGCCAGCAAATCACTCTCACTCTTTCCAGCGCCGCTAACAGACGCAAATGATGCGCTTCATGACTCTCTTTCCCGCAGCACGCTCCGGCGCAGCGTTTAAGCGCGGAGCGAAAACAGGCGCGCCCGCGACTCAGGGGTTCCAGCCCCAACAGGCCGTAGCACAGCTGTTGTTCATCCGCGAGGCTTTGCAACGCTTGTAGCGCTGCGCGACGATTGGCAAACAGGCCAAACAGATTGGGTGCATTGGAGAAATCAATATCTCGTGCGTAGACAACCTGAACAGTTCGGTCGGTAAGCTGCAAGGCGCAAAGCTGACGATTGCGCCGCAGTCGTTTGTTAAACAACGGCTGTTGTTCTTTGATCAACCGCGCTTCCAGCAGCAGGGCACCAATTTCTCCCGCCGTACAAATCCAGCTAATGCGTTTGGTCTGACGCAGCATTGCCGCTTCGTCCGCGGTACGCAGGTGTGCCAGCACGCGGCTGCGAATATTGACACTTTTACCAATGTAGAGCGGCATAGTGTCGCTTTCACTGTGAAACAGATAGACGCCTGGTGCGGTGGGAAGCGCACTCAAAAATGGACGCAGGTGTTCAGGATATTTATAGATTGCCGCTGCCTCAAATGTCAGGCTTGGGGCTGATTGACGCCGTACCACTTCTCACTCCGGATGCTGGTTATTCATCCAGTATAGCAGTTTGAAACCGATTAAAAAAGCGGCATCAGACCAGGAGGAGGGGCCGGACAGCGGTGATCCCAGTGCTATCCGGCAATATGCGACTAAAAGGATTACGCTTTTTTCCAGAAGTCATCAAACACCGTAATCGGTGTGCGACGTTTGTGTTCGGTCTTCAGATACCAGCCTTCAATTTTTTTCGCGACGTCGGCAGCCAGCGTTTTTCCTTCCAGGTAATCGTCGATGTTGTCATAGGTGACGCCTAATGCGGCTTCATCCGGCAGAGAAGGGCGATCGTCTTCGAGGTCGGCGGTTGGCGCTTTCTTATATAAATGCTCCGGGCAACCCAGCGCGGCAAGCAACTGCTTACCCTGACGCTTGTTCAGACGGAAAATAGGGTTAATGTCAGTACCGCCATCGCCGTATTTGGTGAAAAATCCGGTGATGGCTTCTGCTGCATGATCGGTACCCACGACAACACCGCTGGTCATTCCGGCGATACTGTACTGGGCCTTCATACGTTCACGGGCTTTTTCATTGCCACGGACAAAATCGCTCAGTTCAATACCCGCTTCACGCAGGGCCTGTTCACTGGCCAGTACCGCACCCTTAATATTTACTGTGAGCACGCGGTCAGGTTGGATAAAGGCGATGGCATCCTGGCAGTCCTGTTCATCAGCCTGAACGCCATACGGCAGACGTACGGCAATAAACTGCAACGCGTCATTCCCCGTTTCTTCGCGAAGCTCGGAAATAGCCATCTGGCAAAGTTTTCCCGCGAGCGTTGAGTCCTGTCCGCCGCTTATCCCTAATACCAGTGATTTCAGAAAAGGGTACGTTTGCAGGTAGGATTTCAAGAAATCCACGCTGCGGCGAATTTCCTCTTCTGCATTAATTTGCGGTTTTGCGCCAAGCGCCTGGATTATCTCTTGCTGCAGAGTCATTTAACCCCCTCCGAAAAATGAAATGATCAAAAAAATGATGTGTTAAAGCTAACGCGTTGGGACCCAAACGACAAGGGATGCAGGCCTGATCTAACATCATTTTGTTTTAATAGAATTTTCCGAAACGACCTAAGTATCATCTGATTGCTTGAAAAATGTGTTGTTGTGCTCCAGGCTTATATAACACGCTGAAATACAAGAGGACGGAATATGAACAAGAACCTAACAGGAATTCTGAGTGCAGCGGCTGTTTTGACTATGCTCGCAGGGTGTACGGCCTACGATCGTACTAAAGACCAATTTGTTCAGCCCGTGGTGAAAGATGTGAAGAAAGGGATGAGCCGGGCGCAGGTGGCGCAGATTGCCGGTAAACCTTCTTCTGAAGTCAGCATGATTCATGCGCGAGGGACATGCCAGACCTACATCCTGGGTCAACGAGATGGTAAAGCTGAAACCTATTTTGTTGCTTTAGACGACACCGGACATGTGATTAACTCCGGTTACCAGACCTGCGCAGAGTACGACACTGACCCGCAGGCGGCGAAGAAGTAACAACTGCTTATTGCCTGAGCATTCAGAAGAACCGGCCATTGTGCCGGTTTTTTTGTGCCGAACGATCTTATTTATTGCCGCGAATTATTTACCCGAAATGTGAGGGGGGTCATAACGACAGGTCAAGGAGAGACAATTTAGTTGGTCAAGGAAATACCATCCACCGGTGCAATCCCGTATACTCATTTCAGCCACCTAAAAAAGTAATTTAGCTGACGCAAGTTACCCAGAGCATGGATGCAGGTTATGGCTTGCGGAGTGTCTGGTTGACAGATAATCGCACATGAGGATCGTTTTAATGGAAAAGAAACACATTTATCTGTTTTGTTCTGCGGGCATGTCGACTTCATTGTTGGTTTCGAAGATGCGTGCTCAGGCCGAAAAATACGAAGTACCGGTTATTATTGAAGCATTTCCTGAAACGCTGGCCGGAGAAAAAGGTCCTGTCGCCGATGTCGTGTTATTAGGTCCACAAATTGCTTATATGTTGCCCGAAATTCAGCGTTTGTTACCCAACAAGCCTGTGGAAGTGATTGACTCGCTGCTGTATGGCAAAGTCGATGGTTTAGGCGTGCTTAAGGCTGCTGTTGCAGCAATTAAAAAAGCCGCAGCAAATTAATTATTTTATTTTAATTTTTCCCGTCAAAGAGTTATTTCATTAACATTCACCGCAATTATTAATTGCGGTATTTAAGGGTATTTTTCTATGAGTAACGCTATTGCTTCACTTGAAAAGGTACTCCTTCCTTTTGCTGTAAAAATTGGAAAGCAGCCACACGTTAATGCAATCAAGAACGGTTTTATTCGTTTAATGCCGTTAACCCTCGCAGGGGCCATGTTTGTATTAATCAATAACGTTTTCCTGAGCTTTGGGGAGGGGTCGTTTTTTTATTCAATGGGCATTCGACTTGATGCTTCAACTATTGAAACTTTGAATAGCTTGAAAGGCATTGGTGGAAACGTCTATAACGGTACGTTGGGTATCATGTCATTGATGGCACCGTTCTTTATCGGCATGGCGCTGGCAGAAGAACGTAAAGTCGACTCACTGGCAGCCGGGTTGTTATCCGTCGCCGCGTTTATGACCGTAACGCCTTATAGCGTGGGTGAAGCCTATGCCGTTGGCGCAAACTGGCTCGGCGGTGCCAATATTATTTCCGGTATTATTATCGGCCTTGCGGTCGCGGAAATGTTCACCTTTGTGGTTCGTCGCAATTGGGTCATTAAATTACCTGATAGCGTACCGACATCCGTATCGCGCTCTTTCTCTGCGCTGATTCCTGGCTTCCTTATCCTCTCCATTATGGGGATCATCGCCTGGGCATTGAACACCTGGGGTACGAACTTCCACCAGATCATTATGGATTCCATTTCAACTCCGCTGGCGTCGTTAGGTAGCGTGGTGGGCTGGGCCTACGTGATTTTTGTTCCGCTGCTGTGGTTCTTCGGTATTCACGGTTCACTGGCGCTGACTGCGCTGGACAGCGGTATCATGACGCCATGGGCGCTGGAAAACATCTCTATCTACCAACAGTTTGGTTCCGTAGATGCCGCGCTGGAAGCCGGTAAGACGTTCCACGTCTGGGCGAAGCCGATGCTCGACTCCTATATTTTCCTTGGGGGTAGTGGGGCAACGCTGGGTCTGATTATCGCTATCTTCCTGGCATCGCGTCGTCCTGACTATCGTCAGGTTGCTAAGCTGGCACTGCCATCAGGTCTGTTCCAGATTAACGAACCTATCCTGTTCGGTCTGCCGATCATCATGAACCCGGTGATGTTTATCCCGTTCATTCTGGTGCAACCGATTCTGGCGGCGATTACGCTGGCAGCTTACTACTCAGGCATTATTCCACCGATTACCAACATTGCACCGTGGACTATGCCAACCGGTTTGGGCGCGTTCTTTAACACCAACGGTAGCGTCGCTGCTCTGCTGGTCGCGCTGTTCAACCTCGGTATCGCAACGCTGGTTTACCTGCCGTTCGTGGTGGTAGCCAACAAAGCGCAGAACGTTATTGACCAAGAAGAAAGCGAAGAAGATATCGCTAACGCATTAAAATTCTAAATTTAATCCGGCATGGCTTTACGGTCATGCCGGACTGAACCAGAGGAAAAAAGTATGTTGGATATCGAGAACATCGTCGACACGCAGTCAGAAGCAGAAGAACTTGAAGAAGTGGTGATGGGCCTCATCATCAACTCCGGTCAGGCGCGTAGCCTGGCGTACGGCGCACTCAAAATGGCCAAGCAGGGTGATTTCGAGTCAGCTAAGACCATGATGGACCAGTCTCGTCTGGCGCTGAACGAAGCGCACCTCGTGCAAACGAAATTGATTGAAGGCGATCAGGGCGAAGGTAAAATGAAAGTTAGCCTGGTGCTGGTCCACGCACAGGACCACCTGATGACATCAATGCTGGCGCGTGAGCTGGTGACTGAACTGATTGAGCTTCACGAAAAGCTGAAATAGCGAGGAGTGCATAATGCAGCTACAGATTAACGCACCGGAAATCAAAACCGTTTATGAACAGCAGCTGTTTAATGGCAAAAATTTCCATGTGTTCATCTATAACAAAACTGAGAGCATCAGCGGGCTGCATCAGCATGACTACTATGAATTTACCCTGGTTTTAACCGGGCGCTATTATCAGGAAATCAACGGTAAACGCGTACTGCTCGAACGTGGAGACTTTGTCTTTATCCCGTTGGGATCGCACCACCAGAGTTTTTATGATTTTGGTGCGACAAGGATCCTTAACGTCGGCATCAGTAAACGTTTTTTTGAACAGCACTATCACCCGCTGCTGCCATTTTGTTTCGTTGCATCGCAGGTCTACCGGGCAAATAACTCGTTTCTTACCTACATTGAAACGGTTATTGCATCACTGAACTTTCGTGAGAGCGGGCTGGATGAATTTGTAGAAGTGGTCACCTTCTATATTATAAATCGGTTACGCCATCATCGCGAAGAGCAGGTGCTGGATGATATTCCGCAGTGGCTTAAAACCACTGTCGAGACCATGCACGACAAACGGCAGTTTAGCGAGAATGCGCTGGAAAATATGGTACACCTGTCCGCGAAATCCCAGGAGTATCTGACCCGCGCTACCCAGCGTTATTACAGCAAAACGCCGATGCAGATTATTAATGAAATCCGCATTAACTTTGCTAAAAAACAGCTGGAAATGACGAACTATTCTGTAACGGATATTGCTTACGAGTCTGGCTACAGTAGTCCAAGCCTGTTTATTAAAACGTTTAAAAAGCTGACGTCGTTTACACCGAATAGCTACCGTAAGAAATTAACTGAATTTAATCAGTAGATATTATTTGCCAATAACCCATTTTTTATAGCTTGCCCAAAATAGCGTCGGGACAGCCACGCTATACCTTACAAACGGGTTGAGCATAATACACGTCAGTGTTTTTACACTGAAGGGAGAAAGTATGAGCCAGAAATTAAAAGTCGTCACTATCGGTGGCGGGAGCAGCTACACCCCTGAATTACTTGAAGGCTTTATTAAGCGTTATCATGAATTACCGGTTTCTGAGTTGTGGCTGGTTGATGTCGACGGTGGAAAAGAGAAGCTGGACATTATTTTTGACCTTTGCCAGCGCATGATCGACAAAGCCGGCGTACCGATGAAGTTGTTTAAAACGCTGGACCGCCGTGAAGCACTGAAAGATGCTGATTTCGTTACCACCCAACTGCGCGTAGGGCAACTGAAAGCCCGTGAAAAGGATGAACGCATTCCGCTGAGCCACGGTTATCTGGGACAGGAAACCAACGGTGCGGGTGGGCTGTTCAAAGGTCTGCGTACCATTCCAGTTATCTTTGATATTATTAAAGATGTGGAAGAACTGTGCCCGAATGCCTGGGTGATTAACTTTACTAACCCGGCAGGGATGGTGACTGAAGCGGTCTATCGCCACACGAATTTCAAGAAATTCATCGGTGTGTGTAATATTCCTGTCGGCATGAAAATGTTCATTAGCGATGTGCTGGCGTTGAAAGAGAGTGATGACTTATCCATCGATCTGTTCGGTCTGAACCACATGGTCTTTATTAAAGACGTGTTGGTGAACGGTACATCGCGCTTTGATGAACTGCTGGACGGCGTGGCTTCTGGACAACTGAAAGCTTCCACCGTGAAGAACATTTTCGACCTGCCGTTCAGCGAAGGGTTGATTCGTTCGCTGAAGCTGCTGCCGTGCTCGTATTTGCTGTACTACTTCAAGCCAAAAGAGATGCTGGCGATCGAAATGGGCGAGTACTATAAGGGCGGCGCACGTGCCCAGGTAGTACAAAAAGTAGAAAAACAATTGTTTGACCTCTACAAAAATCCTGAGTTAAACGTTAAGCCGAAAGAGCTGGAGCAGCGCGGTGGTGCGTATTACTCCGATGCGGCCTGTGAAGTGATCAACGCCATCTACAACGACAAACAGACCGAGCACTACGTCAACATTCCACATCATGGACACGTTGATAACATTCCTGCGGACTGGGCGGTTGAGATGACCTGCACGCTGGGACGTAACGGTGCTACGCCGCACCCGCGTATTACCCATTTTGATGAGAAAGTGCTTGGCCTTATCTACACCATTAAAGGCTTTGAGGTTGCGGCGAGCAATGCGGCATTGAGCGGCGAGCTGAATGATGTGCTGCTGGCGTTAAACCTGAGTCCGCTGGTTCATTCTGACAGCGATGCCGAGATTCTGGCGCGTGAGCTAATCCTGGCGCATGAAAAATGGTTGCCAAACTTCGCCGGGTGCATTGAGAAACTCAAAAGCGAACAACACTAACTGAGGTCGGCTATGGAACGCGTACTGATTGTGAATGCGGATGATTTTGGCCTGAGTAAAGGACAAAACTACGGCATTGTTGAAGCCTGTCGTAATGGCGTTGTCACCTCGACAACGGCATTGGTTAACGGTGCGGCGATTGACCATGCGGTACAGCTGAGTCGCGACATACCTGCACTCGCCGTCGGAATGCATTTTGTTCTGACGCTGGGTAGGCCGTTGACGGCAATGCCGGGCCTTACCCGTGACGGATTACTGGGGAAATGGATCTGGCAGATGGCAGAGGAGGATACTTTGCCGCTGGATGAAATTTCTCTGGAACTGGCCGCGCAGTATCAGCGTTTTATTGACCTGTTCGGGCGGGAGCCGACGCATCTGGATAGCCATCACCATGTGCATATGTTCCCGCAAATTTTCCCTATCGTAGCCGGGTTTGCTGCCCAGAAGGGGATTGCATTGCGTATCGATCGTCAGACCGTGTTTCAGGCGTCTGATTTTCCGGAAACGTTACGTACCTCCCAGGGATTCAGCAGCGAGTTTTACGGCGAAGCGATTTCCGAGGCTCTGTTTTTACAGACGCTGGATGCGTCAGTCGACCGGGGAGAGT
Source organism: Citrobacter sp. Cpo109 (assembly GCF_030332565.1). Lineage (NCBI taxonomy): Bacteria > Pseudomonadati > Pseudomonadota > Gammaproteobacteria > Enterobacterales > Enterobacteriaceae > Citrobacter > Citrobacter sp. Cpo109. The sequence goes on from NZ_JAOWHQ010000057.1 coordinate 275,588, forward strand.
CTTCGCTGGAAGTGATGTGTCATCCGGCCTTTATCGATGACATTATTCGTCAAAGTGCCTACTGTTACCCCCGCTTAACTGAGCTCGACGTGCTGACGTCTTCGTCACTGAAATATGCAATTGCGGAGCGCGGTTATCGTCTTGGCAGTTTTCTGAACGTGTAATTCCTGAGTTTGCGGCGCTTAATGCGCCGCATTTTTTTAGGCGGGAATCGTTTCTATTTTTCCGGCACGTGACCAGACGCGGTGTGCGGTCATCAGTGTCAACAGGGTATCCATAAACTGTGCGTCTGCACTGTCCGCTTCCACCACACCTTCTTCTCCTTCATTTTTGATATTCAACGTTGCTTTAAACTGACGAGCATCGCCGGCCAGGGCGATAGGTTTTAAGTGCTTATACGCTTCGAGTAAATAATATCGGGCATCACCGTTCTTAATGATGTCCGCGAGATTACCGCATGGAACGATAACCGCATCGACCGTCAGGGATGGCGAACCCGCAAAAGTACCGGCGATCGTCAGGGCAGATCCATCATCGGCAACTACCTTACCCATTCGGGAATAGAGCAATTTGGCATGAACGCCTTTGGCCTGTAGGGCTTGCATGATGGCGAGCAGGTCGCTCGATTTCACCTGGTCATTAAGTAGGATGGCGACCACGCGGCCCTTAATCTCACCTTGCGCACCTGCATATAAACTGAGTGACGGTGCATTTTTCAAACCGTTGACGTTGGGCGGTGGCGCAATGCTGGCCTGTTCCTTGGTTAGCTTAAAACCGAGTTTATCGGCAACCGCCTCGGCGAGGGCAGTATCAATATGAGCTAACTGTTCGACCACTCTTTCCCGAATATAGGGGCGCGTAACCTTACTGAGTTCGAAACTGAATCCGCCGATAATATGCTGCTGTTCAATTGGCGTCTGACTTAGCCAGAACAGGCGAGGGTGCGCATAGTATTCGCCAAAAGAGGGGCTACGTTCGCGGATTTTGTTTCCTTCAATCCGTTCCTGATACGACTCAAATCCACCGCGTTTTGGCCCCGGCGGCGTTTCACGCGGCCAGTTATCATTGATGGAATTCGGTTCATAGTTGGCTGGATTGGTATCGATGTCCATTCGATGCATGCCGTCACGCTGGAAATTATGGTACGGACAGGTCGGGCGATTAATCGGGATTTCATGGAAATTGGGCCCGCCCAGGCGACTGATTTGGGTATCGGTATAGGAGAACAAGCGACCCTGCAGCAGGGGATCGTTAGTAAAATCGATGCCAGGGACGATATGTCCGGGATGAAAAGCGACTTGTTCATTTTCGGCGAAGAAATTATCAGGATTGCGGTTCAGCACCATTTTACCGACGCGTTGCACCGGAACCAGCTCTTCCGGGATCAGCTTGGTCGGGTCGAGCAGGTCAAAATCGAACTTAAATTCATCTTCTTCGGGAATCAGCTGTAGTCCCAGTTCATATTCCGGATAATCGCCCGCTTCGATAGCCTCCCACAGATCGCGGCGATGAAAGTCAGGATCCCGACCGGTAAGTTTTTGCGCTTCATCCCATACCAGCGAGGCTTTGCCTGCCAGCGGTTTCCAGTGGAAACGGGCAAAGGTGGCTTTCCCTTGCGCATTAATCAACCGAAATGTGTGAATACCGAAGCCTTCCATCGTGCGATAGCTGCGCGGAATAGCCCGATCGGACATTGCCCATATGACGTTGTGCAACGTTTCAGGCTGTAATGAGACATAATCCCAGAAGGTGTCATGGGCGCTTTGGCCCTGCGGGATAGCCCAATGCGGCTCCGGTTTAACCGCATGGACGAAATCCGGGAATTTATGGGCATCCTGAATAAAGAAGATGGGAGTATTGTTTCCCACCAGGTCGAAAATACCCTCTTCAGTGTAAAACTTGGTCGCAAATCCCCGTATATCCCTGACCGTATCCGCAGAGCCTGCGCCGCCCTGAACGGTAGAGAATCGGACAAAAACCGGGGTGATTTTATTTTCATCACTTAGAAAGTCCGCTTTCGTCGTCGCACTCAGGTTGGCATAGGACTGAAAGTAACCATGAGCGGCAGAACCTCGGGCATGTACAATCCGCTCCGGGATGCGTTCATGATCAAAATGGGTAATCTTTTCCCGCAGGATAAAGTCTTCCAGCAGGGTTGGCCCGCGATTACCTGCGCGCAGAGAGTTTTGATCGTCTGCGATTCGCACACCCTGATTAGTTGTCAGAGCAAAATCTTCGCTTCCTTTACGAAAACTGTCCAGTGCATTGAGTTTGTCACTTTTGATATCTGGCGCTTTTAAACTGCCGGACGTAGTGGGCTGCATACCTGGCGGTGTGGGTTCAGGTGTTGACCGATGTGAACCGTCTGTGGGTGCCAGTGAGTCAAGTCCTGGCTGGGATTCGCTGGCATCATGAACCGGCGCTGAGTGATGGAGTGGATGCTTATCATTCTGTGACATTAAACTCGTCTCCTGGTTTCATTGCTGAAAGGGTCGTTGTTGTTGTCAAAAGCTTTAACTATAGACCACTCACTCAGCGGCGCAGGTACAGGCCGATGACGTAAAGCGCGATGAACCAGGCAAACAGCGCACGCAAGGCAGGACGCAAGGCGGCAAAATCGGCTAAGATAGCGGTTTTCTGATTTTTAGAATTTGTCTTTAGTGAAGCAACTGATTATGAAACCTCTTCGCCAACAAAATCGTCCGGTTATCAGCTATGTTCCCCGCGTGGAGCCCGCGCCACCAGAGCATGCGGTTAAAATGGATGCGTTTCGTGACGTATGGATACTGCGCGGAAAATATGTCGCTTTTGTCTTAATGGGGGAGGCGTTTCAACGTTCGCCTGCATTTACGGTCCCGGAATCAGCGCAACGCTGGGCTAATCAGGTTCGCCAGGAAAATGAACTAAGCGATTAATGGATATAAAAAAACCGCCGGAGCATGACACTCCGGCGGTTTTTTGTTTTTTTTTAGCTGACAGACTTAGCGATGCGCCAGTTCGGCGTTATCGTCGCTGTCCAGAATCGTTTTATCAGTTTGCTTGAGCCATTGGCTGGTCAGCGTACCGGCAGTCATGGAACCGCTTACGTTCAGCGCGGTACGACCCATATCGATCAGCGGCTCAACGGAGATCAGCAGCGCAACCAGCGTGACCGGCAGACCCATAGCGGGCAGGACGATCAGCGCGGCAAATGTTGCACCGCCACCCACACCTGCAACCCCTGCGGAGCTCACGGTCACGATACCAACCAGCGTGGCAATCCACATTGGGTCCAGTGGGTTGATACCGACGGTCGGTGCAACCATTACTGCCAGCATTGCCGGGTACAGGCCCGCACAACCGTTCTGACCAATCGTGGCACCAAACGAGGCGGCAAATGAGGCGATGGATTCAGGCACGCCCAGACGACGGGTCTGCGCTTCAACGTTCAGCGGAATTGAGGCTGCGCTGGAGCGGCTGGTGAAGGCGAAAGTCAGCACTGGCCATACCTTGCGGAAGTATTTCAGCGGGCTAACGCCGTTAATACCCAGCAGGATCCCGTGAACCACGAACATAATGCCCAGACCGAGATAAGAGGCCACGACGAAGCTACCCAGCTTGATGATGTCCTGCAGGTTGGAACCTGCAACCACTTTGGTCATCAGCGCCAGAACACCGTACGGCGTCAACTGCATCACTAGACGAACCAATTTCATCACCCAGCTTTGCAGGGTATCGATAGCGACCAGAACGCGCTCGCCTTTTGGTGCATCATCTTTCAGCAGTTTCAGTGCGGCTACACCGAGGAATGCGGCGAAGATAACCACGCTGATAATCGACGTCGGGTTCGCGCCAGTCAGATCGGCAAACGGGTTTTTCGGAATAAACGACAGCACCAGTTGCGGAACGCTGAGGTCAGCCACTTTGCCAACATAGTTGGTTTCAATCGCGTTCAGACGTGCGGTTTCGGCACCACCTTGCACCAGACCTTCGGCGGTCAGGCCGAACAGGTTGGTCACCAGAACCCCTACCAGCGCGGCAATCAGCGTGGTAAACAGCAGCGTTCCGATGGTCAGGAAGCTGATTTTACCTAACTGAGAGGCGTTATGCAGACGTGCAACGGCGCTGAGAATAGACGCAAATACCAGCGGCATAACAATCATCTGCAGCAGTTGGACATAACCGTTGCCGACAATGTTGAACCACTGTACGGAATCTTTAAGAACCTGGCTGTCGGAGCCATAAATGGTGTGCAGGGCAAGGCCGAACACGACACCCATGACCAGACCGACCAGTACTTTTTTGGCCAGACTCCACTGTTTGTGACGGGCTTGCGCCAGCACGAACAGCAGCACTACGAACACGATAATGTTCGCGATTAATGGAAAGTTCATCCCCGTTCTCCTGATCTTATTATACGTATCACCGTTTAAAGGTGATTCTGTTGGCGCAAGATTAGCAGAACTGTGACTTGCCTCTTATATTCAAATGGAATTGTTTATACCTAAAATGACTTTTTGGCTGATTTATTAGTCAATCTGATGCGTTATGAAACGATTAAACTGCATTTGTAGCGTATTAATCATCTGCGAAGACCAGCGTACCGCGCTGTTCTCTTGTATGGTTTGCGGCATCCAGATTGCCCATGCGAACAGTGCCATGCACAGAAACCGCTCCAGTTGATTGCCTTTTTGCGGCACGAGGATAGGCAGACGAAAACGCCAGCGGCAGGGCCAAAGCAGGGGAACGCCTGCTGGGGTCAGCATGTCGGCCAGAATGTGACTAAGATAGCCGAGTACCATACCTTGTAAGGCATCGGCCGGTATTATCCAGGTATCCGGGACTTTCAGGTAGAACGTGGCCAGCAGGGCAAAAACCGCCAGCAGGCTATGTGTAAACCCGCGATGACCAAATGCCCGGGCAATGGGTTTTGATATCCACTTCAGACGCTGCCCCAGCAGAGATTTGGGATGATCGATATCCGGCAGCAGGCACGTTAAAATGGCTGAAGGAACAATATGCCACCAGTCACCCTGCGCAAGAACGGGCGTTAGTTCGGCATTCTTGGCAAATACCGCACAGGCAATAGAAAAAAGAAGGTGGCCTTCCGCCGTCATGATAAAACCCAATAAACTGTCAATTCATACAGTATAGGGGTTTTATACAGTAGGCGGAAGAGGTGACGTTGTAACCCTATGTCACAAGTGCGGGTTTAGCGTGCCAACCAACCGCCATCCACGGCCAGCGTATAGCCATGAATATAGTCAGAGGCGGGACTTGCAAGGAAAACGACCGGGCCTTTCAGGTCATTTGGCGTGCCCCAGCGTCCTGCGGGAATACGATCGATAATCTCCTGATTGCGCTCGCTGTCCGCGCGCAGTTGCTGGGTGTTGTTGGTCGCCATATAGCCGGGCGCGATGGCGTTGACATTAATTCCCTTGGCCGCCCATTCATTAGCGAGCAGGCGGGTGATGCCCAGAACACCGCTTTTTGATGCGGTATAGGAAGGTACACGGATACCGCCCTGAAAAGAGAGCATCGATGCAATGTTAATGATTTTTCCGCCATTGCCCTGAACCAGAAACTGACGCGCCACAGCCTGCGACAGAAAGAAAACGGATTTGAGATTCAGATTCATCACGTCATCCCAATCTTTTTCACTGAAGTCCAGCGCATCCTGACGGCGTATAGTTCCTGCATTGTTGACCAGAATATCGACCCGGCCAAACGCCGACACCGTTTTTGTCACGATGCTGGTGAGAGCATCTTGTTGACTGAGGTCGGCCTGAATGGCCATAAAGCGTCGACCGAGGGCGTTAATTTTCTCTGCGGTTTCATGCGGTATTTTACGATTCACGCCGACTACATCGCAGCCCGCTTCAGCCAGCGCCACTGCCATACCCTGCCCGAGGCCGGTGTCACATCCAGTGACGATGGCGACTTTACCTTCGAGACGAAAAGCTTCCTGAATCATGTTTACCTCAACTATTTATGTCATTAACGCTTGCGCTATAGGGCAAGGATAGGAGAGGTTAAACAGAAATACAATTTAAAATGAAACGGCGTTTTAAAAAATGCAAGGATGAAAAATGAAAAAGCGGGCAATACGATCATTGCCCGTTACAGGATTAGCCGCGCAGATGTGCGGCAGTAAGTTCGGTGAGCGAGGTTAGTTTGACGTCGGCAAGCACGAAGCGAGGATCGTCCTGATTCTCATGCGCTGGTACGACGATGGAACGCATACGAGCAGCTTTCGAGGCAATCATGCCGTTCACTGAGTCTTCCAGTGCTACGCAGTTTAACGGGTCAATGCCCAGTTTTGCCGCACAATCGAGGTAAACCTGTGGGTGCGGTTTGCTGTAAGGCAGTTTTTCTGCAGAAGCCAGTGCGTCGAAGTCATCGCGCAGATCAAACATGGTCAGCACTTTTTCCAGCATATGCAGCGGGGAAGCGGATGCCAGTCCTACTTTGATTCCCTGAGATTTGCACAGTGCTACAGCTTCACGAACGCCTGGCAGCAGCGGTTTTGTCTCTTCAACCAACGCAATGGCCCGGGTAATGATGCTCTCGGTGACTTCCTGACGTGAGGGGCCGTTCCAGGGTTGCTGCGCAAACCACAAATCAACCACCATGTCGATGCGTAAGCCAAGGGTATCGGGAAGTTCATGGCGGCGGGAGATATCAACGCCTAAACTTGCTATCACATCCAGTTCAGCCTGATCCCAAAGCGGTTCAGAATCGACCAGTAACCCATCCATATCGAAAATTGCAGCAAGAATTTGACGCGGGGTTGACATTACAACCTCTCCTTTACGGTGATAAAAGGGATTAGAGCCAGCCTGGACGGACTCTGAGCGTTCATTACGGCTAATTCAGCAGTATACCGCCTTTAAAGATCAGGCGAAAACGGTAATCAACGGGTAAACTTAGGCCAAAATGACACGTCTTAATCAAGGGGAACTCATGACGTATCAACAAGCTGGACGCATTGCCATCTTGAAAAGGCTGGTGGGATGGGTGGTTTTCATTCCCGCGCTGATTTCAACGCTGGTTTCAGTACTGAAGTTTATGTACGCGCACAGCGAAAAGCAGGAAGGGATTAACGCGGTCATGCTCGATTTTGCCCATGTGATGATCGACATGATGCGGGTGAACACACCTTTTCTTAACGTGTTCTGGTATAACTCACCAACGCCTGATTTTCAAAGTGGACTGAATCTCGTTTTTTGGCTGATATTCATTCTGATTTTTATCGGCCTGGCGTTGCAGGACTCAGGCGCCAGAATGAGCCGCCAGGCGCGTTTCTTACGCGAAGGCGTTGAGGATCAGCTAATTCTGGAACAAGCAAAGGGCAGTGAAGGATTATCCCGCGAGCAACTTGAGTCGCGAATTGTGGTACCGCACCATACGATCTTCTTACAAATTTTCCCGCTTTATATTCTGCCGGTGATCGTTATCGTGATCGGCTACTTCTTCTTCTCACTGCTGGGCTTTTTGTAAGTGCCGCTCTATCGGGCCTGCCACGTTGCGAAACGGCAGGCCTGATAAGCAACACGGTACGTCGTTAAGCCGCCAGTAATCTATCCAGTGCTTTCTGCGCCACAACCAAATGCTGTCCCCCGAACAGAATTGCCCGATTCAGCAGCGTATAGAGCTGGTAGATTGGCTGCCTGTCGAGAAAGTCCAGCGGCAGTGGCGAGACAGACTGGTAACCGTCATAAATTTGCGGCGGCTGATCGGTATGTAACGGCAGCATTGCCAGGTCACACTCTCTGTCCCCCCAGTAGCAGGCAGGGTCAAAGATGTACGGACCGTTAGGACCGAGGGCGCAGTTCCCGGACCACAAATCACCGTGCAGGAGAGACGGCTGCGGCTGATGAGAAGAGAGACGTTGCTGAACGTGTTCGACGATGGCGTCAATATTGCCAAACGCTATGCCTTTTTCAGCGGCGAGTTCCAGCTGCCAGCCTATACGCTGCTCGGCGAAAAAGGTTGACCAGCGACGTTGCCAGGTATTTGGCTGCGGCGTGGTAGAGAGCGCGTTATCGAAGTCGAGACCAAACTGAGGCTGGTCGCTCCATTCGTGCAAATGCGCAAGCTGTTGACCAAGGATAAATGCGTTATGTGCATCAAGCGGACGGGGAGGGAGGAAATCCATCACCAGAAAGCTGTAATCTCTGTCTGCGCCTACTGCCCAGACTTTCGGTACCGATACAGTTTGACTGCGGGAAAGTAGCTCCAGCTGATCGGCTTCTGCCGTAAAGCCGGTTAACAGCTCTCTTTCATCGCATTTGACGAAAAAATCTCGCCCCGCATAGCGTAAATGCCATGCGGCGTGGATCTCTCCGCCGGGCAGTTCATTACGCAGTTCGATTTCGCCTTCACCTAATTGCTCGCTTAAAAGACGACTGATAGCCTGCCACATGATGTCTCTCCCCATGTTGTCTGCCAGATCATAAGGTTAGCGCAAGAATGCGGTTAAAAAACACGAACTGACGCACACCACGGACGCGTCATCGCTGGAAAGGCACTTAATGTTTGTCGTTCTTCTTCACCCCGTACCGTTGTGGAGACACCTGACTGCACATGATTCACTTCTTTGTAATCACGTGATTTTTTAGCATAGACGTATAACCCCCATGCCGACAGTTTTACCGGAACATCCCCCTTCTGTTAAAAGGGGGACGGTGCCATTACTGCGCAAGGTATGCATATATTTTTTGCGTATCGTCCAAAGCGCACAGACGAGTACCCTGATTCAGCGTTGCTGCGCTGCCCGCGGCAACACCGTAACGGACAATATCCTCAAAAGGCGCGTTCTCTGCCAGTTTAAGCGTCATGGCCCCGACCATACTGTCGCCCGCGCCTACGGTACTTTGACTTTTCACCGGTGGCGGAACCACCTGAACGCAGGTATCGCGATCTACGCCCAGCGCCCCTTGCGGCCCAAGCGAGACCACAACGCGGTGCGCTTTCCCACTCTGTACGATTTCCTGCGCGGCCTTGCGCACATCATCGGGTTGAGTGAGTTCGCGGTTTACCAGCGCACTCAGTTCTTTGAGGTTGGGTTTGACCAGTTCGATATTGCCGATGGCTAACGCCGCCGTCAGTGCTTCGCCTGAGCTGTCGACAATACAGCGGATCCCCTGTTTTTGTGCGGTGGTAATGAGCCGGGTCAACTTCTCAAGCTGTACGCCGGGCGGCAAACTGCCGCTGATGACCAGCAGCGCACCAGACTCAATTTCCAGCACCTGATCCTGAAGTTGGTAGAACTCGTCATCGGTCAGCGCAGCGCCTGGCATGACAAAACGATATTGTTCACCGCTGGACTCCACGTGGACATGAAGATTTTGTCGGGTCCAGTCTTTGGCTTCGACGGTAGATACGGGAACATTTTCGTCGGCGAGCAATGCAACAAGATGCTCTCCGGTTGCACCCCCCGCGGGGAAAATCGCCGTTGCGGTTCCGCCAAGATGGGCAATTGCGCGAGCGACGTTGATACCGCCGCCGCCGGGTTCAAAAACCGGCGAGGTACAACGAAGCTTACCTTCCGGGTAAATTTGCGGGGTGATTGTTGCGCTATCGAGAGAGGGCGCAAGTGTTAACGTATAGATACGTACCATCTTTACCTCCTGTTAGGCTGAACTCAGTCTGGCACTTAACCTCCCGAAAGTGAAGTAATTAACAACATGATTTTTCATATCTTTATTTAAAATTATCGTCATAAAGATATATAAATAAAATAAAGGTTTAGGAACGCTCTTATTCAAAAAATGAAATAAGAATTTATTGCTATGTTATTCGAGTCTTTTTATAATTTGTTACCTTTCAGGGGTCTTTTGTCATTGATCCATATGAAAGTTTCCGAGACCGTAATGGTCTCTTTTTTTGTTGTACGGACTCTTAATAAATGAAGCTTTTGAAGACAGTGCCCGCAGCACTACTGCTGACGGGAGGCCTGCTTGCGTCAATGCATGCTGTAGCCGATGATTCCGTTTTTACTGTCATGGATGACCCTTCCAGCGCGAAAAAACCCTTTGAAGGTAACCTGAACGCGGGATATCTCGCCCAGTCAGGCAACACAAAAAGTTCTTCTTTAACCGCAGATACCACCATGACCTGGTACGGCCAAACGACGGCATGGTCTCTGTGGGGAAATGCCAGCAATACCTCCTCAAATGATGAGCGTTCATCGGAGAAATATGCCGTAGGTGGCCGTAGTCGTTACAACATGACCGACTATGACTATCTCTTTGGACAGGCAAGCTGGTTGACCGACCGCTACAACGGCTACCGCGAGCGTGACGTGCTGACCGCGGGTTATGGTCGCCAGTTCCTCAACGGACCTGTGCACAGCTTCCGTTTCGAATTCGGTCCTGGCGTGCGCTATGACGAGCACACGGATGGCACCACCGAAACGCAGCCGTTGGGCTATGCGTCCGGGGCCTATGCATGGCAGATGACGGACAACACCAAGTTTACTCAGGGTGTGTCGGTATTCGGCGCTGACGATACCACACTCAACTCTGAAACAGCCCTCAACGTTGCCATCAACGAACACTTTGGGTTAAAGGTGGCTTACAACGTGACCTGGAACTCTGAACCGCCGGCAACAGCGCCGGAGCATACCGATCGTCGTACTACTGTTTCACTCGGCTACCGGATGTAATGACAAATCGGGTCAAATAATTGGCCCGGTTTTTATCTATTAAAGTTAAGGTTATTTAATATTTAATTTGCGTTTTATTTTTTACCTGGCCATAACACGCTATTTTCAGACAAATTCGATTAATCGATAAATAAACGAAACCGGAACAGTGGGTGAGCGTCATTTAGCCCCAGATCATCGCAGCCCAGCGCAGCATCAACATGGCCGCACAAATAACGAGCAGAATCACAACCATCTTCCAGTGTTTCTTCGCAAAGCGATTTGTGGGCATTGTTTTTTTCCTGCTCAGGTTAGATGACTTTGTGCAAGTGTAACAAAGACGGTTGGGTGTCAGTGAATTGATTTACATCATAGAGCGCACGTTGATTGTTGCTTTGATCGACCCGTAATGCCGTGTACACTGTCAAACGGTGTTATCAAAAAGCGGGTGTAGGTCCAGTGTGGTCTTTAAGGCGACCAGTGACATATTTCGCAGAGTGAAGCGGGAATCAGCCCACACCTTTTTGATAATTTTAAATATTGAATCTTTGTATGTGATCTTACGTGTGGGTCACCACTGCAAATAAGGATATAACATGCCTGTTATTACTCTTCCTGATGGCAGCCAACGCCATTACGACCACGCTGTAAGCCCCATGGATGTTGCGCTGGACATCGGTCCAGGTCTGGCGAAAGCCACTATTGCTGGCCGTGTTGACGGTGAGCTCGTAGATGCTTCCGATCTGATTGAGCATGATGCGAAGCTCTCCATCATTACCGCGAAGGATGAAGAAGGTCTGGAGATCATTCGTCACTCCTGTGCGCACTTGTTAGGGCACGCGATCAAACAACTCTGGCCGCACACCAAAATGGCGATCGGACCGGTTGTTGATAACGGTTTTTACTACGATATCGATCTTGACCGTACGTTAACCCAGGAAGATGTCGACGCGCTCGAGAAGCGGATGCACGAGCTCGCTGAGAAAAACTACGATGTCATTAAGAAGAAAGTCAGCTGGTACGAAGCGCGTGAAACCTTCGTGAAGCGTGGCGAGACCTATAAAGTCTCCATTCTTGATGAAAACATTGCCCATGATGACAAGCCTGGCTTGTACCATCATGAAGAATACGTCGATATGTGCCGTGGCCCGCACGTGCCGAACATGCGTTTCTGCCATCACTTCAAACTGATGAAGACTGCAGGGGCATACTGGCGTGGCGACAGCAATAACAAGATGCTGCAGCGTATTTATGGTACTGCATGGGCAGATAAAAAAGCCCTGAATGCCTACCTGCAACGTCTGGAAGAAGCGGCCAAACGCGATCACCGTAAAATCGGTAAACAGCTTGACCTGTATCATATGCAGGAAGAAGCACCGGGTATGGTGTTCTGGCACAACGATGGCTGGACTATCTTCCGTGAACTGGAAGTATTCGTTCGCTCAAAACTGAAAGAATACCAGTATCAGGAAGTGAAAGGTCCGTTCATGATGGACCGTGTGCTGTGGGAAAAAACAGGTCACTGGGACAACTACAAAGATGCAATGTTCACCACCTCTTCTGAGAATCGTGAATACTGCATTAAGCCAATGAACTGCCCAGGCCACGTGCAGATCTTTAATCAGGGTCTGAAATCCTATCGCGATCTGCCGCTGCGTATGGCTGAGTTTGGTAGCTGCCACCGTAATGAACCGTCAGGTGCGCTGCATGGCCTGATGCGTGTTCGTGGCTTCACTCAAGATGATGCACATATCTTCTGTACTGAAGAGCAGATTCGTGATGAAGTTAACGCGTGCATTCGTATGGTCTACGATATGTACAGCACCTTTGGCTTCGAGAAAATCGTCGTCAAACTGTCCACTCGCCCCGAAAAACGTATCGGTAGCGATGAAATGTGGGACCGTGCTGAAGCTGACCTGGCCGTTGCGCTGGAAGAAAACAACATCCCGTTTGAGTTCCAACTGGGTGAGGGCGCGTTCTACGGTCCGAAAATTGAATTTACCCTGTATGACTGCCTCGATCGTGCATGGCAGTGCGGTACTGTACAGCTGGACTTCTCCCTGCCGTCCCGTTTAAGCGCCTCTTACGTTGGCGAAAACAACGAGCGTCAGGTTCCGGTTATGATTCACCGTGCAATTCTTGGGTCGATGGAACGTTTCATCGGTATCCTGACCGAAGAGTTCGCTGGCTTCTTCCCGACCTGGCTCGCGCCGGTTCAGGTTGTGGTCATGAACATCACCGATTCTCAGTCTGAATACGTTAACGAATTAACGCAGAAACTACAAAATGCGGGTATTCGTGTAAAAGCAGACTTGAGAAATGAGAAGATTGGCTTTAAAATCCGCGAGCACACTTTACGTCGTGTCCCTTACATGTTGGTCTGTGGCGACAAAGAGGTAGAAGCAGGCAAAGTTGCCGTGCGCACCCGTCGTGGCAAAGACTTGGGCAGCCTGGACGTAAATGAAGTGATTGAGAAGCTGCAACAAGAGATTCGCAGCCGCAGTCTTCAACAACTGGAGGAATAAGGTATTAAAGGCGGAAAACGAGTTCAAACGGCACGTCCGAATCGTATCAATGGCGAGATTCGCGCCCTGGAAGTTCGCTTAACAGGTCTGGAAGGCGAAGCTTTGGGTATTGTGAGTCTGAGAGAAGCGATCGAAAAAGCTGAAGAAGCTGGAGTAGATTTAGTTGAAATCAGCCCTAACGCCGAACCGCCAGTTTGTCGTATTATGGACTACGGCAAGTTCCTTTATGAAAAGAGTAAGTCTTCTAAGGAACAGAAGAAAAAGCAAAAAGTTATCCAGGTTAAGGAAATTAAATTCCGTCCTGGCACCGACGATGGCGATTACCAGGTAAAACTCCGCAGCCTGGTACGCTTTCTGGAAGATGGCGATAAGGCTAAGATCACGCTGCGTTTTCGCGGTCGTGAGATGGCCCACCAACAGATCGGTATGGAAGTGCTCAACCGCGTCCGTGACGATCTGAGTGAACTGGCAGTAGTCGAATCCTTCCCTACGAAGATCGAAGGCCGCCAGATGATCATGGTGCTCGCTCCTAAGAAGAAACAGTAAGGCCTTCAAGTAGCAATGTCTGTGGAGCCTACGGGTTCCGCAGCCGTTGTTCGCCTACGTTTCGTTTATTAACAATGCGAAGTGGAAGTTATTAAAATGCCAAAAATTAAGACCGTACGCGGTGCTGCTAAGCGTTTCAAAAAAACCGGTGGTGGTGGATTTAAGCGTAAGCACGCAAACCTGCGTCATATTCTGACCAAAAAATCTACTAAGCGTAAACGTCACCTGCGTCCAAAAGGCCTCGTGTCTAAAGGCGATCTGGGTCTGGTTATCGCGTGCCTGCCGTACGCATAAGCCGTTAACGTTTAATTCATTTTTTTACTAAGAATATAGATACAGGAGAGCACATATGGCTCGCGTAAAACGTGGTGTAGTTGCCCGTGCACGTCACAAGAAAATTTTGAAACAAGCTAAAGGCTACTACGGTGCGCGTTCTCGCGTATACCGCGTTGCCTTCCAGGCTGTTATCAAAGCTGGTCAGTACGCTTATCGTGACCGTCGTCAGAAAAAGCGTCAGTTCCGTCAACTGTGGATTGCGCGTATCAACGCAGCAGCACGTCAGAACGGTATTTCTTACAGCAAATTCATCAACGGCCTGAAAAAAGCCTCTGTTGAAATCGACCGTAAGATCCTGGCTGACATCGCAGTATTCGACAAAGTAGCGTTCACCGCTCTGGTCGAAAAAGCGAAAGCAGCTCTGGCATAAGCCGGTGAAAAGAGGGAGCCTGGCTCCCTCTCTTTTATTTGTAGAGCAATCAATTAGTTGACAATTTATCCGTAAGCCTTTTCAATAAAGGTTGTCCGGTTTTTACCACACAAGGTAACGCAAGCATGAATGCTGCTATTTTCCGCTTCTTCTTTTACTTTAGCACCTGAACTCAGGAGGCTTGCGCGTGAAAGAAGAAACGGAAAACAGCGCCTAAAAGCCTCCCTGGTGGAGGCTTTTTTTATACGCGTCATCCTTCAAGTTGTCTCTATATTGGCTGCATTCGCTCTTTGGCCGCGTTGATACAACTTGAATGATTTTGCGTATATACGAGCGACTAGTGAATATCGCAACATAACGAGGAAAACCATGTCACATCTCGCAGAGCTGGTTGCCAGTGCAACGGCCGCCATTAACCAGGCTTCAGATGTTGCCGCGTTAGACAATGTCCGCGTCGAATATTTGGGCAAGAAAGGGCACTTGACCCTTCAGATGACAACCCTGCGCGAACTGCCGCCAGAAGAGCGCCCGGCAGCAGGTGCGGTGATTAACGAAGCTAAAGAGCAGGTACAGCAAGCGCTGAACGCACGTAAGGCCGAATTAGAAAGCGCTGCACTGAATGCTCGTCTGGCTGAAGAAACGATCGATATCTCCCTTCCTGGGCGTCGTATCGAAAACGGCGGTCTGCATCCTGTAACGCGTACAATCGACAGGATTGAAAGTTTCTTCGGTGAGCTGGGCTTTACCGTGGCGACCGGTCCGGAAATCGAAGATGACTATCATAACTTCGATGCGCTCAACATTCCTGGCCATCACCCGGCGCGCGCTGACCACGACACTTTCTGGTTTGACGCGACGCGTCTGCTGCGCACGCAGACTTCCGGCGTGCAGATCCGCACCATGAAAGAAAAACAGCCGCCGATCCGTATTATCGCCCCGGGCCGCGTATATCGTAACGATTACGATCAGACTCACACCCCAATGTTCCACCAGATGGAAGGGCTGATTGTTGATACCAACATCAACTTCACCAACCTGAAAGGCACGCTGCACGATTTCCTGCGCAACTTCTTTGAAGAAGACCTGCAGGTACGTTTCCGTCCTTCCTACTTCCCGTTTACTGAACCATCTGCGGAAGTTGACGTGATGGGCAAAAACGGCAAATGGCTGGAAGTGCTGGGCTGCGGGATGGTTCACCCGAACGTGTTGCGTAATGTTGGCATCGATCCGGAAATCTATTCCGGCTTTGCATTCGGTATGGGTATGGAGCGTCTGACCATGCTGCGTTACGGCGTTACCGATCTGCGTTCTTTCTTCGAAAACGATCTGCGTTTCCTCAAACAGTTTAAATAAAGGCAGGATAAAACAATGAAATTCAGTGAACTGTGGTTACGCGAATGGGTAAATCCGGCGATTGATAGCGATGCGCTGTCAAACCAAATCACGATGGCGGGTCTGGAAGTTGACGGTGTGGAACCTGTTTCCGGCGCGTTTAACGGCGTTGTGGTAGGTGAAGTGGTTGAATGCGGCCAACACCCTAACGCTGACAAACTGCGTGTCACCAAAGTGAATGTAGGCGGCGACCGCCTGCTGGATATCGTCTGCGGTGCGCCAAACTGCCGTCAGGGGTTGAAAGTGGCTGTGGCAACCGTTGGTGCCGTTCTGCCGGGCGATTTCAAAATTAAAGCCGCGAAACTGCGCGGTGAACCATCTGAAGGCATGCTGTGTTCGTTCTCCGAGCTGGGTATTTCCGACGATCATAACGGGATTATCGAACTGCCTGCCGATGCGCCAATTGGCACCGATATCCGTGAATACCTGAAGCTTGACGACAACACCATCGAAATCAGTGTCACGCCGAACCGCGCCGACTGCTTAGGCATCATCGGTGTAGCGCGTGACGTTGCTGTACTGAACAAAGCCCCGCTGGTTGAGCCGGAAATCGCGCCAGTAGCCGCGACCATTAGCGACGTCCTGCCGATTCAGGTCGAAGCCGTGGAAGCCTGCCCACGCTATCTGGGCCGCGTGGTGAAAGGCATCAATGTTAAAGCGCCGACCCCGCTGTGGATGAAAGAAAAACTGCGCCGTTGCGGTATTCGTTCTATCGATGCCGTGGTCGACGTGACTAACTATGTGCTGCTCGAACTGGGCCAGCCGATGCACGCATTCGACAAGGACCGCATTGAAGGCGGAATTGTTGTCCGTATGGCAAAAGAAGGTGAGACCCTGGTATTGCTGGATGGAAGCGAAGCGAAGCTGAATGCAGATACGCTGGTGATTGCGGACCACAACAAAGCGCTGGCGATGGGCGGCATCTTTGGTGGCGAACATTCCGGCGTGAACGATGAAACACAAAACGTCCTGCTGGAATGTGCATTCTTCAGCCCGCTGTCTATTACCGGTCGCGCGCGTCGTCACGGCCTGCACACCGATGCATCTCACCGCTATGAGCGTGGTGTCGATCCTGCGTTGCAACATAAGGCCATGGAACGTGCAACGCGCCTGCTGATTGATATCTGCGGCGGTGAAGCGGGCCCAGTCATTGACGTGACGAACGAAGCCACGCTGCCAAAACGCGCAACCATTACGCTTCGTCGTAGCAAACTGGATCGTCTGATCGGACACCATATTGCCGATGAGCAGGTGAGCGACATTCTGCGTCGTCTGGGTTGTGACGTGTCGGAAGGGCAGGATGAGTGGAAAGCGGTCGCGCCGAGCTGGCGTTTCGATATGGAAATCGAAGAAGACCTGGTCGAAGAAGTCGCCCGCGTATACGGTTATGACAATATCCCGAACACGCCGATTCAGGCGGGTCTTATCATGGGTACGCATCGTGAAGCGGATTTGTCGCTGAAACGTGTAAAAACCATGCTGAATGACAAAGGCTATCAGGAAGTCATTACCTATAGTTTCGTCGACCCGAAAGTCCAGTCGCTGCTGCACCCGGGTGAAGAAGCGCTGCTGCTGCCAAGCCCAATCTCTATTGATATGTCGGCAATGCGTTTGTCCCTGTGGACCGGCTTGCTGTCTACGGTAGTGTATAACCAGAATCGTCAGCAGAACCGCGTACGTATTTTCGAAACGGGTTTACGTTTCGTGCCAGATACGCAGGCCAACCTCGGGATCCGTCAGGATCTGATGCTGGCTGGCGTGATCTGCGGTAACCGTCATGATGAGCACTGGAATCTGGCAAAAGAGACCGTTGATTTCTATGATCTGAAAGGCGATCTGGAAGCAGTTCTCGACCTGACCGGAAAACTGGGGGACATTCAGTTCAAAGCTGAAGCGAATCCAGCACTGCATCCGGGTCAGTCTGCGGCGATTTATCTGAAAGGTGAACGTATTGGTTTCATTGGGGTTGTTCATCCTGAACTGGAACGTAAACTGGATCTGAACGGTCGCACTTTGGTGTTTGAACTGGAGTGGAATAAGCTCGCAGACCGCGTGGTGCCTCAGGCGCGTGAAGTTTCTCGCTTCCCAGCGAACCGTCGCGATATCGCAGTCGTTGTGGCAGAAAACGTTCCCGCTGCGGATATTTTATCCGAGTGTAAGAAAGTTGGCGTAAATCAGGTAGTTGGCGTAAACTTATTTGACGTGTACCGCGGTAAGGGTGTTGCGGAGGGCTATAAGAGCCTCGCTATCAGCCTGATCCTTCAGGATACCAGCCGTACACTTGAAGAAGAGGAGATTGCCGCTACCGTCGCC
Organism: Citrobacter sp. Cpo109; assembly: GCF_030332565.1. NCBI lineage: Bacteria > Pseudomonadati > Pseudomonadota > Gammaproteobacteria > Enterobacterales > Enterobacteriaceae > Citrobacter > Citrobacter sp. Cpo109. The sequence continues at coordinate 293,697 of NZ_JAOWHQ010000057.1, forward strand.
AAATGTGTAGAGGCATTAAAAGAGCGATTCCAGGCATCATTGAGGGATTGAACCTATGGCGCTTACAAAAGCTGAAATGTCAGAATATCTGTTTGATAAGCTTGGGCTTAGCAAGCGGGATGCCAAAGAACTGGTCGAGCTGTTTTTCGAAGAGATCCGTCGTGCTCTGGAAAATGGTGAGCAGGTAAAACTCTCTGGTTTTGGTAACTTCGATCTGCGTGATAAGAATCAACGTCCGGGCCGTAACCCGAAAACGGGCGAAGATATTCCCATTACAGCACGGCGCGTGGTGACCTTCAGACCCGGACAGAAGTTAAAAAGCCGGGTTGAAAACGCAACGCCCAAAGAAGAGTGATTTAACGATACGCAGAGTATGACGCGTATAACTAAAAAGGCCGCTATGCGGCCTTTTTCCTTTTCACTACCGAATCAGCACCGTAGAATCACCTCCATCTCTTTTCAGCAGAATGGAAAACATGCTGACTTTCGCCCATCAACAGCAGCGTCGAAACGTACGCTGGATACTGTCACTGTCAGTACTTATGCTACTGGCAACGATTCTAAGCTTGTGCGCAGGAGAACAATGGATCGCTCCCGGCGACTGGTTCAGCGCCCGCGGCGATCTGTTCGTCTGGCAAATTCGACTTCCCCGTACTCTTGCCGTTTTGCTGGTAGGCGCTGCATTGGCCTTATCTGGCGCAGTGATGCAAGCTCTGTTTGAAAACCCGCTCGCAGAGCCTGGATTACTGGGCGTATCTAACGGCGCGGGAGTCGGGCTTATCGCGGCGGTGCTGCTGGGGCAGGGGCAACTCCCCGGCTGGGCGTTGGGCCTTTGCGCCATTGCCGGGGCGCTGATTATCACGCTTATTTTGCTACGTTTCGCCCGTCGACATCTGTCTACCAGCCGTCTGCTGCTGGCGGGGGTGGCGCTGGGGATAATCTGTAGCGCGCTGATGACATGGGCTATCTACTTCTCTACCTCGTTTGACTTACGACAGCTGATGTACTGGATGATGGGGGGCTTCGGTGGCGTAGACTGGCATCAGGCTTGGCTCATGGTGGCGTTGATTCCGGTACTGGTGTGGATCTGCTGTCAGTCGCAGCCGATGAATATGCTGGCGTTAGGAGAGACTTCTGCGCGTCAGCTGGGACTGCCATTATGGTTCTGGCGCAACCTGCTGGTGGTTGCCACAGGCTGGATGGTTGGCGTGAGCGTGGCTCTGGCAGGGGCGATTGGTTTTATTGGGCTTGTGATCCCGCATATTTTGCGACTGTGCGGCCTCACCGATCACCGTGTTTTACTGCCAGGTTGTGCGTTGGCTGGCGCAATCGCATTATTGTTTGCTGATGTTGTCGCGCGTTTGGTGCTGGCCTCGGCTGAGTTACCTATCGGCGTGGTAACGGCCACTATGGGTGCGCCGGTATTTATCTGGCTATTGTTAAAAGCCGCGCGCTAGAACGCGTTGGTTCGGTCTATGATTAAAAACTGAAAATCCACCTGTTGTTCTGGAGATGCTATGCAAAACACTATCCTCGATACAGAAGTGACGACCATCGACGGCGAGGTTACCTCACTGCAGCCGTATTCCGGGAATGTGCTGTTAATCGTCAACGTTGCTTCAAAATGTGGGCTGACGCCGCAGTACGAGCAACTGGAGAATCTGCAGAAAGCCTGGCACCAACAGGGCTTCAGCGTTCTTGGTTTCCCTTGCAATCAGTTTCTGGGCCAGGAGCCGGGCAGCGAAGAGGAAATAAAAACGTACTGCAGTACCACATGGGGCGTAACTTTCCCGATGTTCAGCAAAATTGACGTCAACGGCGAGGGACGCCATCCGCTGTATCAGAAGCTGATTGATGCCGCGCCAACGGCCGTTGCGCCTGCGGACAGTGGGTTCTACGAGCGAATGGCGAGCAAAGGTCGTGCGCCGCTCTACCCGGACGATATCCTGTGGAATTTCGAGAAGTTTTTAGTGGGTCGCGATGGAAAAGTGCTGCAACGATTCTCACCAGATATGACGCCTGAGGATCCCATCCTGGTGCAAACCATCAAGCAGGCGCTGGCAAACTAATGTCTCGATTGATGCAGCTACAGGACGTCGCGGAATCGACCCGTCTCGGCCCGCTTTCTGGTGAGATAAAAGCAGGAGAGATCTTGCATTTAGTGGGACCAAACGGTGCCGGAAAAAGTACGCTGTTGGCGCGTATGGCGGGTCTGACAAACGGAGAGGGCAGTATCACTTTTGGTGATATGCCGTTGGAGGAATGGCCGGCCGCCAGGCTGGCGCAATATCGCGCCTATCTTGCGCAACAGCAAAATCCGCCGTTTGCCATGCCGGTCTGGCATTTTCTGACGCTGCATCAACCCGACAAAGAACGCACCGATCTGTTACAGGAGATCGCCGATGCGCTCGGTCTGGGAGATAAACTGGGGCGCGGCGTGAACCAACTCTCCGGCGGTGAGTGGCAGCGTGTGCGCCTGGCTGCGGTTATCCTGCAGATTTGCCCACAAGCGAATCCATTAGGTCAGCTTTTACTGCTGGATGAGCCGATGAACAGTCTGGACGTCGCGCAACAAAACGCACTGGACCGACTGTTGAGTCAGCTGTGTTTGCAGGGCATAGCGATTGTGATGAGTAGCCATGACCTTAATCACACCTTACGCCATGCGCATAAAGCCTGGCTACTCAAACGCGGGAAACTGCTTGCCAGTGGTTCACGAGATGCGGTACTGACGCCGGCCAATCTGTCTGCGGCCTATGGCGTCAACTTCCGACGTTTGGATATTGAAGGGCACAGAATGCTCATATCAACCACTTAAGTGAAATGGGTTCTTGAAAATCATATAATTTCCACGCTAAATTGGCATAAAAATAAAATTCAGAGGATTCGTACTGAATGCGCTTTTGGCTCCTTTTCATCACAGCATTGTTTTTGGCGGGCTGCAGCAGCCATCGTGCGCCTGCGCCAAATGCCCGCTTGTCGGATTCTATTGCCGTTATCGCCGGTCTTAATGATCAGCTCCAAACCTGGCATGGCACACCCTATCGTTATGGCGGTATGAGTCGTAGTGGGGTGGATTGTTCTGGATTTGTTTTGATGACGATGCGCGATAAATTCGACCTGCAACTTCCGCGCGATACGCGTACGCAATCAAAGATTGGTACCGAAATTGATAAAGATGATTTGCTGCCAGGCGATCTGGTTTTCTTTAAAACCGGGTCTGGGGAAAGCGGTCTGCATGTTGGTATTTACGATACCAATAATCAGTTTATTCATGCTTCAACCAGCCGTGGCGTGATGCGCTCGTCTCTGGATAATGTTTACTGGCGTAAAAACTTTTGGCAGGCACGACGTATTTAATCCCCCGTAACTCCGAGGCTGCCATCGAGTGTGCAGCCTCAACATCACCATTTGAAAGTTAACTTTTATTTCTGCTTTTGGTTAGACAATACCCCTGAACATTAAGAGCGTATCTTGCTAAAAATATGATTTATTCCGAGATATTAAAAAGTGCAAAGCTGGATATTCGCTTATAATCAGGATAAGCTAAAAAAAAGGATTCGATTTACCGGCTAAAAAGGGAAAAATGAAAGGGCCTCTACTTGCATCAGCAGTAACGTATTTCTCCATCCTTTGCTACAGGATGCCGGATAACACCCATGCAGCGGGGCTGGCACGATGATTGTTTCACTGGATAATCTTTACCATTCTGAGTTCTCTTTTCTTCCTGCGAGAAGCGAAAAAGGCGATCTTGAATTCGTCGATATCATCACCAGTTTCGCCAGTGCGCATGGGGATGTGCGTATACCCACCGAGCTGGTCCTACCTCGGATGTCAGACGACGAACAATGTCGTTTATTTGTAGAAAAACTAGAATTAATCGAAACGTGCCAACATTTCTTTATTCAGCGAAAAGTATCCGCCTGGATTAATTTAACGCCAGCAGTTGCTAATACTTTATTATCAGATACTGAACTTGCTTCACAAGTTGAACGATTTTCATTTCTGGAGCTGACTATTAATGAAAGCTATCCGGAGTTAAACAAAGGTAAAGATAATCCAATATTGGCCGCACTTGCTGCGCGATTTCCATTAGTCCTGACAAACTATGGTTCTGGTGGTATATCAACCCGGGCAATTTTTGACGGCCTGTTCAAACGCGTCGTGCTGGATAAAAACTTTGTTCAACAAAGGATTACACATATTTCGTTTGAACCGTTTATGCGGGCTATTCTGGCGCAACTATCGCCCAGCTGTGAGTCAATAATCATTAGCGGAATTGATACACAAGAGATGCTGGAGCGCGTCTTGCCTGTGGGATTCAGTGCCATGCAGGGAGGATTGTGGCCTGCGGTGCCTCCTGCGCAGATAATTTCGCTCGCTAAGATATAACCCTTTTATTTGCTGGTGTTTAACAGGCTATTAACAGTCTACACTAGAGGCAGGAGGCCCTATGACCCTGTCTTTTACCACTCGCTGGCGTGATGAACTACCAGCAACCTATACCGCGCTTTCACCCACCCCTCTGAAAAACGCGCGCCTTATCTGGCATAACGATGCGCTGGCGGAGCAATTAGCAATTCCTGCGGCGCTATTTGATATTCCGACTGGTGCAGGCGTTTGGGGAGGCGAATCGTTGCTTCCCGGGATGTCGCCTTTAGCCCAGGTTTATAGTGGGCATCAGTTCGGCGTCTGGGCTGGTCAGCTTGGCGACGGACGTGGGATCCTGCTGGGCGAACAACAGCTCGCGGATGGTTCAACGTTTGACTGGCACCTGAAAGGCGCCGGACTCACGCCGTATTCCCGCATGGGTGATGGGCGTGCCGTGCTGCGCTCGACCATTCGTGAAAGCCTGGCCAGTGAAGCGATGCATTACCTGGGAATACCGACCACGCGGGCATTGTCGATTGTCACCAGCGACACGCCGGTTTATCGCGAAACGGTCGAAGCGGGGGCGATGCTCATTCGCGTGGCGCAAAGCCATATGCGGTTTGGCCATTTTGAGCATTTTTACTATCGCCGAGAGCCGGAAAAAGTGCGCCAGTTGGCTGACTTTGCGATTCGCCATTACTGGCCGCAATGGCAGGAAGAAGCCGATAAGTATCAGCTGTGGTTTAACGATGTTGTCACGCGTACTGCGACGTTAATCGCTGACTGGCAGGCGGTAGGATTTGCACATGGTGTTATGAACACGGACAACATGTCGATTCTGGGTCTGACGATGGATTACGGTCCATTCGGTTTTCTTGATGATTACGTGCCCGATTATATCTGCAACCACTCTGACAACCAGGGGCGATACAGTTTCGATAATCAACCGGCCGCCGCGTTGTGGAACCTGCAACGTCTGGCGCAAACCCTGTCGCCATTTATCCCGGTCGAGGCGCTCAATGATGCGCTGGACAGTTACCAGCTGGCGCTGTTAACTCGCTACGGTCAGCGGATGCGGCAAAAGCTCGGCTTCTTTAGCGAGCAGAAAGACGATAACGAACTGCTTAGCGAACTGTTTAGCCTGATGGCGCGAGAAAGAAGCGACTATACGCGAACGTTTCGCATGCTCAGCGAAACGGAGCAGCACAGTGCGCAATCTCCGTTGCGCGATGAGTTTATCGACCGCGCAGCATTTGACGACTGGTTCACGCGGTATCGCTCGCGCCTTCAGCAAGACAATATTGCCGATGCAGTCAGACAAACACAGATGAAGGCGGCAAATCCGGCGATGGTATTACGTAACTGGTTGGCGCAACGGGCGATTAGTCAGGCAGAGCAGGGGGATTACGCTGAACTGCATCGGTTGCACCAGGCGTTGCGTACCCCGTTTGCCGATCGTGATGATGACTATGCCAGCCGTCCACCTGACTGGGGCAAACGGCTGGAAGTGAGTTGTTCAAGCTAAGGGGCCAGAAATACCTGCGGGGAGGCGTTGGCCGGATGCTGGCCAACGTGTACCTGAGCACCGTACCAGCGCTTCAGATCATCGGCCTGTAACACAGTTTCCGGTGTTCCCTGCGACACCAGCCTGCCGTTGTGCAGCAGCACTATTCTGTCTGCCCACAGTGCGGCGAGGTTCAAATCGTGAAGCACAATGCACACATGCAGCCCACCCGAAGCGGTTAGCGTTTTTAGCATGCGCAACAAATGCTGCTGGTGGTAAAGATCCAGCGCGGAGGTCGGTTCATCAAGGAATAACCAACCGCGAGGCGCGCCATCGCACCAGAGTTGCGCCAGCGCACGGGCTAACTGCACTCGCTGTTGCTCGCCGCCGGAAAGCGCGGCGTATTGCCGGCCTGCCAGAGGCGTACATCCGGTCATCTCCATTACCTGTGCAATAAGCCCAGGTTCCGGTCGTTGGCTCCAGGGCGCGCGCCCCATCGCGATGACGGCCTCTACCGGCCAGTCAAACCCCAACTGTGTTTGCTGACGCATCACCGCCCGGTGTCGTGACAGCTTCTGGGTAGGCCACTCCTCCAGCGGTTTGCCCGACAGCACGCAGCGCCCGGTAGCCGGTTTCAGAAAACCGGTCAGCAAGCGTAGCAGAGTGGATTTCCCCGCACCGTTTGGGCCGATCAGCGCCACCAGCTCACCTTTTTTAAGGGCGAGCGATACATTGTCAATTACCGCTCTGCCAGCTACGTGATAATGAAGCTCTTCAGCGATGAAATGCTCAGCCATGCGGTCCTCGCTGACGAAAAATAAGCCATAAAAACCACGGTGCGCCGAGAAGACTGGTCAACAGTCCGACCGGCATCTCCGCAGGCGCAACCGCCGTACGGGCCAGTGTGTCTGCAATCAGCAATAAAAACGCGCCCGCCAGCACGGAACCCGGAATAACGGCCCGATGGTCTGAGCCGAGCCACATACGTATTAAATGTGGGATGACCAACCCGATAAAGCCAATCACGCCGCTTACCGCCACGGCTGAGGCAACCAGTAATGCGCTACAAAGCAGCAAAATACGCTGGATTGTACGCACATCAACGCCGAGATAATGCGCCTCTTCCTCACCCAGCTGCAGAAGATTCAGCGCCGGAGCAAGTCGCCAGATGATCAGCACCGTCGGGATTGTCAGTGAAGTGACAGCCAACAGTGTGGACCACTGCGCGGCCCCCAGACTTCCCATTCCCCATAGCGACAGCTGGCGCAGTTGCGCATCATTACTGACCCACGACAAAACGCCAACCGCCGCCCCACAGAGCGCGTTAATGGCAATGCCGACCAGCAGCAGGCGTGAGAGTGAACCGTCGCGCTGTTGGCTAAGGATAAAAATCACTACGGTTGCCGCCAGCGCGCCGAAAAAAGCGGCCAGCATTGGAGCATACAACATCAGCAGCGCGGGCAAAGACACAGGCAGCACCACCCACAGGGCCACAGCGCAGGCGGCCCCGCTGCTTATTCCCAGTAAGCCAGGGTCTGCAAGCGGATTGCGAAACAGTCCCTGCATCACGCAGCCAGCGAGCGCCAGAGAGCCGCCAATCACCAGCGCCAGCAGGACGCGGGGCAGACGAATCGTGAGCCAGATTTGACGCAGTGCCTCATCGCCATCACGCCAGAGCAGACTTACCGGCAGGCGCAACGCGCCAAAACCGGTAGCCAGAACCGTCATTACAACCAGCATCAATGCCAACATCCACAACGAACAGGTGATCCGCCGGGACATCAGGGCAATTGCTCCGCTTTAGCACGAAGCTGCAAAATAGCCTGTGGCGTGCGAACGCTGAAGCCCAACAGCGCCATATCGTCAACCTGCAATACCTGTTTATTCCTGCCGGCAGGTGTTTGCGCAAGTCCCGGTAGCGCCCACAGGTTTGCCTCGCCACCCATCGCCTTAACACCTTCTTGTGAAATCACTACCAGATCGGGCTGGCTGGCAATGACGCCTTCTTGTGACAGCGGTTGATAGCGATTAACGCCCTGCATCGCGTTGCGTAGACCTGCGGCACGAATCGCTGCATCGGCTCCGGTTTGCTGGCCCGCAGCCATCGCGGTCATCCCGCCATGATTGAGAATAAACAGCACACGTTTATTAAGTTCAGACGACGGGAGCGTCGCCAGTTCCTGGCGTAACGTTGCGCGCAGCGTTTCGCCGTTGGCCTCCCGATGAGTAGCCTCGGCGATAACCCGAACTTTTTCATCAATCGCGTTAAGATCGTTGCTTGCCGGGATCGTGACAACCCTGACATTGCTCTGCTCGATCTGTTTTAACACCAGAGAAGGCTGCGCCTGCGCGCTGGCAAGGACCAGCGTAGGGCGTGTGGCAAGGATCCCTTCGGCGTTGAGCTGGCGCAAATAACCAACATCAGGTAACGCGGTTGCCGCAACAGGCCACTGGCTGGTGCTGTCTCTCGCCACAAGGGAGGGTTGTGCTCCCAGTGCGTATACGATCTCGGTGACATCGCCACCGAGGGCAACAACTCGCTCCTCAGGCGCAGCAAGTGCGGCGAAGGGCAGAAGCGCGATCAGGGCCAGCAGTTTTTTCATGCGGCCAGTCCTTTCGGCGTTAGCGCGTCAATCTGTGTGCGCCATTGCGTCTGTTCCGGCTCGCCTTCCGTACGTTGACCATACAGTTGTGCGATTTGCGTACCGTCGGCAGCAAACAGTTCCAGACTGGTGACGTGACCATCGGCGGTCGGTTTGCGCGTCACCCACGTTTCGGCCACGCTCTCTTCCAGCAGATGCAGGGTAAAGGTTGGGTTGAAGATGTTAAGCCAGCCTTTCATCGGTACCAGTTTTTCAATCACGCCGGTAAAAATCTGTACGCAGCCGCGATTACCCACAAAAACCATAATTTCGTTGCCATCCTGACGCGCGGTATCGAGTAACTGCGCCAGTGCACTATTAGAAACCTTACAGGCCAGATCGTCGCCCACCAGATTAAATGCCTGTTGGCGGGTGAGTTCATGGCGTTTCAGCAGACCGAAGAACTGGTGGACATCGGTCATCGCTCGCCACTCTTGATCAACGGTCTGTGCATCGACCGTGACGGCGGCAGGCGCAGAATTGTTGGCGGGTTGCAGCACCAGCGGCGGATTTTCTGCAAAGATGAAACGGGTCAGCAACGCCGCCCATTCCTCAACGAGGGTATTTTGCGTGGTATAGACCTTCAGCAGCGCGTCTCCCTGATGGTCGAAGAACTGAATGCTCTGACGCTCACCATGGGCGGTTGTTTCGCTGATATGAAAGGTGCTGGCCCATTGATTCAGGAACAGACGCAGATCGAGGGCGCGCGGATTGAGAACCAGCCCAGCATGGCCGTTGAGGTGCTGATTGGTAAAAGCACCCACCTGCTCATGTACTGCGTATTCATTGCGGCAAATACATTTGGTTTCGCCCACTGTTTCCAGTGCGCTGAGAATTTCACGCACTTCGCCACGTAAGCGCCAGGCGTCGTGACCGACACGTGCAAAGGTCAGTTCGGCTTCGCTAATATTCATCAACCCCGCAATATCACGTGCGTATTTGCCAGGATTTTCTTTCTTCAGTTCCAGCCAGCGTGTGTAATGATTCATTGTCTCTTCCTTCCAGATTGCGGCCCCGGCGAACCGGGGAAAAGTGATTACCACTGATAACTCACGAAAATTTTGCCATTACGACCATCCTGCGGAATGCCTTGCGGCGACCAGTACTCTTTGTCGAAGGCGTTGCCCAGTACCAGCGTGGTGGTCATGCCTTTCAGCGCTTGTTGGCCCTGATAGCTCACGTAGAAATCGTTTACCGCATAGCCAGGCTGTTTAGTGTAGCTGTTGCTGATATGCGTGGAACGGTCAGCAAATGTCCCTATCCAGCCGACAGAGAAACCGCTGTGCGCAACCGGCACATTCAGTTTGCTGGTGACGGTATCCGGGTTAATGCTGGAAATGTATTCACCTGTGTCAGTATCTTTTCCGCGTGTGCGGTTATAGGCCATGTCGAGGCTGAACAGGTCGGTGGAATATTTCGCCATCACGTCCCAGCCCCAGATTTTGGCATTGGGTACGTTATAGGACGTGGTTGTCGCAGCGGCGAAATCGACGCTGGTGGAGATGTAATCTTTCGCTTTGGTGTCGAAATAGCTGGCTTTAAATTCGAGCGCGTCGCTCGCCATCAGAAGATCGTCAAAGCGCAGGCCAAATCCGTATTCCTGTGTTTCGTTGGTTTCCGGGCGCAGGTTAGGGTTAGGTACCCAGTAGTTGGTGTAAAAACGACCAATCGAGAAGTGTTTCGCATCGTTATACATCTCGCCCATAGTCGGGGCACGGAAAGCCTGAGCGTATGAACCGAACAGCATCAGCCAGTCAGTTGGCGCAACTGTTAATCCGGCGCGGGATGACCATTTATCGGCATCGACATCTTCATAGCCGTCGCTGCTGCCGCGATAAGAGTCATAACGGGTACCGCCCAGCAGCGTAATCGGCAGGTCGCGCAGGGTGATTTCATCCTGTAGCCAGCCGGAGCTGAAATCGATCTTTGCCTCCGGGAAGCCAGTTGTTGCTCCTCCAGGCTGTTGTTCCTGACGATAGTATTCACCGCCGTAGGTCAACAGGTGAGATGCAAAAGAGTCGGTAAACAGGCGGCTGCGGTTGTCGATCTTCCCGCCTTTGGTGGTTTGCTTGCGAAATTCGCTAGTGTTATCTGCATTCTGAGCATTAATGCGCGCTTCGGACCAGTAGATACGGGCGTCAGCGTTCAGCCAGTCATTGTCCGCCGGAGCGAGCGAGTAGGTCAGTTGCGCATCACGCTGGATCGTTGAACGGTTGGTCATCGGGTTGCTGGCATCCGCCGTGCTGGTCTGCGGGTTTTTAGGTTCCCGGGCGTCATTGTTGTAGTAACGCAGCGAACCGGCCAGCGTCTGGGCGCTGTTAATTTTCCAGCTACCTTTCGCCAGCATATTGTTAATTGCTTCGTCATTCGGCGCAGTAGTACCGTCACTCTGGCGTAAATCACCGCGATCGCGGCTGGACCAGGCAAACAGTCCGTCCAGCGTATCGGTACGGCCATACGTGCTGGCGCCCATGCCGAGACTGTGATCGCCGGTCGCCGCGGTACCGAACACGCGATAACTGCTGTTTTGCCCGACTTCCAGTAGATCTTTGGCATCTGCAGTGTCATAGGCGATCACGCCGCCTAGCGCGCCGCTACCGTACAGTAGTGCGGAAGGACCACGCACGACTTCGATGCGTTTGATAAGCGCCGGGTCGAGGAAGGTACTGTTCAGGTGTCCGGTGTCGGTTCCCTGGCGAACGCCGTCAACCAGCACCAGAACGCCGCGTCGATCGTACCCGCGCAGATTCACGTCCTGGCCGTTGGTACGGCCCGTACCGTCAAGGGTCAGGCCTGGAACCCTACGTAACAGGTCGGCAGCTGAGCTGGCGGTTTGGTTTTCTGGGGCGGTGGCGTCAATGACGCTGACCATCATCGGTGCTTCAAAGGCGCTACGGGCATTGCCGGTGGCGGTAACGGTCATATCCTCGGCCGCCGCATAGGCGACGGCGGGCAGGTTACTGACAATCGCCAGCGCCAACAGCGATGGGCGCAGGGAAGCGGTGTGCAGGTAAGGCATAGCAACTCTCCATTAGGAAATCGAAAAGCGCTGGCTGCCTGGGTATGACCTGGGTGGCTGGCGAAATGTGTTGTTTATTTAGTCAGAATGAGTTTTCCGGCTTGGGTCTGGCGCAGCAGGTAGTGCTGACCATCATGTTCTATGATCACGCGTCCTTCGTTACCCAGCAGGGTTTTACTGTCAATTCGTCGGTCGTTTGGCGCGACGGAAGGCGGTGTTTTGTCTTTTGCAGGCGTTGCCGTTGTGTTATCCATACGTGACATAGTGTTTAAAAATAACAATCAATGTAACAATGATAATCATTATCATCAAACTGCAAATTTGCGGCAAGCGTTTTTGTGAAATAATTGTGACGAGAACGTTTTTTGCACAACAATCAAGGGAAAAACAAGGGATTAGCGCCGGGCAAAGTGATATTGCCCGGCGAACAGCATTAAAAACGGCTATCAACTGCAGAGGCGAGTTTTTCAACCAACAGTTCAGTATCTTCCCAGTTCAGGCATGGGTCGGTAATGGACTGACCGTAAACCAGCGGCTGGCCGCTAACGATTTTTTGCGTGCCTTCACGCAGGAAACTCTCCGCCATGATCCCGGCTATTGCCGTTGAACCGTTACGAATTTGCTGGCACACGTCATCACAAACCTCCAACTGACGGCGATGCTGCTTCTGGCAATTACCGTGGCTAAAATCGACCACCAGATGCTCAGGCAGAGAAAATTCGTGCAGGGTATCGCAGGCGGCAGCAATATCTTCAGCATAATAATTCGGCTTTTTACCGCCGCGCATGATGATATGCCCGTAAGGGTTACCGCTGGTCTGATAAATGGTCATCTGGCCGGTTTTATCCGGCGAGAGGAACATGTGACTGGCGCGGGAGGCGCGAATCGCATCGACGGCAATGCGCGTGTTGCCATCCGTTCCGTTCTTAAAGCCAACCGGGCAGGAGAGCGCGGAGGCCATTTCACGATGGATCTGACTTTCGGTGGTGCGCGCGCCAATAGCTCCCCAACTGATTAAATCGGCAATAAACTGGCCGGTCACCATGTCGAGGAATTCAGTCGCCGTGGGGACGCCCAGTTCGTTGACCTGCAACAGCAGTTTTCGCGCCAGTTCAATACCGTGGTTTACACGATAACTGCCGTTCAAATCCGGGTCGGAAATCAGGCCTTTCCAGCCTACGACGGTGCGTGGTTTTTCAAAATAGGTACGCATCACGATTTCCAGACGCGCCTGGTGCTTAGTGCGCAGCGCCTGTAATCGTGTCGCGTATTCCATCGCGGCATCAAGATCGTGAATCGAGCAGGGACCTACGATCACCAGTAAACGGGGGTCTTCACCATTTAAAATTTTTTCTATCCGACGTCGGGAGTCCGTAACATGACGGGCGACGGAGGACGAAACAGGATGCCGTTGCGCAAGCTCTGCTGGAGTGACCAGGTTGTCAATACGCGCAGTACGGAGTTCATCGGTTCTGTTCATTACTTGTCTCAGAAATTTGTTGCTTCAACGGCAGGACTACCGGGAAGTGATGTACATCACAATATCACACTCATCCTGCCTGGTGGCGAGCATAATAACAAAAAATCGAACCAATGCACTAGCATTCTAGTACATGCGGCGATTCAGTCCCATGATATCGAGGATCTTGGTAGCAATCTCTTCTACCGAATAATTGGTACTGTTCAGCCAGGGGATCTGGTTTTTCCGATAAAGCGCTTCCACCTCAGCAACTTCCATACGGCACTGACGCAGCGAGGCATAACGGCTGTTCTCACGGCGTTCTTCGCGGATGGCCGCCAGGCGCTCAGGGTCGATAGTCAGACCGAACAGCTTATGCTGCAACGGCTTCAGGGAAGTGGGCAGCACCAGATTATCCATATCATCGGCAATAAAGGGGTAGTTGGCCGCGCGGATACCAAACTGCATGGCCAGATACAAACTGGTCGGGGTTTTGCCGCAACGGGAAACGCCGAGCAGGATCACCTGCGCCTGATCGAGGTTGCGCAACGAAATACCGTCGTCGTGGGCGAGGGTGTAGTCAATGGCGGCGATGCGCGCGTCGTACTTGTTGAGGTTACCGGGATTCAGACCGTGCGTGCGATGGGCGATAGGCGTAGGGTCGAGTTTCATCTCGTGTTGCAGTGGGGCAACCAGCGCCTGCACGATATCCTGACAAAATCCTTCGCTTTGCAGAATGATCGAGCGAATTTCCGGCAGGACGATGGAGTAAAACACCAAAGGGCGCACACCAGTTTGTTGATAGATCGCGTCAATCTGGTCTTTAACCGCACGCGCACGACTCTCATTTTCCACAAACGGCAGCGTAATACTGCTGATCGTGACAGGAAATTGCGACATCACCGCGTGACCCAATACCTCGGCGGTGATGGCCGTACCATCAGAAATATAAAATACGTGACGATCAACAGCATTATCCATTTTGCTCATCCTGGGGCAGATATAATTCTCTGAAAGCATAAATTAAAATTTGCCAGAAGCGAATATTGCTGCATCTATTTTATAAAATGAAACGGTATTTTTATATTTACTGAAAAGTACATTTCATTTTTCGGAACAAATGTTTATACCGGTCGTTTTTGTGGTGATCCCGTGTGGTTCGCGGGTTTGCGCAAATGCGGAAACAATCTGAAAAAATAAAAAATAAAGTTGCTTGAACGATTCACCGTTTTTTTCGACGGAGTAAATATGCCAAGATAATTACGCAAAATTGAGTTTCCTAACCTCGTTCATATATAAGGATTGTTCGATGTCCAACAATGGCTCGTCACCGCTGGTGCTTTGGTATAACCAACTCGGCATGAATGATGTAGACAGAGTTGGAGGCAAAAATGCCTCCCTGGGTGAAATGATTACTAACCTTTCAGGTATGGGTGTTTCCGTACCGAATGGTTTTGCAACGACCGCCGATGCGTTTAACCAGTTTCTGGACCAGAGCGGTGTAAACCAGCGCATTTATGAGCTGCTGGATAAAACGGATATCGACGATGTCACCGAGCTTGCGAAAGCCGGGGCGCAGATCCGCCAGTGGATTATCGACACTCCTTTCCAGCCAGAGCTGGAAAATGCCGTCCGCGATGCCTACGCGCAGCTGTCAGCGGACGATGCCAATGCCTCTTTTGCCGTGCGTTCTTCCGCTACCGCAGAAGATATGCCAGATGCGTCATTTGCCGGTCAGCAGGAAACCTTCCTCAACGTCCAGGGATTTGATGCCGTACTGGTTGCCATCAAACACGTATTTGCCTCGCTGTTTAACGACCGCGCGATCTCTTATCGTGTTCACCAGGGCTATGACCACCGTGGCGTAGCGCTCTCTGCTGGCGTTCAGCGGATGGTGCGTTCTGACCTCGCATCCTCAGGCGTAATGTTCTCCATCGATACCGAATCCGGTTTCGACCAGGTCGTCTTTATTACGTCTGCTTGGGGTCTGGGCGAAATGGTCGTGCAGGGCGCCGTTAACCCGGATGAATTCTACGTGCACAAACCGACCCTGGCGGCTAACCGTCCGGCGATCGTCCGTCGCACAATGGGTTCGAAAAAAATCCGCATGATTTACGCGCCGACCCAGGAACACGGTAAGCAGGTGACCATTGAAGATGTCCCGCAGGAACAACGTGACATTTTCTCCCTGACTAACGAAGAAGTGCAGGAACTGGCGAAGCAGGCGGTACAAATCGAGAAGCACTACGGTCGTCCAATGGACATCGAATGGGCGAAAGACGGTCATACCTGCAAGCTGTTCATTGTTCAGGCGCGTCCAGAAACCGTGCGTTCTCGCGGCCAGGTGATGGAGCGTTATACGCTGCATGCTCAGGGTAAAATTATTGCTGAAGGTCGCGCCATCGGCCACCGCATTGGCGCGGGTCCGGTCAAAGTCATTCATGACATCAGCGAAATGAACCGTATCGAACCTGGTGACGTACTGGTTACCGACATGACCGACCCGGACTGGGAACCGATCATGAAGAAAGCAGCAGCAATTGTCACTAACCGTGGCGGCCGTACCTGTCACGCGGCGATTATTGCCCGTGAACTGGGGATCCCGGCCGTGGTGGGCTGTGGTGATGCGACCGAGCGCATGAAAGACGGTGAGAAGGTAACCGTCTCCTGTGCCGAAGGTGACACCGGTTATGTCTACGCTGACATGCTCGACTTTAGCGTGAAGAGTTCCAGCGTGGAGACCATGCCGGATCTGCCGTTGAAGGTGATGATGAACGTCGGTAACCCGGATCGGGCTTTCGACTTCGCCTGTCTGCCAAACGAAGGCGTCGGCCTGGCGCGTCTGGAATTTATCATCAACCGTATGATTGGCGTGCACCCGCGTGCGTTGCTGGAGTTTGATGACCAAACGCCTGAGCTGCAAAATGAAATCCGCGCCATGATGAAAGGTTTCGATTCTCCGCGTGAATTCTACGTAGGTCGTCTGACGGAAGGGATCGCGACGCTGGGTGCGGCGTTTTATCCAAAACGCGTCATCGTGCGTATGTCGGACTTTAAGTCCAACGAATATGCCAACCTGGTCGGCGGTGAGCGTTATGAACCGCATGAAGAGAACCCGATGCTGGGCTTCCGTGGGGCGGGCCGTTATGTTGCCGATAGCTTCCGCGACTGCTTTGCGCTGGAATGCGACGCAGTAAAACGTGTCCGTAACGACATGGGCCTGACTAACGTTGAAGTGATGGTACCGTTTGTACGTACCGTTGCTCAGGCGAAAGCGGTGGTGGAAGAGCTGGCACGCCAGGGGCTGAAACGCGGCGAGAACGGACTGAAGATCATCATGATGTGTGAGATCCCGTCTAACGCCTTGCTGGCCGAGCAGTTCCTCGAGTACTTCGACGGCTTCTCCATCGGCTCAAACGACATGACGCAGTTAGCGCTGGGTCTGGATCGTGACTCTGGTGTGGTTTCTGAACTGTTTGATGAGCGTAACGACGCGGTGAAAGCACTGCTGTCGATGGCGATTCGTGCAGCCAAGAAACAGGGTAAATACGTGGGTATTTGCGGCCAGGGACCTTCTGACCACGAAGACTTCGCGGCCTGGCTGATGGAAGAGGGGATCGACAGCCTGTCGCTGAACCCGGACACCGTCGTACAAACCTGGCTGAGTCTGGCTGAACTGAACAAGTAATATCATGCCTTATCCGGCCTATTCAACGTAGGCCGGATAAGATGCGTTAGCATCGCCATCCGGCGCTTTATCCTGTAATACTCTCCACGCTCAAACGCTGAATAATATCCTGACGAAGCTGGTATTTTTGTACTTTACCGGACGCCGTGCGCGGTAATTTCTCCACGATCACAATGTGCTCAGGGTATTTGTACTTTGCCACCCGCTTGCGGCTAAAAAAGGCCACCACTGATTCCAGCGACAACGAATGATGCGGAGGTTTTAGGACCACGTAAGCACACGACCTTTCACCTAAGCGTTCGTCCGGCATCGCGACAACACAAGCATCGTGAATGCGAGGATGCTGCAATAAAATATCCTCAACTTCGCGGCTGCTGATGTTTTCTCCACCACGGACAATGATATCTTTTTTCCGCCCGGTGATTTTGATGTACCCCGCATCGTCCATTCGGCATAAGTCGCCGCTGTAATACCAGCCGTCTTGATCCAGCGCGCGGGCGGTGAGTTCGGGTTCATCGAGGTAGCCCATAAACACATTGGGACCACGCGAAGCTTCTTCACCTTCTACCCCCGCGGGCAACGTATTGCGCGCTTCATCGACGACTTTAATTTCAACGCCTGCAGCGGCATATCCGTCCGTATTCATCATGCGAGAAAGCGAATCATCGAGATTGACCAGCGCATGCGGTGAACTCTCTGTCGAGCCATAAATGCTTAATAATTTTATGCCGAGCTGCTGGCAGTCACGGGCAATCTTCTGTGGAATGGTTGTGCCCCCACATAAGAAAAAGCGTAGCGATGAGAGAACGCGTGGTCGTT
Organism: Citrobacter sp. Cpo109; assembly: GCF_030332565.1. NCBI lineage: Bacteria > Pseudomonadati > Pseudomonadota > Gammaproteobacteria > Enterobacterales > Enterobacteriaceae > Citrobacter > Citrobacter sp. Cpo109. The sequence continues at coordinate 311,199 of NZ_JAOWHQ010000057.1, forward strand.
TTTCCATGCTACACAACATGTCGTAGACGAAGGGCGTTGCGCCGAGCACACAGGTACAGCGCTGTTGCTCCAGCAGATCAAGACAGGCGGTTGGGGTGAAAATATCTAACAATACGCTGCGTGCGCCGATTAAAAACGGTGCGGTAACGCCATGCAGAAAACCGGTAGCATGTCCCAGTGGTGCGGGCATCAAAAACACATCCTGCCAGGTGAGATTGAGGCGGGCACAGTAGGCACGCTCGCTGGCAAGGATGTTGTTGTGGGTCAGCATTACGCCTTTTGGCATTCCCTCGGTACCGGAGGTAAACAACACCGCCGCCAATTCATCGGCGTGAACATTAATCGTCTGGGTTAAAGGCGGAGCTAAAAGCAGTTGACTGAGCGCCAGCGAGGTAGTTGCCGGAGCCAGTTTATCCACGGCAACGATCTGTTGCAGATGCGGCAACTGGTTTTGTAAGGGGAGGATCAGATCGACCGGTCGGGTCTGTTTAAACAGTGTCGGTGCGAAAAAAATCTTCGCTTTACACTTATTCAGCACCCATACCAGCTCTGCTTCACGCCACGCTGGCAGCAGCGGTACGGAAACGGCCCCGGTTTTCAGGCAGGCCAGGTAGATAATCGTAAACTCGCACCAGCCCGGTAACTGGAAGGCAATGCGATCGCCGGGTTGAATACCGCAGGCTAAAAACCAGGTTGCCAGACTGCTGGCCGCGCTGTCGAGTGCAGCATAGGTGTATGAAGCGCCATGGTTATCAACCACGGCGATTTTATCTGGCATGGCTCTGGCAGTTTGGTTCCAGTAATCGCCAAGCGAAGCATCTCCCCATAAACCCTGTTGTCGCCAGACTTCGCGACGTTCGGCGTTAAACGTTAGTGTGATACTCATGAAGTTATTCCCAGGATGATTTCGGCATACATCTGACCGGATGGCCGGCGTGGCCGATCCGGTGTACTACAGGCAAAATCCATTAGCCGTAGCGAAAATCAACGCCAAATGTTCCGACCGGATATTCCCATTGGTCGAGGATCGTGTCGCCGCACAGTACTCGACACGTTCCGCACTCCAGGCAACCAGCAGAATCAAAATGAATGTTTCCACTCTCATCCTGCTTATACAGCCCGGCGGGGCAGGCTTTCAGCAGCTTGTGAAATTCATTAAGGTCTGGATGTTCGGCCAGGATAATGTGCGGGTGGCCTTCATCGACATTGAATTTATTGACGCCCAGTTTGACGTCAACGTTAACGGTATTGTCCTGATTCATAGTGCAGTTGCCCCCTTGATACCGTCTTTCAGTAAGTTCATCAGCCCGATTTGTTTTGCGTGGGACATAATCATCTTGCGAACCGGTTGATTTGGACGTCCGTCAACGGTGAACATATCGCTCATGATGTCGGCCACCATACGCGGATACTGGGTGAACAGCCGTGGGTTTTCCATTAGCGCCGGGATCTTGCGAAAATGCTGTAAATCACGCATTACACAGCCCTGTTCGAGCGCGCGCTTGTAGTCCATCAGGCTGTTGGCAGAGAAATCCTGGCGTTCTTTTGCTGCAATGGCTGTTTGGGCAGCGGCTTCTGCGGAAGCGATGGCCAAATCCATACCTCGCACCGTGAAACCCAGGTTCAAACAGAAACCGGCGGCATCGCCCACGATCATCACACCGTCATCGACCAGCTTTGGAACCATTGCCAGACCGCCTTCCGGAACCATATGCGCGGAATATTCCAGTAGTTCTCCACCGGCAATCAATGGCCGAATAGTTGGATGTTGCTTAAAGTCTTCCAGCATTTGTGGAATACTTTTTGTGGCATGAGCAATATCCCCCAGACCACACACCAGACCCAGAGAGATGGAGTCCTGGTTGGTATACAAAAATCCGCCTCCCATCAACCCATCAGACGGTGAGCCTGCAAACAGCCAGGCCGCGCCTTCATTACCTGAAAGATTGAAGCGATCTGCAATGACCGCTGGAGGTAAGCCGATCAGCTCTTTTACGCCAACGGCATAGTGATGTGCAGAAGAGGGCGGAACCATCCCCAGGGAACGCCCCAGCATAGAGTTGACGCCATCGGCAAGGATGACAATATTGGCTTCCAGGATATCGTCGCCGGCCTGAACTCCGGTAACCTTATTTCCTTCGCGGATCAGGGCATCGACGCGCACGCCGGGAATGAACTGCACGCCAGCTTGTTCCGCTTTTTCCATTAGCCATGGGTCAAGTCTGTTGCGCAAAACGGTATACGAATCCTGCGTTGGTGCGTCAGCCTTTTCACGATGAAAGTCGAGAGTGACGGCGCTTTCTTCGGTCAGAAAGGAGATTTTTTCGCGGGTGACTTTACGCTCGAGCGGCGCTTCCTGCGCGAACCCCGGCATGATGCGCTCAAGACTATGTGCATAGAGTCTTCCGCCGGTCATATTTTTACTACCTGCACTGTTTCCGCGCTCGATAACCAGCACGTCCAGTCCGGCCTGAGCCATCACGTAGCCTGCAACCGTACCCGCCACGCCAGCACCGACCACAATGGCATCAAATTTTTCATCTGACATGCTTTATGCTCCCTTCCCGCTGCGAGGGCAGCGGGATATGTGCGTTAAAAGTGGGGTTAGCGGCTGAGATGCTCGATAAGAGCCGGAACGACTTTGTAGATGTCGCCGACCAGTCCGTAATCGGCGTAATTGAAAATAGGGGCTTTCTTATCTTTGTTGATGGCGACAATGACTTTCGCGCCGTTACCGCCGACCATATGCTGAATTTGTCCTGAAATGCCGAGGGTGAGGTAAAGGTCCGATTTCAGTAACACGCCAGAAACGCCGATGTAGCGTTCGCGTTCCATCCAGTTTTCGCCTTCGGCAATCGGTCGTGAACAACCCACTTCTGCACCCAGTACAGATGCCAACTGGTGCACCATCTCCAGATCGTTTTGCGCAACCAGGCCGCGGCCCACACCCACCACACGTTTGGCTTTGCTGAGATCCACACTGCTCACGGATTTGGCGCGACGTTCCTGGCACATAATTTCATGGTGCGGTGCGATGTAAGGTGCAGAGACAACAGGGCAGGTATGTGAAGCATTAGCCTCTACCGGTTCAAGTACGCCTGGGGCAAGAGTGATAATTGCCTGAGTTGTTTTGATTTTTTCTTTGCCGAATGCCAGGCCACCGTACATACGGTGTTCTGCGAACAGTGAGCCATCATCAAGCGTTACCGACGTGGCGTCATTTACCATCGCTGCATTGAGTTGAATACTTAACCGTGCACCAAGGGATTTAGCGCGTTTAGTAGCTGGCATCAGCAATAGCCCGGTATGTTCTTGTATCAGGGCGGCGATGGTCTCGGCAAAATTTTCAACACGCTGTAAACCAGACGTTGTTTCAAGCACGACAATCTCATCGGCACCCAGAGGTTTAACCTGATTGGCCTGTTCGTTGCCTTGTACAATAAGGTGTACCTGTTCACCCCACAGACGTGCGCCGGACATTAATTCTGCATAGCGTTCTACGTTATCGCTGAACACCCATACGTTAGCTAATTTACTCATGATAATTTCTCTCCGTTGGGCTTAGTTCAGGGCTTTTTTCAGATGTTCAGCCAGCTCGGCGATGGCTTCTGCTGAGTCATTTTCCAGAATGATGTGCTTACGTTCTGTTTGTGGCGGAACGGTGAGGCTCACCAGTTCTGCTAACGGTGAGGCAGGTGTCCAGCCAATATCGCTGGCTTGCCACGGTGTGACCGGTTTTTTACCTGCGCCCAGAATGGCTTTCATCGAGGGAATACGCGGCGTGTTGATATCCGAGGTTACGCACAGCACGGCGGGGAGCGACAGTTCAATCACTTCAACTTCGTCTTCCAGCGTACGTTCAACCACAATGCGATCGCCGTTACGTTGGATGTTGCTGACGGCGTTAATCACCGGAAGTTGTAAGAGTTCGCCAACCAGTAAGCCAACCTGCTGGGCGTAGATGTCTCCAGACCCTTCGCCGAACAGCATCAGGTCGAATTCAATGTTTTTGGCCGCGCAGGCCAGCGCCTGAGCCGTGTCTCGCGGTAATGAATGCTCCAGTTGGGGATCCTGCACCATAAACAAACTGTCCGGCCCGCGGGACAGTACGTCTTTACGCACTTTGGAGTTTTGCAGTAGCGAGCCGCCAACCGTTAAGGCGACAATTTCATCACCTTCCGCACTAAGTTGCGTCGCGGCCTCTATTGCATTCAAATCAAACTGACTGATTTTGGCATCGGCCCGGTCAAAGTTAAGCGAACGTTGTGGGGTAACAACAATGTCCTGTTCTTCAGGCACCAACTTAAAGCAGGTTATTAGTTTCATGGCATCTCCAGTGATTCTCGTGTGGATGATGACGGGGAGTGCCATCATCAACAGTAGGGAAAATTGACTGAAAATAGTGTGCGGCAGAGGGAGACTGTTTTCGACGGGGCAATCTGTTTTCATTCCCAACAATCTTGCAAAAAAAAGGACTTTAGGAATGCTGAGTTTATGAACGTAAAGAAGACGTCGGGTGTTAAAGTGATAAACATGGAAATAAAATCGAGGCGCTTTTTTGAGAAATGGATCATATTTTTATGCGATTCTGCACGCACTTTGTTTCTGGTGTGTAAATTATTATTGCTGACTTAATAACATTTATACTTTCCTATTATTTTAAAATAAAAACAATTTGCACGAGCAGCGTGCTGGAGTTGGAGGTGTCATCTTGCAGACGACGCAAATAATTTTGTTTCGCCTGGACAGAATAACGTTGTATAACGTCATCATCGTTTTTACTTTTCGATATTAATTATCCGCAAAATAACTGCCTTTCGGTGGAGGTTGTCATGTATCAACGCTGTTTTGATAATGCCATGGAGACCCTTTTTGAACAGGGGAAAACCCCGAGATTTTCGCGATTCGTCATCAGTGATGATCCTAACTGGGAGTCGGGCCATCATGTTCATGACAATGAAACAGAGCTTATCTATGTAAAAAAGGGTGTCGCAAGACTAATTATCGACTCTTCGCTGTATGTCGCGCATGCGGGTGACATCGTGGTGATAGAACAAGGGCGGTTACATGCGGTTGCTTCCGATAGCAGCGCACCTGCAACCACTTACACCTGTGCGCTCTACGACTTTCGTTTCAACGACTGGCAGGAGAACCAACTCTTGCAGATGCACTCATGTCCGGTTATTAGCGTCAGCCAGGGCAAAGAGGTTATTAAAAGTATCTTTAATGAACTGAGTGTTATGCTCCCGCAGAGCAAGAATAACCTGACGTCTTCCGCTTATGACGCCTTCGCTTATGCATTAACCGTTTTATATTACGAAAACTTTAAAAATGCTTATCGTTCTGAGCAGGGATATATTAAAAAAGATATCTTAATTAAAGATGTGTTGGTTTATTTAAATAACAACTTTCGAGAGAAAATCACGCTGGAACAGTTGTCTAAGAAATTTCGTGCCAGCGTGAGCTATATCTGTCACGAGTTTACTAAGGAATATCGTATTTCGCCGATTAATTATGTGATTCAGCGGCGAATGACAGAGGCAAAATTTGCCCTGACGAATACGGAGTCCTCGTTGGCAGAAATTTCCTGGCGGGTAGGGTATGAAAACGTCGATCACTTTGCCAAACTCTTTCAGCGGCATGTGGGTTGTACCCCCAGCGATTATCGTAAGCAGTTTAAAAATAACCTTGTAGAACAGGAATGTCTGATGCCAGAAATATGATTCACCTGGCACGTGCCGGATAACGCATTTGCGCTATCCGGCAAGCATTACTGCTTACTTATTCTGATAATCTTTCAGGATTTGGCGACCCGCGACGTAAATCATGATTTCATCTGTACCACCGCCAATGCGTTCACAGCGGACATCACGCCAGAAGCGGGAAACGCGTGCTTCGTCGGTGTAACCCAGCCCACCCATAATCTGAATGGCGTCATCAATCACTTCCATTGCAGTACGTGCACAATACAGTTTTGCCAGCGCTGCACTGGTGCGCAGAGACTGTTCCTGATCGGCCTGCCAGGCGACTTTTAACACCATATTGCGCATGTTATCGATTTTAATCGCCATCAGCGCCAGTTTTTCCTGGATCATCTGATTGTGACCAATTGGCTTACCGAATGCGATGCGCTGGTTGGCGTAACGGGCGGCATCTTCGAAGGCGCATTCAGCAAAACCGGTACTGCGCGCAGCGTTGATCAAACGTTCCATCTCGAAGTTGTACATGACGTTGAGGAAACCCATGCCTTCCTCTCCGACCATATCACTTTCATCCACTTCAACGTCATCAAGATAGACTTCGCATGTGCTGAGCATATGCCAACCGATTTTGTGCAGCGGATTAACCTTAATGCCGGGTTTCTTCGAATCGACCCACCACAGCGTAAAGGCTTTTTTCGGATCTTTTGGTTCTGGATCGCGGGCCAGTACCAGCATATATGGATACTCTTTCGCGCCGGTGATAAAGGTTTTCTGCCCGTTGAGATAGACCTTACCGTTTTTGCGAGTGTAACTGGTGGTCGCGCTGTTGTTGTCGGAACCCGCTCCCGGTTCGGTTAATGCCAGCGCATACGCTGGATCGCCAGTTTCCATGGTGCTTTCTGCGGTCTTACGCAGCTGTTCGGCGGATCCAAAACGACGCATACTGTGAATGCACTGACCGTTAGTGATTAAAAAAGCGGGTGCGCCGCATTTTGAAACTTCCATCAGCGCCAGCATCTGTGTGACGTAATCCGCCGGGATGCCACCAAACTCTTCCGGAACGCCCAGCATCGAAATACCGTTGTCCGCCAGGGCACGCATAAACTCTTTCGGGTAGGTCGCCGTCTGATCGCAGGTACGGAAATATTCTTCCGGGAAATTGCTGGTAATCAGTTCTCGAATACTGGCAAGTAGCAGTTCTTGTTCTTCAGTTAAAGAAAAGTCCATCATGGTACTCCTTTTAATTGGCGGCGTCGGGTAATACAAAACCCATCGAGGCATCGATAAATAATCTTTCGTCCATCAACTTCAGATTTGGCGAAATAATTGGCGTGAAATCCATCTTGTCCAGGATGTCTTCCTGTAAAGAGACTCCCGGTGCAATTTCGATTAAATGAAGACCATCTGCTTTTAACGTAAATACAGCGCGCTCAGTGATGTAACGCACATCAAGTCCACGTTCGAGAGCAATTTTTCCGCTGAAAGTCACTTCAGGTAATTCGTTGACGAATTTTTTCACCCGACCTTCCTGCACAATATTTAACTTGCCATCGGCAACTTCCGTTTTCAGACTTCCGGCAGTTAACGTGCCGCAGAAAATAATTTTTTTGGAGGTGGCGCTAATATCGATAAAACCGCCGGTACCCATGATTTTGCCATTGAATTTATGTACGCCGACGTTGCCGTGGCGATCCACTTCGGCAAAACTTAAATAGCACACATCCAGCCCGCCACCGTGATAGAAGTCAAACTGGGAGGTCATATCCAGAATGGCGCGGGTGTTGACGTTGGCACCGAAAGCAATACCTTGAGAGGTGATGCCGCCAATCGGACCCGTTTCGACTGTCAGAATAAAATCGTCAGCACAGCCTTCTTCGCGCGCGACGAGACCAATGCCATCCGCAATGCCTACACCAACGTTGCCGACCGCACCTTTGCGCATTTCAAACAGGGCGCGTCGGGCCACCAGTTTACGCTGATTGAGCGGCAGGGAAGTTTGCTGGCTGTCATCAAGAACAAAATCGCCAGAGATAAAGCGGTTAACCGGCGCGCCACCGTACAGTTGCGTTTGGTCGGGGTCGATGACCACAATATCGACCAGATAGCCTGGAATACGTACCGACTTCGGATGCAACGTGGCTTTCTTCACCATTTTTTGCACCTGCATCATAACAATGCCGCCGTTATTGTGTACGGCCTGGGCAATCACCAGCGCATCGAGATACATAACTTCATCTTCAAAGGTGGCGTAACCTTCACTGTCACAGGTGGTGGCGCGAATAAAGGCGATGTTTGGCGCAATGGCTTTGTAATACAGGTACTCTTTGTTATCAATTTCCACCAATTTGATCAGATCTTCGGTGGTCACTTCATTCAGCTTACCGCCCTGTTGGCGAGGATCAACAAATGTACCGATGCCGATATCACTGAGGATACCTGGCTGGTGAGCCGCCGATGCACGCAGGGTTTGGGTTAATACACCCTGAGGATAGTTATAGGCAGCAATTTTATTTTGTTCCGCCAGGTCGGAGATTCGTGGTGATTGTCCCCAGTGTCCGCATAATGCCCATTTGACTAAGCCTTCCTGTGCCAGCGGGCTAATTCCCCGGTCGGCACGGTCACCCAGACCTGTAGGACTAATCAACGCTAAATTTCGTGGTGACTGAGAGTTTTTATATTTTTCAGCCAGTGCATTAATTAATGTTGTTGCTTCGAGAATACCCCCGCCTGCACCTAATACACAAAGAGTTGCTTCATCAGGAATATAATTGACTGCATCTGCAGCGGATAATACGGGTACCCGACCATCTATACGATTTGGTCTTGAAAATTTCATGTGAACTCCAGATTATATGCGTGCGTCTACCTGTCGCTATATTCGACAATAATATTGTGAGTTATATAATAACGCTTAATTACTGGCCAGATATCCGTGGTTAGACGAATATCTGGGGTAGGGCATTACTGATATTTATATGGATATATCTGTAATTAAGCCTGATGCAATATTGTCAATACAGTACGCAGGTCGGTGACCGAAATTTGTCCTGGTGCGGAGGCTTTTTTTACTGCCCCAAAGGTTGCCGCTGAACCGAAAATCTCACCAGACAGACGTGAAATCACCCCTGTTTTAGCCATCGACATGGTGATTATCGGGCGATCGGCATAGCGTTCTTGCATTTCCAGCGTGGCACTAAGCAGCGTCAGAACATCCGCTTTATTTTGCGGCATCAAGGCAATTTTCGGGATATCTGCGCCCAGTTCCTGCATTTTACGCAAGCGCTGAACAATCTCTTCCGCGGCTGGTGTCTTATGAAAATCGTGATTGGACATAATCACAAAGACATTTTTCGCGTGCGCATGCTCGACGGTCGCTTTGACCAGTTCGTCTCCGGTAAACAGTTCCAGATCGATCATATCCACCAGACCGCTGTCTACTGCCGCGCGGTTAAGTGCAATATAGTGCTCAACAGACAGAGCCTGTTCACCGCCTTCTTTGGCGCTACGGAAGGTGAAAAGCAGTGGTTTGTCAGCCATCACATCGCGGATGGTGCGCGCAGCTTCCAACACCGCCTCAATGGAAGAGACATCGGTGAAATGGTCTACGCGCCATTCCAGAATGTCGAAATCCGCTTCGCGATAGGCCAGCGCTTCGCTTTTTACCGTTGCGATGTCTTTACCCATCAGCGAGACAATGATCTTCGGCGCACCCTCGCCAATAACGAGGTTTCTTACGGTTACGGTTTTCATTGATTACCCTTTAACTATTGTACAAATACTTGCCCGTCAGGCGGCAAAACCCATAACCTGTTTCACATACTCCAGTGGGAAATCTTTCCCGGTCCAGAGCTTGAACTGTTCAGCCCCTTGCCACAACAACATGCCGTAACCATCAATTGTTTTGCAACCAGCACTTTGTGCCTGCTGCAATAATTTGGTCATATGCGGGTTGTAGACGCATTCGGTTACCAGCAGTTCCGGACGCAGCAGGGAAGCGTCGGTCACGAGAGATTCATTTTCCAGCGGCTTCATGCCGACTTTAGTGCCGTTGGTCAAAATATCTGCGCTGGCAAGTGCGTCAGCAAAAGCCTGGCGATCGGCGAGATCGATAACGGTGACCACGCAGTCGGTGTTTTCATTGACGCGTTTGGCAAACTCCTGCGCTTTGGTAAAAAATTCATCCTGGCGGTTAAAGAGTTTAATTTCTTTGATGCCTTCAATCGCTGCCTGTGCACCAATCGCCGTCGACGCACCGCCTGCGCCCAACAGTACCATGGTTTTACCTTTGATATCGAAACCACTTTCCTTAATTGCACGAATATGGCCCGTGCCATCGGTATTGTAACCACGCAGGTAACCATCATCATTGACGATAGTGTTAATTGCGCCGACCAGCTTGGCTGCAGGTGTTAATTCATCAACATATTCACATGCCAGCTGCTTGTTGGGCATTGAGACCCCGGTACCCCGCATCTTTAAGGCCTTCAGCCCGGCAATGGCATTAGCAAACGTTGAGTTATCGACTTCAAACGCCATATAAGTGAATGGCAATCCCGCTTTTTCTAATGCCTTATTTTGCATTTCAGGCGACAGACTGTGTCTGATAGGGTAGGCCATCAAACCAATCAGTTCATATTTTGCAGTTACGTCCATTTGATACTCCTTCTAAACAATTTATTGAAAATAACGCTCGCCCAACCGCACATCATTTTTGGGGATATCAAATACGCGGTAGTAACGAATAAAGACGATGATGGCGGTGACAAAAGCCAACAGAGCAAATGCAAGGTCCAGCAAAATAATGTATTGCAGACCAATGTTAGAGAGGTATCCGGTGATTAATGGGATAATAAAGTTAGCTACGCCACCCATCATCATATAAATACTGGTGACTTTGGCTTTGCTCCTGGGAAAGAACTCCGACATCACCGAAACACCGAGCTGTAAAATACCGCCAGCGGCAGAAAACCCAATGAGAAATGAACCGGCGTTACAAACCAGCGGAGATGGGTATAAATAGATAACGGCTGCGGTGATGGTTGCCAGTCCGGCGTTAAATACATTCGCCCAAATAGGCCGTACCCATTTTTTCAACAGTGCGGCAAAGATAAATACGCAGACCAACGAACCCATACTGTAGTAAGAGATTGTTTTCAGGGCGTCGGATTCTGCCATACCGGCAAAGGCCATCGCATATTTCGGCATCCAGACTACGATGACGTAAAAAGTCGAAAAGGCAGCAACACCAAACATGACGGATGCCACACCTTCCAGCCAGACCAACGGTTTACTGTTCATCTGTGGCAGATCTTTCGCGATGCCAGCATCCACCATCTGGCTGGGGAAACGACTTTTTAGCAGCATCAGGGTAATGACTACAAACAACGCACCCGGGATAATGACCGCATAACCGTACCAGATATGGTTGAGCAGCATGGTGCTGACGACGATGGGATAGATCATCTGCCCAAACGATACCATAGCTTTTACCAGGATAACGGCTGAGCCAGAGGCTTTAGGGAAGCATTCCATTAACGCCGGGTACCCACCGGTATCCAGTGCCGAGTTTGCCACGCCAACGCAAACGGCCAGAATAAAGGCAATCATCAGATTAGGGCTGGCGGGAATACCGAAGAAGAACAGTATATAAAGAATCGCCCCTAACAGAATGATAGCCCGACGACCAAATTTATCTGAGAGCACGCCAAAGAATAAGATGCTCACCAGTCGCCCCAGACCAATGCCTGAAATCAAATAGGCAATTCCTGCATTGTCGGTGGAAAACTTTTCTGCAAGAGAGGTCATATTTTGCGCCAGTGTTATGACGCTAATACCGTGTAGGAAATAACTTAAATAAATACAGGTTATCGCCAAAAGAAATGGCGTATTAAAGGTCTTGCTTTGAGACATTTTCACAACTCCTTGCGGATTTTAAAATTGTTCTGTGCTCGTCGATATTGTTTAAATTGCGGCGACCTTGTAATTAATATACCGGGCGGCAGCCACAGAACCTACATAGCATGGCGTTTAAGTTACCAGGTATATTGCATAACACACTGTGAAATTGAACTCTGCCAGCCGGTGTTTTGCTGATGTTTTAAAATATATGCCAATTATTTTGCAGAAGGGGGGAACAATATTGCATCCACGCTATTCTACGGCTTGTATCATTTTTAGCTGATGCTTTGACGCGATGTGGCTGCGATAACCAATAAACAACGCCAACAGGAACCCGACAGCAGCTATGCCAGTATCAAACCACATGATGTGAGCAATACTGGTTTCTGAGAGTTTTGCTGTTATCAATGGAATGGTGAAGGTCGCAATGCTGCCCGCGCTATAGTAAATCCCGGTCGCTTTACCCTTCGCATGCGGAAAGCGTGCGGCCATAAGCGTTAAACCGATTTGCACAACGCCCCCGGCGGAAGAAAAACCGATGACAAACGCAAAGATAATGACCACGTAGGGTGTCGGATGCAGACAAACCATCAGCAGTGCGACAAATGAGATAAACGTATACAGCATCAGCATCGATGTCGCGCGTTCTGCTTTTCGCGCCAGCGGGGCGGTGATCAGCACACACAGTAGAGAGCCGCAGGTATAAATGCTTAACAGTTTGATAGATAACGTATAGGACATTCCGGCGACAAACTGTCCGTATTGCGCCAGCCACTGGCTTACCAGGTAAAATGTTGCCATTGCGATGTAGCCGTACAGGGTGTAACTGGCAAGGTCGAGCAGGGAGCAACGATGTTCAGGTTGTGCGGTTTCCCGTTCTGCAGGTTGAGCCCGGATGACGGTATGAGGCCCGGGGTGTGGCGGAAACCGACAGCGAAACAAAAATACGCCGTTGAGTACCATAACGGCTGCAGCCAGCAGGAAGGACCAGCCAAACCAAAGTTCGGCCCACACCAGCAGACTGATAATCATTGGCAGCAGGAATTGACCGCTGGAGACGAAGGCTTTTATCAAAATATTGGCCGTGCTGGGTGAGCGGGGGAACGCCTCCATCAGGCTGGGATAGGTTCCGGCATCGAGAAAACTGTTTGCCATTCCTGCTAAAAAACCAAAAGCATAGGCAAGAACAATACTGTGAGTATTTATGATGCCAATAAAGAAAATCAGGTAGCAGGTCATACCAAGGATAATAAATGGTCTGCGACCGTAGCGATCGGAAAGCATCCCTGCCACTAATAAAACGCTTAAGCGGCCGATACCGAGTGAGGAAATAACAATCGAGACGCCCGCAGCATTGGTTTGCCACTGTTGTTCCAGCGAAGACATATTGAGGCTCATCAGAATGACCCCCATGCCGTGAACCAGGTAATTTAGGTACAGCCCTATCGCAGTGGAGAAATAGGTGTTTTTCATAATGTGTTACTCAGCGAAGAGGCTAAATAGGTATGGCGTTGCAATCTCTTAACACATACGCTCGAGATCGTGAGCATAGAGTTCAACAGCAGCCGACTGATAGATTTTCCAGTCGAGAAAACCATCGTGGTGATAAACCGCCTGAAAAGCGTTCAGATCGGGGAAAAAACGCATGGTGTTATTACCGATACGGTTATTTATTTTGTCGATAATTGCATTAATTCTTAACTTCCTCCTGGCTTTCATTTCTGAACAAATGCGGATGATGTCGTCTGGAATTTCTCTTTCACCCTTTTCCCATTGTTGCCAGGCGGCAACATTGTCATCGCGCGCGATATACCTCGCGCTTTCTTCCACCGTCATAGCAAAAATATGGCGGATCGCCTGTAGCTCTAATGCGTTCATTATTTGGTCACTTCATAAAAGACGTTAGAATAGTAATAACATTGCTGTGGATATTTCGGCTTGAAGAGAGTCACAGTATTTTGTGCAATATTATTTGTTCCTTGACGGGGAAGATAATGTGTTGGTGCGTTAAGGTTGGTGGAGTGGCGCGCGAAGGATAAAAAAAAGCCCATCGTGGGAGATGGGCAAAGACTACACACAGCAATTCGTTGTTTCACTCAGGGGATTTCCATGCTTATAAATCAATGTGTTGATCTAAAGCCATGGGCTAATAGTAGGCATAGTGATTTTTTACGTCGATCAGATTCATCTCAATAGTTTAAAAACTGTAAAGGATTTGCGACACAAATGATTATTTTAAGAAAGACAAGGTTAGGTCTAATCCCGCAAGAGGGAGGATTGATTAGTATTGTTAAACAATCAGGCGGCGCTGCCGCCTGATGTTGGATTACTTATTGCGTTCGATTTCAGCAATTTCTTCGAGGATTTCATCCGGATTGGTACCTGGCGCAGGGGCTTCGTTTACCCAGGCGGAGAACAGACGCCAGGAAACGGCCAGTACCACTGGGCCGATAAACAGACCAATCATGCCGAAGGCAATCAGTCCACCGATGACCCCGGAGAGAATCAGGATCAGTGGCAAATCGGCACCCATACGAATCAGCATCGGTCGAATCACGTTATCCAGTGTTCCGACCACGCCGCTCCACACCAACAGCACGGTGCCCCAGGTGGAATCCCCCGTCCAGTATAGCCAGATAATGGCCGGAATCAGCACCGGCAACGGCCCCAGTTGCACCAGACAAGACAGGATCATCAATACCGCCAGCAGCGTGGCGTAAGGCACGCCGGTTACCGCCAGACCAATTCCCCCGAGCACTGCCTGCACCAGAGCGGTGACCACAACGCCCAATGCGACGGCGCGAATGGCTTGCGCGGCCAGCAAAATGGCAGCATCGCCACGTTTAGAGGCAAGACGGCAAGCGAAGTGACGAATACCTAATGCGACCTGTTCACCGCGCCAGTACAACAGGGCACTGAACAGCAGCATCAGACCACAGTGCATCATAAAGCGGCCGATATGCGCGGCCTGACCGACGAACCAGGTGGTGGTGGTACCGATATAAGGACGAACCTTGGCCATAATGGCCGAGCCGCCCATATCCAGTAAGCTGTGCCATGCGCCATACATTTTGGCACCCACCAGTGGAATGCTGTTCAACCATGCCAGATCCGGTAGCGTCATATCACCTGCGGTTACGGCATGGATTAGCGGCCCGCTGCCATCGACGATACTGTTAACCAGCAGCGCGATGGGGATGATGAACAACAGCACTAACAACAGCGTCATCACCAGTACGGCAAGTGAACGGCGTCCCCAGAGCAATTTTTGTAAGCGTAGCAGGATAGGCCAGGTCGCAATGACAATCGTGCCTGCCCAGGCAAAACCAAGGATAAAGGGCTGAACAATCCAGAGACAGGCCACAATCAGGATGGCTAAAAACAGCACCGATAGCAGCACTTGTGCAATATCCCTGGGCTGACGGAAATTTACCATAAATACTTTTCACCTTTGTCTTTGCGCCAGAACGTTGACGCGACGTGAATACTTAAATGACACCCTGTAATGATGAGCAATTTCAGCGGTTTTGAACAGGCGGATTCTGCCTGTAAATCTGCTGAGCGTATTAGAAAAAAATGTGATACAACAAACAAAGCAACACGCAAACGATTAAATTCACAACACAGACCGCAGGAAAGGGTCACTATAATGATTCCACAAATTTCTCAGGCGCCAGGTGTCGTTCAACTGGTGCTCAATTTTTTGCAGGCGCTGGAGCAGCAAGGATTCACGGGTGATACGGCAACGAGCTATGCCGATCGTCTGACAATGTCGACGGATAACAGTATTTATCAGCTGCTTCCTGATGCTGTCGTTTTCCCTCGTTCAACCGCAGATGTGGCGCTAATCGCCCGTCTGGCGGCAGAACCGCTTTTCTCGTCGTTGATTTTTACCCCACGCGGCGGCGGCACCGGGACCAACGGTCAGGCGCTGAATCAGGGCATTATTGTTGATATGTCCCGCTATATGAGCCGCATTATTGAAATCAACCCGCAAGAAGGTTGGGTGCGGGTAGAAGCCGGGGTGATAAAAGACCAGCTCAACCAGTTTCTGAAGCCATACGGCTATTTCTTTGCCCCCGAATTATCCACCAGTAACCGGGCAACGCTCGGCGGGATGATCAACACCGATGCGTCCGGGCAAGGATCGTTGGTTTACGGTAAAACTTCCGATCATGTGTTGGGCATCCGTGCGGTGCTGATGGGCGGTGATATTCTGGATACCCAGCCCATGCCGGTCGAGCTTGCCGAAATGCTGGGTAAAAGCAATACCACGATTGGCCGTATCTATAAGACCGTTTATGAGCGTTGTCGTGATAACCGACAGCTGATCATGGATAAATTCCCGAAACTTAATCGCTTCCTGACGGGTTACGATCTGCGGCACGTCTTTAACGATGAGATGACCGAATTTGATTTAACCCGCATTCTTACCGGCTCTGAAGGTACGCTGGCGTTTATCACCGAAGCCCGCCTTGATATCACGCCACTGCCCAAAGTCAGACAGTTAGTTAACGTTAAGTACGATTCGTTTGATTCGGCGTTGCGTAACGCGCCGGTGATGGTGGAAGCGCGCGCACTGTCGGTAGAAACCGTCGACTCCAAAGTACTCAATCTGGCGCGTGAAGACATCGTCTGGCACTCGGTAAGCGAACTGATTACCGATGTAGCGGATAAAGAGATGCTGGGCCTGAATATTGTCGAGTTTGCCGGTGACGACGAAACCTTGATTAATTCGCAAGTCAGCGCACTCTGCGAACGCCTGGATGGGTTAATCGCTCGTCAGGAAGCGGGCGTTATTGGCTGGCAGCTGTGTACCGAGCTGGCGGGTGTCGAACGTATTTACGCCATGCGTAAAAAGGCCGTCGGTCTGCTGGGCAATGCAAAAGGTTCAGCGAAGCCAATTCCATTTGCCGAGGATACCTGCGTTCCACCGGAGCATCTGGCTGACTATATTGCCGAGTTTCGCGCGCTGCTCGACAGCCATGGTCTGAGTTACGGCATGTTCGGCCACGTGGATGCTGGCGTGCTGCACGTCAGACCGGCGTTGGATATGTGCGACCCGCAGCAGGAAGTGCTGATGAAACGCATTTCTGATGATGTGGTCGCGCTGACGGCAAAATATGGCGGTCTGTTGTGGGGTGAGCACGGGAAAGGTTTCCGTGCGGAATACAGTCCGGCATTTTTCGGTGATGAACTGTATCGTGAACTGCGCAAAGTGAAATCGGTGTTTGATCCGCAAAACCGGCTCAATCCCGGCAAAATCTGTCCACCGGAAGACGTTGATGCGCCGATGATGAAAGTGGACGCGGTGAAACGCGGAACGTATGACCGTCAAATCCCGCTGGCCGTACGCCAGGAGTGGCGTGGGGCAATGGAGTGTAATGGCAACGGGTTATGCTTTAACTTCGATGCGAAAAGCCCCATGTGTCCGTCGATGAAAATCAGCCTTAACCGTATCCATTCTCCGAAAGGGCGAGCTACGCTGGTACGTGAATGGCTGCGTCTGTTGGCCGATCGCGGGATCGATCCTGTGCAACTGGAAAAAGAGCTACCGGAGAAACGCGCCAGTTTACGCACGCTGATTACCCGTACTCGCAACAGCTGGCATGCACGCAAGGGCGAATACGATTTCTCGCACGAAGTAAAAGAGGCGATGTCAGGGTGCCTGGCGTGTAAAGCCTGTTCCACACAGTGTCCGATTAAAATTGATGTGCCGGAGTTTCGCTCACGCTTCCTGCAGCTGTACCACACGCGTTATCTGCGCCCGTTGCGCGATCATATGGTGGCGACCGTTGAGAGCTATGCACCGCTAATGGCGCGGGCGCCTAAAACGTTTAACTTCTTCATCAATCAGCCGCTGGTGCGAAATCTGGCTAAAAAGCACATTGGAATGGTTGATTTACCGCTGTTGTCTGCGCCGTCGCTGCAACGCCAACTGGTGGGACATCGTTCCGCCAATATGACGCTGGAACAGCTCGAATTACTCAGCCTCGAGCAAAAAGCCCGTACGGTGCTGGTGGTGCAGGACCCTTTCACCAGCTATTACGATGCGCAGGTGGTCGCTGATTTTATACGTCTGGTAGAAAAACTGGGTATGCAGCCGGTACTGCTGCCGTTTTCGCCAAATGGCAAGGCGCAGCACATTAAAGGCTTTTTAAACCGTTTTGCCAAAACGGCGAAAAAGACATCCGAGTTTCTTAACCGTGTAGCGAAGCTGAATATTCCGATGGTGGGAGTTGATCCGGCGCTGGTGCTTTGTTATCGCGATGAATACAAGCTGGTGCTGGGAGAACTGCGGGGTGATTTCCATGTGCTGCTGGCCAACGAATGGTTATCGAAAGCTGTGGAAACACAGCAGTCAGTCGCTGTTGGCGGTGAACCGTGGTACTTCTTTGGCCACTGTACCGAAGTGACGGCTTTGCCGGGCGCGCCTGCACAGTGGGCGACTATTTTTGCTCGCTTTGGCGCAAAGCTGGAGAACGTCAGCGTGGGATGCTGTGGTATGGCTGGCACCTACGGGCACGAAGTGAAAAATCACCAAAACTCATTGGGGATCTATGAGTTATCATGGCACCAGGCAATGCAACGATTGCCACGTAACCGTTGTCTGGCTACAGGGTACTCCTGTCGCAGCCAGGTTAAACGCGTTGAAGGTACGGGCGTTCGCCACCCATTACAGGCACTGCTGGAGATTATAGGATGATCTGGAAACGTGAAGTCACACTCGAGGCGCTTAATGCCATGGGTCAAGGAAATATGGTTGGGTTGCTCGATATTCGTTTTGTGCACATTGGCGACGATACGCTGGAAGCGACGATGCCGGTGGACCATCGCACCAAACAACCCTTTGGGTTGTTGCACGGCGGCGCATCCGTGGTGCTGGCGGAAAGTATTGGTTCGGTAGCGGGATACCTTTGTACTCAGGGTGAGCAGAAAGTGGTGGGCCTGGAGATCAACGCCAACCATATCCGTTCTGCACGGGAAGGGCACGTCAGGGGCGTATGTCGCGCGTTACATACTGGTTCTCGTCACCAGGTGTGGCAAATAGAAATATTCGATGAGCAGGGACGATTGTGCTGCACGTCGCGTCTGACGACCGCAATTTTGTGATGCATATTGCTTTTGGTCATTATCTGCACAGGGAATGGTGTTATACTGTGCAGGTTTTGAACACAAGCGAGGATGATATGTCTACCCAATTAGACCCGGCCCAACTGGCAATAGAGTTTTTACGTCGTGATAAAACCGATCTTTCACCGGCTCAGTACCTGAAAAGGCTGAAACAGCTTGAGCTGGAGTTTGCAGATCTGTTAGCACTCTCTTCAACTGAACTGAAAGAAGAGATCTATTTTGCCTGGCGCATGGGCGTTCATTGATTCCGGTATGCTTATCGTAACGAAACCCCGACATGTGTTCGGGGTTATTTTTTGCCTTAAATCTTCATTACCACTTCATCTCGCCACTGTTAACCTTCGCACTTAGTTCCAGCGAGCTTACGTCTGCAAGGCCTGGCCATGCTGCCGTCATGGTTTTAATCACATAGTCCGATCCTTTCTTCGCCCCTAGCGCCTGCTCAAACGACTGCAAATAGTCCTGAGTGAAGCGGATCGCTTTATCGCCGGTTGGGCGTTCACCAATGTAATGACCCGGGACCACCTGAGTGGGCTGTAAGCTCTGCATTTCGCTCAGCACGCTACGCCATGCACTACGTTGTTGTTCAGACTGTGTATCCGCCGTCCAGACGTGAATACCTGAAGCCACGCCTGTGCCGCCAATAATGGCCCGATTCGCCGGGATCCAGATATACGCTGCATAATCGTTGGCGTGACGCAGTTCCAGCGTTTCGCCATCAACCGTGAACTGCGTTTGCGTAGTCGCCTGCGGAACGGTGAGCGATGTTGGCGCGCCGTCCTTCATTTGCGGGCCCCAGAACTGCAGCTTGGCCTCTTTGGTGGCGCGGATATGGTCTACCACCTGCGGCGTTGCCAGGACTTTTACCTGTGGGAAGGCTTTGACGATGGGTTGCAGACCAAAATAGAAATCCGGATCGCCGGAAGTGATCACGATAGCCTTCAGCGTTTTACCGCTGGCGCGAATCATCTGAACCAACTGTTCGCCATCTTTGGTGCTGAACTGGGCGTCAAACAAAATCGCCTCTTTTGGGCCAGACACCAGCGTCGAAGAGACCGGGAAAATAGCCTTATCTTGCGGATTATAGACGTCCAGCTGTAGCGGCGCGGCGAAAGCTGAAGACGCAAACAGAGGTAACAGCAGAGCCAGAGTTTTAATTTTCATACCAGGTAACCTTGTGCAGGAAATTGTCTTTTGATAGTTCCCGTATTTTAAGGCAATTCGGATCTGTTAGAATTCCCTCATTAGGACATGCTGAGTTTCATAAAACGATCGGATGGGATGCAATGGACAGAGTGATGGCGGCAACAGTATTCAACCATATCTGTGATTTGGGCAGTCTGAGCGCTGCCGCGCGTGCGCTGGGGCTTTCCCGTCCGATGGTCAGTCGTTACCTTGACGAGATGGAAAAATGGGCAGGTGCAAGGCTTATCCATCGCTCATCGCGTCGCTTGACGATCACGCCAGCGGGTGAAGAGGCATTACTGAAGACGCGTTCTCTGGCGCAACTTTCGCTGGACATAGGTGCCGCCAGTGGGGCGCAAATTCCCTCCGGCACGCTACGTGTGGCCTGCGCCCATTTTACTGCCATGCATATTCTTGCTCCGGTTCTGCCGTCGTTTATGGAGCAATATCCGCAATTACGTATTGAGGTGGAGATCAATAATCAACCGGTAAGCCTTGTGGGGGAACGCATCGATGTGGCGATCCGCATAACGGAAAATCCCGAGCCAGGAACCATCGCCCGTCGGTTGGGCGACTGTAAATCGGTACTTTGCGCGTCCGCAGATTATTTGCATCAACATGGCACGCCTGAGACAATCGACGATCTCACACGGCACAATTGCCTTTACTACAGCGGTTTTGCCGGACAATCCTGGCACTTTGTGGATGCTCAGGGGCAGTCTGTCTCCGTTGCAATCAAAGGGAATTTGAGTGCAGGGATCTCTTCGCTGCTCTGCGAGTCGGCGGTGTCAGGAATGGGGATCGCGTTGGTGCCAGAGCTGGAGGCGCAGGAAGGGCTGGCGCAGGGAAAGCTAATTCGATTACTGCCAGAACTTCAACCTAAATGCCTGCCGATTTATGGTTTATACCTTTCACGTGAACATCAATCCGCAGGGCTACGCCTGCTGCTGGACACGCTCAGTGAGGCACAGTGTTAAATATGTGATTGAACGCGTTTATAAAAGAGTCAAACCGCAATTAGTGTTAAAAAAAACTAATCAGTGTATGAGATTCTTCTTATCGCCCCTTCAAGAGCTAAGCCAATATGAGTGCCGGAGATAAGCGCCGGATGGGGCCGGAACCCTTAAGCCTGCCAACAAGCAGACTTAAGGGTTTTTTGTTGCTTGTTTATTATTTGAATTGTTTTTCCCTACCTTCATCCCCACCTATCCCTTAAATAGACATTTTCTATACATCTTTTGTCATTTGACCTGACTGAACGATTGGATTTTCATAATCCATTATTAATCAATGCATTGAACAAAATAATCCATCCCTGTAAACCCTCGCTGCAGGGGCTATGCTTAGTAAAAGTAGCCAAAAAGGGCGATTAACCCGAATGCCCCTGCTGTTGAGGGGTTGAAGTGATAATCATTATCACTAACATGATGTTATAGCTTTAAAGCTAGTGACTCGAGGTAACCCTATGGAATTGCATTCAGGAACATTTAACCCGGACGATTTTGCCTGGCGTGGACTGACGTTAACGCCAGCGGCTGCGGCGCATATCTGTGAGCTGGTGGCAAAGCAACCTGACATGTTGGGCGTACGGTTAGGCGTGAAGCAAACAGGGTGCGCGGGATTCGGCTACGTGCTGGATACCGTCCGCCAACCTGAAAAAGACGATCTGCTGTTTGAAACGGAGGGCGCCAGACTTTATGTGCCGTTGCAGGCGATGCCGTTCATTGACGGCACAGAAGTCGATTTCGTTCGCGAAGGATTAAACCAGTTATTTAAATTTCATAACCCGAAAGCCCAGAACGAATGCGGCTGTGGCGAAAGTTTTGGGGTATAGGCGGTACTATGTCTCGTAATACTGAAGCAACTGACGATGTCAACACCTGGGCTGGCGGGCACCTTAATTACAAAGAGGGCTTCTTCACCCAACTGCAAACCGATGAGCTGGCAAAAGGGATCAATGAAGATGTCGTGCGCGCGATTTCGGCAAAACGAAATGAACCCGACTGGATGCTGGAATTTCGCCTGAATGCCTTTAAAGCGTGGCTGACCATGGAAGAACCACACTGGCTTAAAGCGCATTACGACAAACTGAATTATCAGGAGTACAGCTATTACTCCGCACCTTCCTGCGGTAACTGCGATGAAACCTGTGCGTCTGAACCGGGAGCGGTACAGCAAACGGGCGCGAATGCATTTTTAAGCAAAGAGGTTGAGGACGCATTCGAACAGCTTGGCGTGCCGGTACGTGAAGGCAAAGAAGTGGCGGTTGATGCTATTTTCGACTCGGTATCGGTAGCGACCACTTATCGCGACAAACTGGCGGAGCAGGGCATTATTTTCTGTTCGTTCGGTGAGGCCATTCACGATCATCCTGAGCTGGTAAAACAGTACATGGGCACGGTTGTCCCCGGCAATGACAATTTCTTTGCCGCGCTGAATGCGGCGGTGGCATCTGACGGCACGTTTATTTATGTACCGAAAGGCGTGCGTTGCCCAATGGAGCTGTCGACCTATTTCCGTATCAATGCGGAAAAAACCGGGCAGTTTGAACGCACCATTCTGGTTGCGGATGAGGGCAGCTACGTCAGCTATATCGAAGGCTGTTCAGCCCCGGTGCGCGACAGTTACCAACTACACGCGGCGGTGGTGGAAGTCATCATCCACAAAGATGCCGAAGTGAAATACTCCACGGTGCAAAACTGGTTTCCCGGCGATGGCAATACGGGCGGTATTTTGAATTTCGTCACCAAGCGCGCACTCTGCGAAGGCGAAAACAGCAAAATGTCGTGGACGCAGTCGGAGACCGGCTCGGCCATTACCTGGAAATACCCAAGCTGCATTTTGCGTGGCGACAACTCGATCGGCGAATTCTACTCAGTCGCGCTGACCAGTGGACATCAGCAGGCCGATACCGGCACCAAAATGATCCACATTGGCAAAAACACCAAATCGACCATTATCTCGAAAGGGATCTCCGCCGGACACAGTCAGAACAGTTATCGCGGCTTAGTGAAAATCATGCCGACCGCTACTAACGCCCGCAACTATACCCAATGCGACTCGATGTTGATCGGTGCGGATTGTGGGGCACACACCTTCCCGTATGTGGAGTGTCGTAACAATAGCGCCCAGCTTGAACATGAAGCCACCACGTCGCGTATTGGTGAAGACCAGTTGTTTTACTGCCTGCAGCGCGGCATCAGTGAAGAGGATGCCATTTCTATGATCGTGAATGGTTTCTGTAAAGACGTGTTCTCTGAACTGCCGCTGGAGTTTGCCGTGGAAGCGCAAAAACTTCTCGCCATAAGTCTTGAGCACAGCGTCGGTTAAATTTTAAGGAAAGCACATGTTAAGCATCAAAGATTTACAGGTCAGTGTGGAAGATAAGGCGATCCTGCGTGGGTTGAGTCTTGAGGTTCGCCCCGGAGAAGTTCACGCCATTATGGGACCAAACGGTTCAGGGAAAAGTACGCTTTCTGCAACTCTCGCTGGACGGGAAGACTACGACGTCACTGGCGGAACGGTAGAGTTCAATGGCAAAGATTTACTGGAACTGTCGCCGGAAGACCGGGCCGGTGAAGGGATCTTCATGGCATTCCAGTATCCGGTGGAAATCCCTGGCGTCAGTAACCAGTTTTTCCTGCAAACGGCGCTGAATGCGGTGCGAAGTTACCGTGGCGAAGAGTCGCTGGACAGGTTCGACTTCCAGGACCTGATGGAAGAGAAAATTGCGCTGCTGAAGATGCCGGAAGATTTGCTCACGCGCTCGGTAAACGTCGGTTTCTCCGGCGGTGAGAAAAAACGTAATGACATTCTGCAAATGGCCGTACTGGAGCCTCAGTTGTGCATTCTTGATGAGTCAGATTCCGGCCTGGATATTGATGCGCTGAAAATCGTTGCGGATGGCGTGAACTCGCTGCGTGACGGGAAACGCTCATTCATTATCGTCACTCACTATCAGCGCATCCTGGACTATATCAAACCCGATTTTGTTCACGTTCTCTACCAGGGGCGAATTGTGAAGTCCGGCGATTTTACGCTGGTCAAACAACTGGAGGAGCAAGGTTATGGCTGGCTTAGCGAACAGCAGTAACGTGCTGCAACAGTGGCACCATCTGTTTGAGACGCAAGGGGAGACACGCTCACACCATGCGCAGCAGCACTTGCAACAGATGCTGCGTCTGGGGCTGCCAACGCGTAAACATGAGGACTGGAAATACACGCCGCTGGAGGGATTAACCAACAGCCAGTTTGTCAGTCATGTCGCTGAGATAACGTCAGCCCAATGTGCAGCGTTGTCGCCGACAATTGATGCTGTACGACTGGTGTTTGTTGACGGGCAATTCTTTCCAACGCTCAGCGACAGCACAGACGGTAGCGGTTTTGACATTACCATTGACGATGCGCGCCAGGCGCTGCCAGCGGCTATCCAACCGGAAGTGTTTTTGCACCTTACCGAAAGCCTGTCCCGTAGCGTAACGTACATTCAGGTGAAGCGTAACCAGCGCCCCGCGAAACCGCTGCTGCTGCTGCATATAACCCAGGGGCTGGCGGGCGACGAGGTGAATACGGCGCACTATCGCCACCATCTGGAGCTAGCGGAAGGCGCAGAAGCCACCGTCATTGAACACTATGCCAGCCTCAGCGAGCGTCGCCATTTCACTGGCGCACGCTTAACGATGAACGTCGCGGCAAACGCCCATTTGCGCCATATCAAACTGGCGTTCGAAAATCCGCTCAGCCACCACTTCGCGCATAATGACATTCAATTGGGCGCGGATGCTACTGCCGTTAGCCATAGTTTCTTGCTTGGTGATGCGGTATTGCGCCATAACACCAGTACGCAGCTTAACGGCGAAAACACCACGCTTCGGCTGAACAGTCTGGCGATGCCGGTGAAAAATGAAGTCTGTGATACACGGACCTGGCTTGAGCACAACAAAGGGTATTGCAACAGTCGCCAGCTGCATAAAACGATTGTCAGCGATAAGGGGCGGGCGGTATTCAATGGTCTGATCAACGTCGCACAGCACGCTATCAAAACCGACGGTCAGATGACCAACAATAATCTGTTGCTCGGAAAGCTGGCGGAGGTGGATACCAAGCCACAGCTCGAAATCTACGCCGACGACGTGAAATGCAGCCACGGGGCGACGGTAGGACGGATCGACGACGAGCAGATGTTCTATCTGCGTTCACGCGGAATCGGTCAGCAGGATGCTCAACACATGATTCTCTATGCGTTTGCCGCTGAGCTGACGGAAGCCCTGGGCGATGAAACGCTGAAACATCAGGTACTGGCGCGGATCGCCCAACGCTTGCCGGGAGGCGCAGCATGACATTTCCCATTGAAAAAGTACGGGCAGACTTTCCGGTCCTGACGCGTGAAGTGAACGGTTTACCGTTGGCGTATCTGGACAGCGCTGCCAGCGCGCAAAAACCCAATCAGGTGATTGATGCCGAGGCCGAGTTTTATCGTCACGGCTATGCGGCGGTCCACCGCGGTATTCATACGCTGAGCGCCCAGGCCACGGAAAAAATGGAAAATGTGCGCAAGCTTGCCTCGTTGTTTATTAACGCCCGCTCAGCGGAAGAGCTGGTGTTTGTTCGTGGTACGACGGAAGGCATCAATCTGGTGGCGAACAGCTGGGGCAGCAGCAATGTGCGAGCGGGCGATAACATTATCATCAGCGAAATGGAGCACCACGCCAATATTGTGCCCTGGCAGATGCTGTGTGCCCGCGTAGGGGCAGAGCTGCGTGTTATTCCGCTCAATGCCGATGGTACATTGCAGCTGGAGACGCTGCCGACGCTGTTTGACGATCGTACGCAACTGCTGGCGATTACCCATGTTTCTAACGTGTTGGGTACCGAGAACCCGTTATCGGAAATGATTGAGCTAGCGCATCAATACGGCGCAAAAGTGTTGGTGGATGGCGCGCAGGCGGTGATGCATCATCAGGTGGATGTCCAGGCACTGGATTGCGATTTTTATGTTTTCTCCGGGCATAAACTTTATGGACCAACCGGTATTGGCGTTCTGTATGCCAGAGAGTCGTTGTTGCAGGAGATGCCACCCTGGGAAGGCGGTGGTTCAATGATTGCGACGGTGAGTTTGAGTCAGGGAACAACGTGGGCCAAAGCCCCCTGGCGTTTTGAAGCCGGAACGCCAAACACCGGAGGTATTATCGGACTCGGCGCGGCTATTGAGTATGTTTCAGCACTGGGGCTTACTGAAATCAGCGAATATGAACAGTTCATGATGCGCTATGCATTGGAGCAGCTGGCAGATGTACCTGATTTGACGCTCTACGGGCCGGATAACCGCCTGGGTGTGATTGCATTTAACCTTGGTAAACATCACGCCTTTGACGTCGGCAGTTTTCTTGATAACTATGGAATAGCCGTGCGGACGGGACATCACTGCGCTATGCCGCTGATGGCCTACTATAACGTTCCTGCTATGTGCCGGGCGTCGATTGCAATGTACAACACCCATGAAGAAGTGGATCGCCTGGTAACGGGCCTCAAGCGTATTCATCATTTACTGGGCTAACAGGGAGGCGTTATGGCTGCGCTACCGGATAAAGAAAAGTTGTTGCGTAATTTTCTGCGTTGCGCTAATTGGGAAGAGAAATACCTGTACATTATTGAGCTGGGTCAGCGTTTGCCGGAATTAAACGACGACCTACGCTGCCCGGAAAATAGCATCCAGGGATGTCAAAGTCAGGTATGGATTGTTATGAACCAGAATGGCGAAGGGATTATTGAATTACAGGGCGACAGTGATGCGGCAATTGTTAAAGGACTTATTGCCGTGGTATTCATTTTGTATGATCGCATGACGGCCCAGGATATTGTGTATTTTGATGTGCGTCCGTGGTTTGAAAAAATGGCGCTCGCACAGCACCTCACACCGTCTCGTTCACAAGGGCTGGAGGCAATGATTCGGGCTATTCGCGCCAAAGCCGCAACTCTTAGCTAAACTGATAAAACACGTTAACTTTCAGACCGACTTGAAAGCGTTCGTGTAAGGCAACGCAGTGACTCGTAAGCCGGATTGGGCGCTCGCCGCGGTCCGGCAAGAACGCCAGGGGGGTGAGTGAGTATGAAACGCGCGTCTGTTATTACGTTAATGCTAATCGGCGCTTACAGCGCTATTCAGGCCGCATGGGCGGTCGATTATCCTTTGCCCCAGGCGAATAGCCGCCTTGTTGGGCAAAACCAAACCTACACCGTGCAGGAAGGCGATAAAAATCTACAGGCGATAGCCCGTAAGTTTGATACCGCTGCCATGCTGATCCTTGAAGCCAACAATACTATTGCCCCCGTACCTAAACCCGGAACCCTGATTACTATTCCCTCACAATTACTGCTGCCGGATGCACCACGCGAAGGCATTATTGTGAATCTGGCGGAACTGCGTCTGTATTACTTCCCGCCGGGAGAGAATATTGTTCAGGTATTCCCAATTGGTATCGGTTTGCAGGGGCTGGAAACGCCGGTAATGGAAACCCGGGTTGGGCAGAAAATCCCGAATCCTACCTGGACCCCTACACCAGGCATCCGTAAACGCTCTCTGGAGCGCGGCATCACATTACCGCCTGTTGTACCTGCCGGGCCAAATAACCCGTTAGGACGCTTTGCACTGCGTCTGGCGCATGGAAACGGTGAGTATCTGATCCATGGCACCAGCGCGCCGGACAGCGTGGGCCTGCGTGTGAGTTCTGGTTGTATTCGCATGAACGCGCCGGACATTAAAGCACTGTTTGCTCAGGTCCGCACAGGCACGCCGGTCAGGGTGATTAATGAGCCGATAAAATATTCGATTGAGCCGAACGGCATGAGGTATGTCGAAGTGCATCGACCGCTGTCGCCGGAAGAGGAACAAAACGTCCAGACCATGCCGTATGTGCTGCCAGCCGGATTTACCCAGTTTAAAGACAATAAAGCGGTGGATAACAATCTGGTGGAAAGGGCGTTGTATCGTCGCGCAGGTTATCCGGTCACCGTCACTGCCGGGCAAGCATCGGTCGCGAGCAATGGGCCAGAAGTGAAGTCTGCGCAAAATGGCGTGCCGGGAGGAGATGCTGAGGTACGCGCTACGCAATAACAGGGAAGGGGAATTCAGAGCAAAAAAAAATGGCGCACAAAGTGCGCCATTTTTATTACACAGATACTATTACTTGCGGTATTTAGTAGCTGCGTTGTCCAGACGCTGGTTAGCGCGAGCTGCGTCATCTTTAGCAGCCTGAACGTCGGAACGCATTGCGTTCACGTCGTTGCTCAGCTGGTCAACTTTAGCGTTCAGAGTCTGAACGTCAGAAGACAGCTGATCGATTTTAGCGTTGCTGGAGCAACCTGCCAGCAGAGTAGAACCCAGGATTACCGCGCCCAGTACCAGTTTAGTACGATTCATTATTAATACCCTCTAGATTGAGTTAATCTCCATGTAGCGTTACAAGTATTACACAAACTTTTTTATGTTGAGAATATTTTTTTGATGGGAATGCACTTATTTTTGATCGTTCGCTCAAAGAAGCATCGAATTGTGCAAAAACGGCTAAAAACCCGAGTGAAAACAGAAAGCTTCCATCGGATTCATCTTAGATAATCACGGATTAGATAGTGAAATCCGATTTGATTTTTTATTAATTGTGGCTATCGATAAAATAAAAAAAGCGCCACCAGGGCGCTTTTTTAAGCAAATTAATTCGCGATGGAATTATTACAGCACGTGAACGGATGCGGTGTTGGTGGTGCCGCTCGGAACCAGTGCACCAGAAACCATAACCACAACGTCACCTTTTTGAGCCAGACCGCTTTCCAGAGCGACTTCTTTACCCAGACGATAGAAATCATCGGTAGAGCTGATTTCTTTAACCACCTGTGCAACAACGCCTTTGCTCAGCACCAGCTGACGCGCGGTAGTTTCGTTGGTGGTCAGCGCCAGGATGGTGGCATCCGGGAAGTATTTACGTACTGCGCGAGCAGATTTACCACCCTGGGTTGCGACGACGATCAGCGGCGCGTCCAGTTTTTCAGCAGTTTCAACCGCGCCACGGCAAACGGCTTCGGTGATGCGCAGTTTGCGGCTGTCGTTGTTGAAGTCCAGACGGCTGGTCATCACACGGTCAGTACGCTCACAGATGGTCGCCATGATGGTAACGGCTTCCAGAGGGTATTTACCTTTTGCAGACTCGCCAGACAACATTACTGCGTCGGTACCGTCGAGGATGGCGTTCGCTACGTCACCGGCTTCAGCGCGGGTCGGACGCGGGTTTTTGATCATGGAGTCCAGCATCTGGGTCGCAGTGATAACGACTTTACGTGCACGGATACATTTTTCGATGATCATCTTCTGCGCGAAGATAACTTCTTCAACCGGGATCTCAACGCCCATATCGCCACGCGCAACCATGATGCCGTCAGACGCTTCGAGGATTTCGTCGAAGTTATTCAGGCCTTCCTGGTTTTCGATTTTGGAGATGATCTGGATGTTTTCGCCGCCGTGCGCTTTCAGGTGCTCACGGATTTCAACGACGTCAGAACGTTTACGGATAAAGGACGCTGCAACGAAGTCAACGCCTTGCTCGCAACCGAAGATCAGGTCTTGTTTGTCTTTTTCAGCCAGTGCTGGCAGCGCGATGGAAACGCCCGGCAGGTTAACGCCTTTGTTTTCGCCCAGGTCGCCGTTGTTCAGCACTTTACAGATAACTTTGTTACCTTCGATAGCGGTAACTTCCATGCCGATCAGACCATCGTCAACCAGAACGGTGTTGCCGACGGACAGATCTTTAGTGAAGCCTTCATAAGTAACAGCAACGATTTCGTTGTTGCCTACGACAGATTTGTCGGTGGTGAAGGTGAAGGTCTGGCCCGCTTTCAGGGAAACGTCGTTACCGCCTTCCAGTTTGATGGTACGGATTTCCGGACCTTTGGTGTCGAGCAGGATTGCGGCTTTCTTGCCGGTTTTGCTCATGACGTTGCGCAAGTTCTTGATGCGCTGACCGTGTTCTGCGTAGTCGCCGTGGGAGAAGTTCAGACGCATGACGTTCATGCCCGCGTCCAGCATTTTGGTTAACATCTCTTCGGATTCGGTTTTCGGACCGATGGTGCAAACAATTTTCGTCTTTTTCATGACAGTCTTAGTCTTTAAGTTGAGAAGGATATGGAAATCTGGCTCCCGCCGCGCACGGACGGGAAGCTAAACCTGAGTTACGAAAGTTGTGATGCCTCGCTCTAAGGATAGGTGACATCGAAAGAGCGTGCAGAGGAATGTGTGCTTGTGTTTCAGCCCAACGGGATGGTGAGTTTTGTAGTCGTTGAGTTTTACAGGTCAATGTGCTGAAACCATTCAAGAGACAATTGGCGCGCATTATACGCTGAAAATTATCAAAAAGGAAAATGGAAACAGCGTTTCAAAACACTTCTGTGCAGTTTTACAATAAATATTCATTAATTTGTTCATCGGTATGGATAAAGAGGTTATCGGGCGTTGCGTTCTGTTGCGCAACAAACTGCATTTAACATCCTGATGACTATGTTTTATACGGTTGACGTTGATCTTGTACTATATTTCTAAAAGTTATATCAAATTCGTTTTAATTCATTCTAAAAGCCAATTCCACTGATTACACTCGTTTGGACATCCATACTGCTAAACAGCTAAAAGCGATAGCAGAAGAACAATAAGCAGCGGATACCCAAACGACATGATTGTCCTGAAAAATATTTCGAAAGTGTTTACGCCAGGCAGGCTTGCTATCACCGCAGTCGATAACGTCAATCTGACGGTTGAACAGGGGCAGATTTATGGAATTATTGGTTACAGCGGGGCAGGTAAAAGCACCTTAATTCGTTTGCTCAATGGTCTCGAAAAACCGACCTCCGGCAGCGTGACGATTAACGGCCACGATATCTCTGCCGCCAGTGGGGAATCGTTACGCCAGGCGCGACTGAAAATCAGCATGGTGTTTCAACACTTCAATTTGCTGTGGTCGCGGACCGTTAGCGAAAATATTGCTTTCTCTATGCAAATCGCCGGTGCGTCCAAAGCGTCCATCAAAGCGCGGGTTGCTGAACTGATTACGCTGGTTGGGCTGAACGGTCGTGAAAATGCGTATCCTTCCCAGCTCAGCGGTGGGCAAAAGCAGCGTGTAGGAATTGCCCGCGCGCTGGCGAACAATCCGGATGTCCTGCTGTGTGACGAAGCCACCTCGGCGCTGGATCCGCAAACTACCGATCAGATCCTCGATTTACTCCTCGATATTAACCGTCGATTCAAATTGACCATTGTGCTGATCACTCATGAAATGCACGTAGTACGCAAAATCTGCGACCGCGTCGCGGTAATGGAAAACGGCAAGGTCGTTGAGGAAGGTGATGTGCTCAACGTCTTTACCCATCCTCAGCAGCCTATTACCCGACAGTTTGTTCGTCAGGTGAGCCAGTACACCGAAGAAGACGAGTTTAATCCGCAACTGGCAAGCGAGTTGGGTGGGGTGGTTATCAAATTAACCTTTACCGGGCAACGTACACATCGGCCTGTGGTTGGGGAATTGACCCTGCGCTATGGCCTGCCGTTCAACATCTTGCACGGCAAGATGACGCAAACCGCACACGGCGTGTTTGGTCAACTTTGGGTGCACGTGGTGGCCTCTGAGGAACAATTGAACAATATTTTGGCCGACCTGCGCCAGAGCGACATTGAAGGCGAGGTGATTCAACATGGCTGAAGAACTGTTTCCCCATCTGAAGTGGGATCAACTGTTAGCGGCAACCCAGGAAACGCTGTATATGACAGCTCTTTCGGGGGCGGCGACCTTTATCCTGGGCATCGCGCTTGGCCTGGCGTTGTTCCTGACAGCGCGCGGCGGATTATTCCCTAATCGCGCGGTATATAGCGCTATTTCACTGGTGGTGAATATCTTTCGTTCGATCCCATTCATCATTTTGATCGTGCTGCTTATCCCGTTTACCAAAGCGATGGTAGGCACCATTCTCGGCGCCAATGCCGCGTTGCCTGCGCTGATCGTGGGGGCCGCGCCGTTTTATGCACGTCTGGTCGAAATCGCTCTGCGTGAAGTGGATAAAGGCGTTATTGAAGCGACGCGTTCGATGGGCGCACGTCTGAGCACGCTTATTTTTCGAGTTTTACTGCCGGAATCCTCTCCTGCTCTGGTGTCCGGGATCACCGTGACGCTAATTGCGCTGGTGAGCTACAGCGCGATGGCAGGGGTAATTGGTGCCGGTGGTTTAGGGAATTTGGCCTATCTGGAAGGATTCCAGCGCAACCACAGCGACGTCACGCTGGTGGCGACGGTGACGATTTTGCTCATTGTCTTCATCATCCAGCTTTGCGGCGATGTGATCACCTCTCTGTTAGATAAACGCTAATAAAATACGGAAACCATTATCATGAAAAAATCACTGACGTTACTCGCTGCAGCAACCTTAAGCGCCCTGAGCTTTGCCTCCTGGGCTGATACTCTGACCGTTGGCGCGTCTAACGTGCCGCATGCGGAGATCCTTGAACAGGCCAAACCGATTTTGGCGAAGCAGGGGATCGATCTGGAGATTAAACCGTTCCAGGATTACATTCTGCCGAACACTGCGCTGGCTGGCCGTGAGATTGACGCCAACTACTTCCAGCATATTCCGTACCTGAACAGCGTGATTAAAGACCATGCAGGCGATAAAACGTATGACTTCGTCAGCGCCGGAGCGATTCACATTGAGCCGATTGGTATCTATTCGAAAAAAGTGAAATCACTTAAAGATCTGCCGGAAGGCGGCAAAGTCATCATGCGTGACGCGGTATCTGAGGAAGGCCGTATTCTGTCGATTTTCGAAAAAGAGGGGGTGATCAAGCTGAAGCCGGGCGTGGATAAAGTAACTGCGCGCATTAGCGATATCGTCGAAAACCCGAAAAAGCTGAAGTTCCTGCCAAACGTGGAAGCCGCGCTGTTACCGCAGATGTATAACAACGACGAAGGTGATGCGGTGGTGATTAACGCCAACTACGCAATCGACGCAGGGCTGGATCCAGTGAAAGATCCTATTGCCGTTGAAAGTGGTGAAAACAACCCGTATGCCAACATCATTACCGTGCATCGTGGCGACGAGAAGAAAAAGGATATCGTAGCGCTGGTTGATGTCCTGCATTCAAAAGAGATCCAGGACTGGATCCGTACTAAATATAAAGGTGCGGTGATCCCGGTAAACAACTAATCCGCTTTTTGCCGGGTGGCGGCAGTGCTTTACCCGGCCTACGATGTCCTGTAGGCCGGGTAAAACGCGTTCGCAATGCCATGCGGCACCAGAGCTACACTCGCTCAATTCTCGCGGGCAACCCCTGACGCACCGACGCACCCGACACCCAGTCAAGCCAGGTATTGGCTACCTGTCGGGTTGGGTCCGCAAAACCCAACTCGTTGAGATTAA
Source organism: Citrobacter sp. Cpo109 (assembly GCF_030332565.1). Lineage (NCBI taxonomy): Bacteria > Pseudomonadati > Pseudomonadota > Gammaproteobacteria > Enterobacterales > Enterobacteriaceae > Citrobacter > Citrobacter sp. Cpo109. The sequence goes on from NZ_JAOWHQ010000057.1 coordinate 344,564, forward strand.
TCCCCGACTTAATCTGCTCATCAAACGCCATCGGCTCACCGTCGAGGGTATGCCGTGCCGCGCCCATTTCTTTATGTCCGTAACCATGTTCAATGGCGATGACACCCGGCATGACGCCATGCAGCAGGCTTATCTGCGCTTGCGCCTGACCGCCTGGGGTAGTGATACGCACGATATCGCCGTGTGCTAAACCATACCGCTGACCATCCTGTGGATTGAGCGCCACCAGATTAACCGGCTTCAGATGATGAAGGCGTGGGATCACCGCTGTGGCGCTGGACATGGTATTGGATTTGAAGGAAATCAGTTTCAACGGCCACTCTTGTTCCGGGAACAACTCCTCGACCGCACGTCCATCTGACAGACGTGATGGATACCAGGCCGGGCAGCCGCTGTAGCGCTCGCCGGTAATCGCATGGCGGTGCGCTGCGACGTTCGCATTCCAGATTTGGAGCGGTTTTTCCCAGGCATTGCCGACGCGGTTATCAACTCGCCCGCTGTTGTCCGGCGCAAAGCGCCCGCCGCGGGAGTAGATAAACGCCACTCGGCTGATTTCATCGGCTTTCAGCGTTTGGGTCATCACAGGCATGATCCGTTGGACTCCGGTCAGCGCAATGTCTTCCGGCTGTGCCTCTGCAACCGGGGCTTTGCCCATAAACGCAATATTGGCGGCGAGGCGCAGGTAGTAATCTTCCGCACGATTCAACGGATAGTGATTACCTTGCGGGTCGGTAATCGCATTGTCGCCGAAACCGGGTAGCCCGATGCGTTTTGCCACTGCGATACAGAAAGACTCCATTGAGGCCGGTTGACCGTCAGCCGTGAGGCTGGTCGCCGATCTGACAACTGGCCAACGCGCGGTGGTGGCTTTGCTGGCCACGCCCGCCCACGGAGCGCTGAATCCCCAGCTTTCGAAGTTGTGGGTATCCGGCACGATGTAATCTGCCAGCGCCGTGGTTTCGTTCATAAAGGCGTCAATGGCAATAAACAGCGGCAAGCGAGCAGGATCCTTGAGCTTTTCTTCCGCCACGCCGCGTAATCCCGCAATGCCGTAAAACGGGTTGGTCATGTTGGAGATCCAGGCTTTCAGCGGATAAGGGTAACCTTCAAGCGCCGAGACGAGGAGTTCGGTAAGCTGACCGGCGACAAACGGATACCAGGGGGCTTTAGCCGGGAAGGGGGATTGTCCGGCTGCGACCTTATTGCGGTACTCTTCGGAAGACTCATAAGCGGTTTTACTGCGCGCGATGCTTAATCCTTTCGGTTTTACCTTCCCGGCGAAGCTGTCCATGTTGTAGCGCGGACCGTCGGTGGCACCATTGAATTTTCCGCCACCAACAAACACGCCGCCTTCAAGGCTGAGGTTGCCAATCAACGCATTGAGCATCATCACCGACCAGGCGTTATAAAATCCATTACCTGCCATCATACCGCCGTGCGTGATCACCGCCGCTTTACGCCCGTGGCGGGTGAATGCGTCGGCCAGAGCGCCAATGTCTGCTTCTGACACCCCACACTGCTGGCTGTACTGCGTTAGCGACAGTTTCTCTGCGGACTCACGCAGACACTGGAAGCTGCTTTTTACCGTTACCGTCTGCCCGTCAGCCAGCTTCACCTTGCGGGTAACAAACAGCTGCGCACGCGGGCAACTGCTGGCGGCGGCAATCTCACCTGCCTCGTTGACGACCACCGGCTCCTGGGCGGCGTTTGCACTCAGATGGGCGAGGGTCAGGTGCTGTCCGGCAAGCGTTGGAATTTCATCGGTAATCACCAGATGTGTGGCGTTAGTCCAGCTTTTTTCTCCCGCCTGCTGCATGGCCTGCACGCCGGGAATAGCGAGATAATCAGCGTTATAGCGTTGTTTATCGATAATCCAGCTTATCATCCCCATAGCCAGCGCGGAATCGCTTCCCGGTCGTACGGGCTGCCAGTGGCCGCGATCGTCAGCCAGCACCGTGGTTAATGGCAGGGCTGGCGCCACCACAACATAGCGGAAGTCGTCACGTAAACGGGCGCTGGCCAGCTGACGGGCCTGGCGCTTAAACGGGTTGCCGGATTGCGCCGGAGAGGTACCCATAAACAGCGCGAATTCGACGTTATCCCAGTCGGGTTTCACGTGGGTATTTTTATCCAGATCGCCCATTAACGCGCCGGAACCGGCCCGATAGGCCAGGCCGCAGTAAGCGCCATGAGCACCGAAATTTTTACTGCCGAAACTGTTCAGCGCGAAGCGACGTAAAAAGGTATCACGTCCTTCATCGCTGGTATTGGTGACCAGCAGTTGATTGGATTTTGGGCCAAAGCCGGGATGTTTCGCATCAAGCGGTGTAGTGGGATCGTGGATGGCTCTCAGACCATCAACGTGGCCTTCACCAAACAAATCGCCACCTTCCACCACCTCTTTGATCAGCTGTTCGAAGCTGATGCGCTGCCATTTTCCTTCACCGCGTTTACCGACGCGCTTCATGGGCTCCAGTATACGTAGCGGGCTGTACAGACCTTCGAGTAAGGTTGCGCCACGGGCGCAGGCGGTAGAACGTGCGTCAAGACCTGACTCCCCGGCCAGCTGTTCCAATGCAGTGGCAAAGGGGACAGAGGCGTCTATATGGTGCTCGTGCGACAACGGATGATAAGGGTTGCCCGCAATGCGCAGCACTTTGCCTTGCTCAGTGTCAACGCGAACCCGTACACCACACTGCGTCCAGCAACCAAAGCACTGCGTCATCGAGATCACCTGCTGCGGGTTTTGCTGCCAGTGAGGCCGGGCGTTGGCTTCGGGGATGAGCGCGTTGGCAAAAATGCGGTCACGGGTAATTTTGCCCGAGGTTCCGTCCAACAAACCGTCTATTGCGCGCTTTGCCACATCCCGATAACTCAGGCCAAAAGTCACCATGCCACCTACGGCAAGGCCCACTTTAAGCCACTGACGACGGGTTAAATTAGCCATGTTGCATTCTCCTTGCGATCGCGTTCAGGGCTTCACGAACAATAATAATCAGTGCTATCCACAGGCCGAAGGTACCCACAATAGCCAGCCAGCCATCGGTGCCGCCGGGCAGGGTATAGGGATTAAACTGCGCGTTAAATTTCGGTACGGTCTGCACCTGGATGAGTAACGTCCAGCGCATTAGCCAGCACAGCGCCATAGCGCTAAAAGCGAGTAATATGCGCAGCGGTAGCGACAAGGGGTAACGTACAACCAACCCGCAAAGAGCAAGCGAAACAAGCCATAGCGCAACCCAACCGATAGCGTAGTGTTGTGCTGAAGAGGCAACATCCAGCCACTGACGGATAGCCGAACCGGAAAGCGTATTACCACTCGCCCAGATCACCACCACGATAGCCAGCGCGATCAACGTGACCATTTGCCCCCACGCTAGCTTACGCGGTAGTGCGTCCTTGCTATTTGTCGTGGCAATAAGCAGGGCAAGAAATGTTTGCAGCGCGCTGAGGAACATCGCAACCGGAAAGGCGTAACTGAACCAAATGGGACGCGCCTGTACCACCGACACTTCACGGCCGGTGTAAACCAGCAATCCGATGGCGGACAGCGCGCTACCAAGTGCTAACCATTTTGTGACGCTGTAACTTTTTAGCGTTAGCCGTTTCACATGCTGCGCCAGAAACCACAGACCTAAAAAACCGGTAAACAGCGGTAAAAACAGCGCGCCCCACGGCATCCAGGACCATGGCGTCGGATACGCATAGAAGTGCCAGACGCGGGCGGTTTGGTGTAGATCAGCGGTCAGCGCCAGCGGCGCGGTAATCGCACAGGTCAGGGCGATTAACAGCGTCAGATTCTCCAGGTTTGCCGTTTCTTTTTTGCGCCAGTGGAGAACGCAGGCGAACAGCGCGGCGCAGGCGGCAATGCCGATGAAAAAGAAATATTGTACGGCCCAGGGTAACCAGCTTACGTCCTGGGGATGGGCCAGAACCTCGTCGATAATCAGTGAATGGCTCATTTAAACCTCCTGCCAGAGAGCGGGTTGAGCTCGTCCCATCAATGGGGTGACAAACGCCTCATCCAGTCCCAGATAGAACACGTGAGGAGACGTACCGCTTTCCGGCTTCAGGACTTTGATGGCGTCATGGTGTTCATGCAGCATTTGTGAAATGCGGCTGTGCGGATCTTTAATATCGCCAATGATGCGCGCGCCGCCGACGCAGGATTCCACACAGGCCGGGAGCAGCCCTGCTTCTAGGCGGTGAACGCAAAAGGTACATTTATCGGCGGTTTGCGTTTCATGATTGATGAATCGCGCATCATAAGGGCAGGCCTGCACGCAATAGGCGCAGCCCACGCAGCGTGTGTTGTCGACCACCACAATGCCGTCTTCGCGTTGGAAAGTGGCCTGCACCGGGCAAACGGGCACGCAAGGGGGATTATCACAATGGTTGCACAGTCGCGGCAGCAGGACGTTGGTGACGCTTTGCTGACCTTCAATCTGTACTTGATACTGGTTGACGAGGGTACGAAATTCGCCCTGTGGCGTTTGGTTTTCAATGGCGCAACTGACGGTACAGGCCTGGCAGCCGATACAGCGTCGCAGGTCAACCAGCATGGCGTAGCGATGCTGTTGTGAGCCTTCCCGGCGTTCAGGCGAATAGGGAAATTGCGCCTGAGCCAGCGGAACCAGTGATGCCCCAGCGGTCAGGACGCCCAGTTGCTGGAGAAACTGCCGTTTACTGCTGTCCATATTTTCTCCCGTCACGATGCAACAACGAAACATTGGTCACGCCGTTGATTTGCGTGTGATGAATAAAGAATCTCAATGATTTACAGTGTAAAAATCGTGACGGGGTATACTCTATTGTGGTTAACCACATACCCGGCTTGTTGTTGATCTAAAACAACATAATTGACAGGGATAATTGAGTGGGACGTAACGTAGTAAGATGTCTGACGGTGCTGGTGTCGCTGTGGGTGCTAAGCGGCGCGGTCAGGGCGCAGACATGGAACATTGGCGTTTTGGCGATGCGCGGGGAGGTTTCAACACGCAATCACTGGCAGCCGCTGGAAACCTTGTTGAATCAGCAAATCCCCGGTGAGCAGTTTCATATTCAACCGCTGGACCTGCACCAGATGCAGGAGGCGGTGAATCGTGGCACGGTACACTTTGTGGTCACCAATCCGGCGCAGTTTGTCCAGCTTAACAGCCGCTCAGCGCTACGCTGGCTGGCGTCGTTACGCTCCACCCGTGGTGGGAAAGCCACCAGTAACGTGATTGGCAGCGCCATTCTCGTCAGGCGCGACAGCGGTATAACCTCCGCACACGATCTGATCGGCAAAACGGTTGGTGCCATTGATGCACAGGCGTTTGGCGGCTATTTGCTGGGATATAAAGCGCTCAGTGATGCCGGTCTGCGCCCTGAACGTGATTTACGTCTGACGTTTACCGGATTTCCCGCCGATGCCTTACTCTATTTATTACGTGAAAAAGCCGTGCACGCGGTGATTGTGCCGGTGTGCCTGCTGGAAAAAATGGATGAAGAAGGCCTCATCCGTAAAACCGATTTTATGACCGTGTTGAACCATCCGACCTCGATTCCCTGCCTGACCAGTACACCGCTCTATCCTGACTGGTCATTTGCCGCATTACCTGCAGTGAGTGACGAGCTGGCCGATCGCGTCACGCGGGTACTGTTCAATGCACCGCAAAACGCGACATTTCGCTGGGGCGCGCCCGCCTCGACCCGCGAAGTAGAAGCGTTGCTGCGCGACGTCCGTCAGCATCCGCAGCAGCGTCAGCTGTGGCTGGATGTCAAAAGCTGGTTTATTCAACACCGACTGGCAATGGGGGGCGTGGTCATCGTATTGCTGTTGCTTACGCTCAATTACATCTGGGTAATGCTGCTGGTTCGCCGACGCGGCAGGCAGCTAGAACGAAACAACGTACTGTTGCACAAACAGGAACAGGCGCTGGAGACTGCCCGCCAAATGAGCGTGCTGGGGGAGATGACCTCCGGTTTTGCCCATGAGCTCAATCAACCGTTGTCGGCTATCCGCCATTATGCCCAAGGCTGTCTGATTCGCCTGCGTGGTCAGGATGAGCAGCATCCGTTGTTGCCCGCGCTTGAGCACATAGACACCCAGGCACAACGGGGAGCCGATACGCTGCGCAATCTCCGGCAGTGGGTCAGCCAGGCACAGGGCAATCCGGTACTCACCGATGACTGGCAAGCCATCAACGTTCACGATGCTATCCATCACGTCTGGCAATTACTGCGCATGCCCCAGCAATTGCCGGCGATAACGCTGCACACGCAGGTTAGTAAGGCGTTAACGTTGATGCTGCCAAGCGTTCTTCTTGAGCAGGTGCTGGCTAATCTGGTACTCAATGCCGCCCAGGCAGGCGCTACGACAGTATGGTATAGCGCCCTGCACAAGGATGGTGGCGTGCGTATTCAGGTGCAGGATAATGCCGGAGGCATTGACGAAGCTCAGTTGTATCAGGCGTTTCAGCCGTTTATGACCACCCGCAAAGAAGGTATGGGACTAGGGCTGGCCATTTGTCAGCGATTGGTGCGCTACGCAAACGGAGATATTGAGATCAAAAATCAGCAGGCTCCGGACGGCAAAGCGGGGGCGAGAGTGACATTGTATTTTAAACCAAATCAGGAAGGAGGCCGTAGTGGCGATAATTCATCTGCTGGATGACGACATTGCCGTCACCCAGGCCTGTGCGTTTTTATTGGAAAGTCTGGGATATGAGGTGTCTTGCTGGGAGCAAGGCGAGAAATTCCTCGCCGAGGCAAATCTGCACCAAGTGGGCGTACTACTGCTGGATATGCGTATGCCGGTACTGGATGGGCACGCTGTGCATGAAATCATGCGTCAGAAAGCAAGCACGCTGGCGGTGGTCTTTCTCACCGGGCACGGCGACGTGCCGATGGCGGTTGAGCAAATGAAACGTGGCGCGGTCGATTTTTTGCAAAAACCCGTGTCAGCCGTGCCGCTGCAGGCGGCATTAGAACATGCATTGCTGGTCTCGGCAGCGGCGTTCTCGCGACAAGAGATCATCTGCTGCTATCAACAACTTACGCCAAAAGAACGGGAACTGGCGCATCTGGTAGCAAAAGGGTTAATGAATCGGGAAATTGCTGATGCCATGAATATTGCCGTGCGTACGGTTGAAGTGCACCGGGCGCGGGTGATGGAAAAAATGCAGGCAGGAAGTCTTGCTGAGCTCGTTAATCGACTTCAGAGAATTCAGTAGAATGATGACATTTATTTGATTTTCATTGAATTTTGTCTAAATCGTCAGAGTGATATATGCTGTTGGTTTGGGTTAATGACGAGCGGGCAAAAATGGGAAATCAGACGAAAGACGACGAGTTGTACCGTGAAATGTGCAGAGTAGTCGGTAAAGTAGTGCTGGAAATGCGCGATCTGGGACAAGAACCTAAGCATATCGTCATTGCGGGAGTACTGAGAACCACCCTTGCTAACCAGCGCGTGAAGCGCAGTGAGTTAGAAAAACAGGCTATTGAGACCGTAATTAAAGCATTGGCCGGTTAATTCATAAAAAGAGGACCGCAGAAATTTTTTGCCGTCCTCTTATTCTCGATACGTTAATCTATCAATCTATATAATTTATCTTCGTTAATAAATTCTTGTAGAGAATTATAAATCGATATATATTTACTTATATACCGATGATCGTGCAGTATTATATTTGTGAGAGGCTTCACAAATATTTGTAATTTAAATGGGCTGCTATTACACTCCATTTCTTAATGATAATAAATCTCACTCCGCATTAATTATATCCCTTCCGTTTTTTAATTGATGACGATCAAGACTATGCATGCTGAATAACCACATTATTTCTGCGCCTAACCCTAAAGGATTAGATTCATTCAGTTTAACCACCGTCATTTACGCGATCAGGTTAGGGCAAAAATTTACGTGTTGTTGGCAACATTAACCGCCCGATATGGCTTGAGCTGCGCTGGTTTAAATTAGCCTGGATGTGTTGCTACCACAGCATTTGCGAAGAGGATGCGAAATAAATGAACCAGGTTGATCGTCCATTTTTAGATTGTGGTTTAACGCGACTAGAATTCCTGCGGATATCAGGGAAAGGACTGGCGGGATTAACGATTGCCCCCGCGCTGTTATCCCTATTTGGTTGTAAGCAGGAAGATGTCGATAGTGGGACCGTGGGGCTTATCAATACGCCGAAAGGGGTTCTGGTGACCCAGCGAGCCCGCTGTACGGGCTGTCACCGCTGTGAAATATCCTGTACCAATTATAACGATGGTGCCGTAGGGACCTTCTTTTCCCGGATAAAAATCCATCGCAATTTCTTCTTTGGCGATGATGGCGTCGGGTCCGGTGGTGGGCTGTATGGCGATTTAAACTATACCGCTGATACCTGCCGGCAATGCAAAGATCCGCAGTGCATGAAGGTCTGCCCAATTGGTGCAATTACCTGGAAACAGGAAGACGGTTGTATTGCGGTGGACCACAAACGCTGTATTGGCTGTAGCGCGTGTACCACAGCCTGCCCGTGGATGATGGCGACCGTAAATACCGAAACGAAAAAGTCCTCAAAATGTGTGTTATGCGGGGAATGCGCCAATGCTTGTCCGACTGGAGCATTAAAAATTATCGAGTGGAAAGATATTACTGTTTGATAGATAACAGGCATGCCTGATTCGCGCCATTAATTGCCAAAAATACCGCAGCTTTGGATAAGAAAGCTGCCTGAAGAATGGCGGGTATATCTATTAAACCTTCTTGCAAAGGAAAACATGATGGCTAATGGTTGGACAGGTAATATTTTACGGGTCAATCTCACTACGGGTAATATCACCCTTGAAGATTCCAGTAAATTTAAAAAATTTGTCGGTGGGATGGGCTTTGGTTATAAAATTATGTACGACGAAGTCCCGCCAGGCACCATGCCTTTTGATGAAGGGAATAAACTGGTTTTTGCCACCGGACCATTGACGGGGTCTGGCGCTCCCTGTAGCTCCCGCGTCAATATCACCTCCTTATCGACGTTTACCAAAGGTAACTTAGTCGTAGATGCCCATATGGGCGGTTTCTTTGCTGCACAAATGAAATTCGCCGGTTACGACGCCATTATTATTGAAGGCAAGTCCGCATCACCGGTCTGGATCAACATCAAAGACGATAAAGTCAGTATCGAAAAAGCCGATTTCTTGTGGGGCAAGGGGACTCGCGCCACAACCGAAGAGATTTGCCGGATTACCAGCCCGGAAACCTGCGTTGCCGCTATTGGGCAGGCGGGTGAGAATCTGGTTCCACTGTCCTGCATGATCAACAGCCGCAACCACAGCGGCGGCGCCGGTACGGGTGCGGTGATGGGTTCGAAAAACCTGAAGGCCATTGCGGTAGAAGGGACTAAAGGCGTCAACATAGCCGATCGTAAAGAGATGAAGCGTCTCAATGACTACATGATGACCGAGCTTATCGGCGCCAACAACAACCACGTTGTGCCAAGCACCCCGCAGGCCTGGGCAGAATACTCTTCGCCAAACTCGCGCTGGACAGCCCGTAAGGGACTTTTCTGGGGTGCGGCAGAAGGGGGGCCAATCGAAACCGGTGAAATCCCGCCGGGCAACCAAAATACGGTGGGTTTCCGTACCTATAAATCGGTATTCGATCTGGGTCCAGCCGCAGAAAAATACACGGTCAAAATGAGCGGCTGCCATTCATGCCCTATTCGTTGTATGTCGCAGCTCAATGTCCCGCGGGTGAAGGATTTTGGCGTGCCGAGTACCGGCGGCAACACCTGCGTGGCGAACTTTGTTCACACCACCATTTTCCCCAATGGCCCGAAAGATTTTGACGATAAAGACGATGGGCGAGTCGTAGGGAACCTGATCGGACTGAACCTGTTTGACGATTACGGTATCTGGTGTAACTACGGCCAGCTGCACCGTGACTTTACCTACTGCTATTCGAAAGGTGTCTTTAAACGCGTGCTGCCAACCGAAGAGTACGCGGAGATCCGTTGGGATCAACTGGAGGCGGGCGATCCTAACTTTATCAAAGATTTTTACTATCGACTGGCGCATCGCGTGGGGGAACTCAGTCATCTTGCAGACGGTTCGTATGCCATTGCTGAACGCTGGGATTTGGGCGAAGAGTACTGGGGTTATGCCAAAAATAAACTGTGGTCGCCGTTTGGTTTTCCGGTCCACCATGCAAACGAAGCCTCGGCGCAGGTGGGGGCGATCACCAACTGTATGTTTAACCGTGACTGTATGGCGCACACCCATATCAACTTCATCGGTTCCGGTTTGCCACTGAAATTACAGCGCGAAGTGGCGGGCGAGTTATTTGGGTCGCAGGACGCCTACGACGAGACCAAAAACTATACCCCAATCAATGCCGCCAAGATCAAATATGCCAAATGGACGCTGCTGAAAGTCTGCCTGCATAACGCGGTTACGCTGTGTAACTGGGTTTGGCCGATGACGGTTTCACCACTTAAGAGCCGCAACTATCGCGGAGATTTGGATCTGGAAGCGAAATTCTTCCAGGCAGTCACCGGTGATGAAACCACGCAGGCGAGTCTGGACCTGGCCGCTGAACGCATCTTTACCCTGCATCGTGCCTATACGGTCAAACTGATGCAAACCAAAGATATGCGTAATGAACACGATCTCATCTGCTCCTGGGTGTTTGATAAAGACCCAAAAATTCCGGTCTTCACCGAAGGCACCGACAAGATGGACAGGGAGGATATGCGTCAGTCACTGACGATGTTCTATCAGGAAATGGGCTGGGATCCCGAGTTGGGTTGCCCAACGCGCGAAACCCTGAACCGACTCGGACTTGAAGATGTGGCAGCCGATTTGGCTGCGCAGGATCTGTTGCCAGCGTAAGGAACGCGAGATGACTAACGTGAGCAACGTTCAGGCACCCGTTGAGGCGATTCCTGACGAGGTTGATAGCCAAAAAAGACACTGGCTACAGGCGTTTCACCCGCCGGTCGAGCAGGTGACTGCGCCGCAGGTTCAGGAAGCCGCCAGCCCGGAGTCGATTGTGGCAGATTTTATCCGCCAGCATTCGGCATCGGGGCACCTGGTAGCGCGCAGCGTGTTTCTGCAGCCACCTTATTCGGTCCCTGAAGCCGATCTCTCCGCGCTGCTGGATGTGCTGTGTCAGGACGCGAATAACGCGGATATCAACCGTGTGCACGGGGCGGAAGATGTCTATTTCTACTCAACGCAAACCATGACGGCAAACTACGCCGACATGTGCGTGCAGGTGGTGGAAAACGACATCTGCCGTGCGATTGCCGAGGCGGTACGCTTCGACTGTCGAACGTATCCTCGCCCCTATAAGGTCGCCATGTTGACGCAACCGCCGTACAGCTTTGAGTCTCAACAGATTACAGCGGCGCTCACGGCCATGGAAACGCATCCCGATTACGCGGATATACGTACTGTGGAATCGTCAAATGCGGAGCCTTATCTGTTTAGCGAACGTTTTATGAGTTATGGCAAAGCGTACGGCCTGTGTGAATGGCTTGAGGTTGAGCAGTATCAGAACCCCTGAATTATTCAGGTTGATGTCATGGAACGTGTGGACGACCACTGTCACAGTATTAGAGGATAACCCGATGTCCTTCACCCGACGAAAATTTGTCATTGGCATGGGGACGGTGATTTTTTTCACCGGTCCAGGTCAAAATCTGTTAGCGAGTACCAGGAGCCCTAAAGCCGTTCGTTACGTCATGATTCACGATGAATCACTGTGTAACGGATGTAATATCTGCGCCCGGGCTTGCAGGAAAACCAACCATGTTCCTGCCCAGGGCAGCCGTTTGTCGATAGCGCATATTCCAGTCTCGGACAACGACAACGAAACGCTGTATCACTACTTCCGTCAGTCCTGCCAGCATTGTGATGATGCGCCTTGCATTGAGGTGTGTCCGACCGGTGCCTCCTGGCGAGATGAGAACGGTATTGTGCGAGTAGATACGTCTTCCTGTATTGGCTGCAGTTACTGTATTGGCGCGTGTCCTTATCAGGTGCGCTATCTCAACCCGCAAACCAAAGTGGCTGATAAATGCGACTTCTGCGCAGAATCTCGGCTGGCGAAAGGTTTCCCTCCGATCTGTGTTAACGCTTGCCCGGAACATGCGCTGATTTTCGGTCGTGAAGATAGCCCGGAAATTCAGACCTGGTTGCGAGAAAACAAGTATTACGAATATCAACTTGCAGGCGCCGGTAAACCCCATCTGTATCGTCGGTTCGGTCAACATTTGATTAAAAAGGAAAATGTATGAACGCGTCGCAGAATGCCGAACAGTTTCACGCCCAGCTTGCACAGTATGTTCCCCTGTTTTCACCGGACTACTGGCCTGTGTGGTTAGTCGTTGCCGGGTTAATGCTGGTGGGAATGTGGCTGGTGCTGGCGCTTCACGCCATGCTGCGCTTTCGGGCGGCACATAAAGCGTCGGCAGGGCACGGTGAGAAGGTCTATTTATATTCGAAGGCTGTTCGTTTGTGGCACTGGTCGAATGCGCTGCTGTTTCTGCTACTTTTGGTCAGTGGCCTGGTCAATCACTTCTCTGCCGTCAGCGCACCGGTAATGAAAAGCCTGCTTACCGTTCATGAGGTTTGTGGCTTTTTGCTACTTGCCTGCTGGATTGGTTTTGTGCTAATTAACCTGATTGGCGGCAACGGACATCACTATATTATTCAACGTCAGGGCTGGATCGCACGCGCGCAAAGACAAACTCGTTTTTACCTGTTTGGCATTATGCAGGGCGAGTCACACCCATTTCCGGCCTCACCTCGCTCTAAGTTTAATCCGTTACAGCAGGCGGCCTATGTTGGCGTGATGTATGGTTTGTTGCCACTGCTACTGATCACTGGATTGTTATCGCTTTACCCGACGGCCGTCGGCGATCTGTTCCCCGGGGTGCGTTACTGGCTACTTCAGGCGCACTTTGCGCTGGCAATAGTCAGTCTGTTTTTCATTTTTGGGCATCTTTATCTCTGCACTACGGGTCGCACACCGGGCGAAACCTTTAAGTGTATGGTGGATGGCTACCACCGGCATTAAGCGATGATGATTACGCGAAGTGACTTACGGGCCTGGCGTGTTGGGCCCGTCATGTACCGCTGGTTTCTACGCGCGTTTCCCGCAGGAGGAAGCTATGCCGATGTTCATCGCGCGCTCCAGCGGGAAGGGTATACCGATTGGGCAAATAGCCTGGTGGAATACGGCTGGTCAAAATGGCGGGAAGAGGCGAGTTTTGCTCAGCAGGATATTGACGCAATGGGGAATATTTCCTGTGAGCAAGCCGCGGGGGAAACCAGCCGTCCGTTGGCGAGTGCGGAAGATTATGCCCGGTTTAGCAGTGCGGGTGACAACGTTAAAATTGCCAGCGCCGGGTATGCTGCGCAGATCGCCTGTGCCGGTTACAGCGCACGGATTGGCAGTGTAGGCTATAACACGCATATCGGCAGTTCAGGCGATCGCGGACGAATAGCGATTGCGGGAAACTCGGCGCGTATCAGCAGCGTGGGCGACGGAACGCGTATTGCCAGTACCGGCATGCGCGTACGTATCAGTTCGCTCGGCGACCGAAACCGGATTGCCAGTAGCGGTGATTTAACCCAGCTGGCCTGTTTTGGCGCAGAGGCGAAAATCGCTAACTGCGCGGACAATATCCACATTATTGCCAGCGGAGAGAACGCCGTTGTTGCCAGTACCGGTGCTGTCGACTCGATAATTCTTGGTCCCGGCGGATGTGCGGCGCTGGCTTATCACGATGGCGAAAGAATGCGTTTTGCGCTTGCCGTTGAAGGGGAAAATAACATTCGGGCGGGCGTGAAATATCGGCTCAACGAAGACCATCAGTTCGTGGAATGTTGAGCCGAGAGGTCATTTTAGTGCGAATCGGCGCTGGGTGATTTTTTCAAGGCTAAAGCACAGCAGGTAATAGACCAGCCCGGTAAAGATAAAAATGGCAGCAGGGTAGATCTGCACCCGGCTGTTAACCTGACCGGCAACCGTCGTGAGTTCCGGCACGTTAACAATAAACGCCAGTGACGTGTCCTTCAGTAGCCCAATAAAAATCCCTGTCAGCGACGGCAGTACGTTACGCAGCACCTGCGGCAGCAAGATAAGCCATAGGGCCTGATCCGGGCGAAAACCCTGAACAACTGCCGCTTCATATTGCCCGCCAGGCAGTGCGCTAATTCCAGCATACACCGAGTGCATCACCGAGGCGGCGGTGAACCATGCCAGCGCCAGTGTCACGGTAACGGCACCGGGCAGATCGCTTCCGGTCAGCATGGGTAGCAAATACCACATCCAGAAAATCACAAAGATGAGCGGAATGCCGCGAATAAATTCCGCCCAGATAAACAATCCGTTGCGAACCGCGCCCGGAAATCGCTAGGCACAACAGGCAAGAACGATCCCGCCAGGCAGCGCCAGCAAAGCCGCACCGATAGCCATCAGCAAAGTGAGCAGGACGCCGCCGGGTTGCCCCTCAGCTACACGTCCCCACAGGAGATAGTCAAGATTGTCGGTAATGACCGAAACATTAGCGATCATGCAGTATGCTCCTGACGCTGAAGATGCGCATTCTTATCTTTGACGATTTACCCGACGCAGACTGAGGGCCAAGACGGGTAAGCAGCATACCCAGAACGATGCCGGTAAACAGATAGAGTGCGGTGCCAACGGCAAAGGCTTCCAGCGCGTGCGCGTTGTAGCTCTCAATTTGCCGTACCTGGTAGGTGAGCTCAGCAAATCCAATACCGCTGGCAAGCGAGGAAAGCTTCAACAGGTTGAGATATTGCCCAACAATCGGTTGCCAGGCGTTTGCCAGCCCCTGAGGCAGCAGAATATGACGAAATATCGCCCAGGATGAAAACCCCTGCGCCACGGCAGCCTCGCGTTGTCCGGCAGAAACAGCTTGTAAACCAGAGGCGATCTCTTCAACCAAAAATGCTGAGGTAAATACGCCAAGCCCCCATGCTGAACAGATAAACTCCGGTGTTAACCACCAGACATCACCCGGCAAAATTGACCATGGATGATCGGCATTGATAAAGCTAATGACGTCACGGGGTAGCCAGTTCCAGGCGGCAAAATACCAGAACATCAGTTGCACCAGTAAAGGTGTATTACGAAACACCGAGACCCACACCCCGACCATCGCTTTAGCGAGACGATTGCCCGTCAGGCGCAGGCCGAGCAGTGAGATGGCAATGAGCGTGGCGAGCACGATACCTGCCAGCGTCACCCAGAGCGTGGTGAGAAAACCGGAAATTATCCATTGCAGGGGTTGCCCGCTCAGCACTCCCTGCCAGTCCATTGCATGCATTATGATGATGACTCCTGGTGTAACGGGTCGAGCACTTTTTTCAGGAAACGCTGGGTTCTTGGGTGCTGTGGTCGGACGAAAAAATCCTCCGGCGGGGCCACTTCAAGAATATCGCCACCATCGATGAAAACCACCCGATCGGCAATCTCGCGGGCAAAATGCATTTCGTGGGTCACGACGATCATGGTGATACCGCTGTGGGCCAAATTTTTCATCACCTGCAGTACCTCGCCGATCATTTCCGGATCCAGCGCGGAAGTGGGCTCATCAAACAGAATAATTTGCGGTGATGAAGCCAGTGCGCGGGCGATGGCCACGCGCTGCTGCTGCCCTCCGGACAACTGCGCGGCATAGGCGTTGGCTTTTTCCGCCAGTCCTACCTTTTCCAGTAACTCGAGTGCCCGACGTTCCGCTTCCGTCTTGTTCCAGCCGTGAACATATTCCAGCGCCAGCGCGATGTTCTGCAGCGCAGTCAGGTGCGAATAAAGATTGAATTGCTGAAATACGAAACCGATACGGCTACGTAGCTGGCGTAACGCCGCCCCACGCAACTGGCTAATCGGTTTACCATCAATGAAGATTTCGCCACCGCTGAGCGACTCAAGCTGGTTGATAAGACGTATAAGAGTGGACTTTCCTGAGCCGGAAGGCCCCAGAATGGTCACCACTTCACCGGGTTCAACCGCCAAACTAACGCCGTTAAGGACAGAATGAGCGTCATACTGTTTAATCACATTGCGCAGTTCGACGCTCGCCTGGCGCAAATGGGTAAAATCCGCAGCCGAAGCTGCGGAGCGATGAAAAAGGGCTGAGAGCATATTACTTGGCTTCTATTTTAAAGGCGCGGGGTTGCGGATTTTTGGTTTCAGGACCAAACCAGACATCATAAATTTTGGCCGCCTGCCCGGTAGATTCCAGCTTCAAAAGTTCATCGTTGACGGCTTTTAACAACGCTGGCTCACCTTTTTTCACCCCCACGCCGATCTCTTCTTTGCTCAGCAGGTCCGGCAGAATTTTGAAATCGGCTTTATCCGGCGCACCGCCTAATAAACCGGCCAGAATTGTACTGTCCTGGGTAATGGCCTGAACATTGCCGTTGCGTAGCGCGGTTAACGCCAGCGGGATGTCGTCGTAGGCCACCACGCGCGACTGCGGGAAGCGCTGATGCAGTGCCTGTTCACCAGTAGTGCCTTTTACCGCGCCGATGCGTGCCTTGCTGTATTCATCGAGCTTATCCGGAGATTTTGCTGGCACAAGGAACTGCTGGCCGGTAACAAAATAAGGGACGGAGAAATTTATTACCTGCGCCCGTTCAGGTGTAATCGTGATATCCGCGACGATTAAATCAGCTTTACCGGATTGTAATAACGGAATGCGGTTTGCCGGATTGGTCGCCACCAGTTCCAGTTTTACACCAAGGGATTTGGCCAGCGCTTCGGCAAAATCAACGTCGTAGCCGACAATCTTATGGGTTTTGGCATCGACGGAGCCAAACGGAGGATTCGCGTCAAATGTCGCGACTTTTACGACGCCTGCGGCTTTGATATCGGCCAGTTGGTCAGCCTGAACCTGCGAGACGGTAAGTCCTGAGACCAGCAGCACGCCCAATGCCAGCAGTGTTTTTTTAGCGCGGTACGTTTTCGTTGCCATCATTGTATGAAATCCCTGTAGTTTTTGGTTTGTGCTTTTTACGCTCCCATAACTTACGGTTGGGACAAAATAAGAAAAAATTCTTATCTATATACAAAATGTTATTAGTGAAGGATGTGTTAATAGCGGGTGAAAATAATGCATGAGTGAAAGGTAAAATCGTGCATAAGCCTGGTAATAATTCGCATTTTGTTTTTGTGAGAGAGCACGCTTGAATAAGATTGAGTTGTGCTAATGTCCAGAAATGCTACTGGAATACCCTCCGGACCTGTACCATATGTCACAACAGGTCTGGAGTGGGGATAAGCATGCTGCGTGATAATTTTAACGATCTCTATTATCTCATTATCGTTGCCCGCGAGCGTAGTTTTACCCGGGCAGCGGCAAAACTTGGGGTTTCGCAATCCGCGCTAAGCCATGCGATTCGTGGGCTTGAAGAGAGGCTGGATGTACGGCTTCTGACCCGCACCACGCGCAGCGTTGCGCCGACCGAAGCCGGAGAACGGCTTATCAACAGTATCAGCCCGCGTTTTGATGACATTGAAACAGAGCTGCTGGCATTAACCGATGTCCGTCAGCGCGTGGCCGGTAACATTCGCCTGACGCTGGGCGAACATGCATTGCAATCTACCGTCTGGCCCGCGCTGGAGCCGTTTTTGCAGGCTTACCCTGATGTGAATGTGGAAATGACCATCGACAATAGTCTGACGGATATTGTGACTGGCCGCTATGACGCGGGTATTCGGCTCGGTGAGCAGGTGGCAAAAGACATGGTCGCCATAAGAATTGGCCCGGACTGGCGCATGGTAGTGGTGGGGTCACCGGCGTATTTTGCTCGTCATGGCAAACCGCAAACCCCTCACGACCTGCAAAATCACAGCTGTATTAACATGCGCATGCCGACGTTGGGCGGATTATACGCCTGGGAGTTTGCTAAAGACGGGCAAGATTTGCGCGTACGGGTGGAAGGGCAGCTTATTTTTAACAATCTACCTCCGCGAATTAGCGCAGCGATGGCGGGAATGGGGCTGGCTTTTGTGCCGGAAGACACCGTCGAACAGGCTGTTGCTGAGGGGGCATTGGAAAAAGTGTTAGAGGACTGGTGTGAACCTTTTCCTGGCTATTATATGTACTATCCCAGCCGAAAACAGCATACCGCCGCTTTTGCGCAACTGATTGAGGCGTTGCGGTATACGGGCTGAAGCGGGTGGCTTAAACAGGCAATAAAAACCGGCATTACGCCGGTTTGGAAATCAGATTTTGCAGGCGTCGCCGCAGTCATTATCAGCAATAATTTCCTGCGCTTTCTTGTCTGCATCTTCCAGACGTTCAGCGTTACGCTCTTGCGCTTCTTCCAGTCCATCAAAGACCAGATTATCGAGATCAATTTCCATCATTCACCTGCTCAGGTTCAGCGTTTAACATCACGTTATTATATTGCAAAAATGTTGCTTAACAGCAGCGATTCTTGCTACTTAGCATCGAACGCAATCCGCTGTGCGTATTTATCCGCCAAAATAGCCTATGGTTCGCAATTGCTAAAGAATCGTTGGTTGTAAATACCGCAAAATTCTCGCTCTCTCTACCGTTTTATCTCCACTTTTTCATTAACGTGATGCGCGATCATTTTTAACAAATCTGCGACAAAATCACTATACATATAACTTAATATCTTTTATACATTAATCGTTCAACCTTGCGACTATTCCACAAAAGAGAAAGCTATATGGAACAGACACCTGATAAGAAAAACGATAATTTTCAAAAAGATGGCAAAGAACAGTTCAATAGATCGATAGGTCTTATTTCAAACTTTGCGTTGGGTTTTACCTACCTGTCGCCGCTTACTGCCGTCTATTCGCTGTTTGCGCTGGCCGTAACGCTGGCGGGGCCGCCCGCAGTATGGTGGATTTTAATCGTCGCATGTGGGCAACTTTTGGTGGCATTGGTGTTTGGTGAGGTTGCTTCCCAGTATCCGATAACCGGCGGGCTTTACCCCTGGGCCAGAAGGTTGTGGGGCAAGAAGTATGCGTGGATCGCCGCCTGGATCTACCTGTGGGCGCTGGTGGTCACCATTACGTCGATCGCGGAATATACATCAACGTTTGTTGAATCACTCTTCCACTATGGTCAGACGCCGGCCACGATGTTGGTGACTTCTGTCCTGCTGCTGCTGTTGATGATGGCCGTTAATATGTCCGGGACTAAAAATCTGGCCCGGGTGGCAAAAATTGGTTTCTGGTGTGAAATTGTCAGCGTGATCGCGCTGGGGATTTATCTGCTGATTTTCCACCGTTCGCAGCCGTTCTCTGTGATTTTTGACTCGATGGGCGTGCTGGCGCATGACGGCAGCTACTCCACTGCATTTATGTCCGCTGCGCTGATGGGGCTGTTTATGTTCTTTGGCTTTGAGGCCTGCGGTAACGTTGCGGAAGAGGTGCAGAATCCAAGTAAAAAGATCCCGGTGGCGATGATTTTAAGCATCGTATTCGGCGCGATTTCCGCCATTATTTCTGTTATGGGTTATTTGCTGGCTTCACCGAATCTGGTCAGCATCGTGAATGGCAAAACGTCCGATCCTATCCCTGCAATCCTTAATGAAGCTCTGGGCGAAACTGGCGCAACTGTCTTTATCGTCGTCGCAATTATCGCCATGTTGTCGTGCATTTTGTCTCTGCAGGCTGCGTTAAGCCGTCTTATCTTTTCTTTCTCCCGCGACAGAATGCTGCCGGGAAGTGAATGGATGGCCAAAATCTCTAAAAATGGTGTTCCGGATAATGCCATGGTCGTCAGTTGCCTGCTGCCAGTGATTATCTGCGTTTGGGTTTATTTCCAGCCAGATAACCTGTCGCGTATCACCGCGTTTGCTGTAATCGGGATATACATCTCGTTCCAGATGGTTGTGCTGGCCGCGCTGCGTCAGCGTCTGAAAGGCTGGAAACCGGCGGGGGAGTGGACTATTGGCGGTTGGGGCGTAATCGTGAATGTGCTGGCGTTAGCTTACGGATTGTGCGGGATCTGGTTACTGGCGCAACCGGCAGACAGCAGCGACTTCATCGACCGTTGGACGGTCCTGTTTGGCCTGGCGATTGTTGTTGGCTCGGGGCTTATTTATATGTTCCTGACCCGTCCGTTTGGTCGTTCAGCGGCGCCGGAAAACGACGCCATTGCCTACGCCAATAAGCTCAATATGGGGCAGGATAACTAAAAACTCAGGGCCTTCGGGCCCTTAGTTTTGATAGTGATAAAGGATAAAGTAGTCGCTCTGATACACCACTGTACTGTTTGCAGGTGACAGCAATTCACCCACGCGAAAACGTGGCCAACTGGAGAAAATGATCCTGTTTTCCAGATTAGTCAGAATCACATAGTCAGGATGGGCACAGGAAAGCAGTTCGGCTTCTATCTGACTGACCAGCAGATCGACCGCGGCAACACCGAGAAACTGATCGTTGTAGTAGACCGGGACGGCTGACGTCAGGGTATAGGAGATATTGCAAATATAGTCGACGTAGGGACCGTGGATATAGGCTTTGCCAGCCGGAGGAGAATGCTTAAACCACTCAAAGGTTCTGAAGTCCAGTCGTTGTTGCGTGGCCTGATCCAAATCCAGATGCGCCTGGCTCAAACCATTATCTTTCTTATACCACCACTCCAGCAACCAATACTCTTTTGTGGTTGCGGTGCTCTCAATATGGCTGGCGAATCCCGCCCCTGAGCAGTAATGGTTGTTATTGAGCGTGCGCTTGATGTGCTGTTGAACGGTGGATCTGACTGAGGGGTCGAGAACGACCTCGGCTGAGGCCTTTTGTACCCCTGAAATCGCCTCATGGATGCTCCTCGCCAGCGCAACGGTAGAATCTACGGTAGAAACAGTAATGTCATCAATTTTACGAATTAATGCGCTTAGGGATGTCGAAGAGCTCATTGTCTGTCCTGCCTTCACTGATTGTCAGTTCGAGTTATATTTCAGCTTTTTTTCAATAAGGTAGTAGGTAAACGTGTCGATGATCCGCGTGGCAAACTGTACTGACTCTGCCTCGTTGTGAGCAGCCAGCGCATCGGCCAGCGCCGAATAAAGCGCGGTAATTTCTGCATGAATACTGTCTGTGCGATAAAGTATCGCCACCAGCGATGCCCATTCAGCCTGAACCTGCAGCTCCTGATTGGCCAGTCGCGCTGAATGCGAACTTGCGGCAATCGCCAGCAGACAACGCATATCGGCCTGGGTCATCAACTCAGGTGAGTTTGCCTTTCTGAGCACCTCGACAAACTCGCGAAATTTGGCGATATCCGCACCGGTCATCCGTCGGGAAGCCAGCCGCGCGCTATGGCTAATAATGGCGCAATGCATTTCACCCAGATCAGACAGATAATCCGTACTGATCGCCTTGAACGGATGCAGGGCGCTATTTTTGCCATCAATATTTTCGCAAACGAAACTCCCGCCATTACGACCACGAACCGTATGGATAAGATTATTAGCCCGAAGCGTGTTTAGCGCTTCTCTGATAGTGATATGTGAGACACCCATCATCTTTGCCAAATCAGTTTCGTTGGGGAGCTGTTCTTTTGGCTCCAGCAACCCCGTGATAATGGCATTTGAAAGGCGTTGGACTATCTGGTCTGAACGACTGACCTGCCCGATAGGCGCAAATATGACCGCGTGAGTAATCATAATCTTTTCTGTACTCAATTCCCTGAAACAACGACCATTTTTAACACATGCCCGTCGGGCAAGGAAGGTAAGAATGGCCGAGTTATTTTACATGCCTGGGCGCAACGTCACTGCACAAGCGGATGTGTGTCCCGATAACCTTATGATGAGCTGGGCGTAACGCGTCAGCTGGCAATAAAAAGCCTCATCCTGAAAATGTAAAAATTAAGTTAAAAATGCGAGGCTTATCATAGTGTCAATGTTGCGCATTTGAAAAAATTTTACAATATATATATTACATAAGATTCTTTATGTATTAATTGGCAGGAGACAAACATGAAAACCCTGAAGCATTTTATTAATGGGCACTATGTAGCAGGCAGTAGCGAAGATAGCTTCGAACTGGTGAGTCCGGTTGACGGTGAAACGTACGCAATATCTCCCAACGCTAACGAGGCGGAGGTAGAGCAGGCTTACTCAGCAGCGGAGGCGGCGTTTAGCATCTGGAGAAAATCGACGCCGGCACAGCGGCAAAAAGCATTGTTGCGGCTGGCCGATGAGATTGAACGTAACGTTGAGCGACTGGTAACCGCGCAGAGCCAGGAAACCGGTCAGCTTCGCCATTTTATTGAGAAAGAGGAGATCGCGGCATCTTGCGATGCCATCCGCTTTTTTGCTGGTGCGGCGCGCTGTCTTGAAGGAAAGGCGGCTGGAGAATATTCCGCAGGATTTACTTCAACCATTCGTCGTGAACCGCTGGGTATTGTTGGGCAAGTGACGCCGTGGAACTACCCGTTCATGATGGCGGTGTGGAAGATTGCACCAGCGCTGGCGGCAGGCAACACTGTGGTGTTAAAACCAAGCGACACCACGCCAGTTAGTACGCTGCTGTTGGCTGAACTGGCCGCACCGTTGTTCCCGAGAGGGGCATTTAACGTTGTGTTGGGCAAAGCCAGCACTGGTTCGCTGGTGGTTTCAAACCCGAAGGCTTCATTGGTTTCTATTACCGGTTCGGTCCGTGCGGGTTTGCAGGTTGCGGCTTCGGCGGCGGCAAACCTGACCCGAGCACACCTGGAATTGGGCGGGAAAGCGCCCGCAATCGTGTTCGCCGATGCGGATATAGACAAGGCGATTGCGACGATCACCACGGCAGGCTTTTTCAATGCCGGGCAGGATTGCACAGCGGCTACGCGGATTCTGGTAGAACAATCTATCTACGCTGAGTTTCTGGAAAAACTGATCCAGAAAACAAAAAGAATCAAATTTGGGCCGCCAGAAGATCAAAATGCACTGTACGGTGCATTGAATAGCCGGAATCAGCTGGAGCAGGTGAAAGGCTTTATTGAGCGTTTACCGGCACATGCGAAAATTGAAACCGGTGGGCGCGTCGGGCCTGGTCCAGGCTTCTATTTTGAGCCGACGATCGTCTCCGGAGTGCATCAAAATGATGAAGCTATTCAACATGAAGTATTTGGCCCAGTGATGACTATTCAGTCGTTTACTACTGACGAAGAGGTACTACACAAAGCGAATGATGTGGAGTATGGTCTTGCCGCCAGCGTCTGGACCAGTAATCATGGTCGCGCCCAACGCTTCAGCATTGACCTCGATTTTGGCACGGTGTGGATTAACAATCACATTCCTCTGTGCGCCGAAATGCCGCACGGCGGGTTCAAAAAATCGGGTTATGGCAAAGATCTCTCATCTTATTCGCTCGAGGAATACACTCGGGTGAAACATATCATGTGCGACATTTCTGAATAGAGAGGATTACGATGAAAACATTAAAACTCGCGGTGCTTTCATTAGTGATGTTCTCGGGCTATAGCCTGGCAGAAAGTACATCGCTGAATACCGTAAAAGAGTATATGGCGGCGTGGAATGCGCATGATGCTTCGCGAGCCGCTCAATTTCTTGCTGATGATGCGGTCTATTATGATGCCGCCGCGGGAGAACCGGTAAACGGCAGGGAAAAAGCAGAAAAAGAGGTTATCGGCGCTTTTATTAAGGCGGTTCCAGATCTTAGCTGGAAAATGGTCGGCAAGCCCGTCTACGACGAAGACACCGTGGCCTTTCGTTGGGAATTTTCAGGTAAAAATAGTGGTGAATGGGCAGGGAGTCCGCCGACAAATAATCCGATCAAATTTGAAGGCGTCAGCTATATTCATGTTAAAGCAGGAAAAATCACCTGGCAGGGTGATTATTATGATTCTAAAAAACTGGATGAAGAGTTAAAGCCAGTGAAGTAGTCGGTTGTACCCCTTTATAAATAAGAAGGGGTATCTCTCTTATTTGTGTCGTATTAAAGGCAGTGTGTAGCAATAAGGAAAAAAGTTAATGGCAATTACCAGACGTGATTTTCTCAACGGCGTCGCGGTGACTATTGCGGCGGGACTTACCCCGCTGGAGTGGGTCAGGGCGGCAGGAAAGGGAAACGCATTTATAGATGGAAATTATTATCCTCCTGCGCTGACGGGGCTGCGGGGCAATCATCCTGGATCGTTTGAAATGGCGCATGCGCTAGGTCGCGAGCATAAACATTTTGATTTAAACGCTCTGCCCGTTGAGGAAGAGTACGATCTGGTGATTGTGGGTGGCGGTATTAGCGGGTTAGCTGCCGGTTGTTTTTGGCGTCAAGTTGCCGGGCAAAATAGCCGGATCCTGATCCTCGATAACCATGACGACTTTGGTGGACACGCCAAACGCAATGAATTTACCAGCTCGGGTAAGAAATTACTCGGTTATGGTGGCAGCGAAGCATTCCAGTCCCCTGCGCATAATTTCAGCCCTGAAGTACAAAAGTTGATGGAAACCGTGGGCGTCAGCGTCACGCGGTTGAAAGAGAGTTTTGACGTAAACTTCTACCCCGACTGGCAGCTCAGTCGTGGCGTTTTCTTCGATAAGAAGAATTTTGGCGAAACAAAAATCGTCAGCGGCGATCCGGGCCGCGCGGTATCTGATGATATTCCGCCGGACAGGCTCAATGGGCGTAAAATTGAAGACTTTATCAATGATTTTCCGCTAAGTGAGAATGACAGAAAAGCGCTGATCGACCTGCACGTCCGGCCCGGTGATTACCTGCCGGGAATGACGGTCGATGAGAAAATGGAATGGCTGGATACCCACAGCTACAGTGAATTTTTGGCAACAAAAGTCGGTTTGAGCAAAATGGCGCTGCTCTATTTCCAGCAGCGTTCCAACGACTTCTTTGCTATTGGTATTGAAGGTATTTCCTGTAGTGATGCCAGGGCGTGCGCCTTACCCGGCATGGAAGGGATGGGGTTACCGCCGCTGGACGGAGAGTCGCTGGCCGACCTCGAAGAGCCGTATGTTTACCACTTCCCGGACGGTAACGCCGGGTTAGCCCGCCTGTTAGTCAGATATATGCTGCCGGATGCGCTACCGGGCAACACGATGGAAGACTCTGTCCTCGCCAGACTACATTACGAAAAGCTGGATCTGCCGGAAAACACTACGCGCCTGCGCCTGAACAGCACGGTGATTAATGCGGCCAACGTGCAGGATGGCGTGGCGGTGACCTATCTGCGTGACGGTAAAATGCACCGTGTGCGCGGTAAGAACACCATCATGGCAGGCTATAACATGATGATCCCGTATCTGGTGCCTGAGATGCCGGAACAGCAGCAGGCGGATCTTAAACTGAACGTGAAGGCACCGCTGGTGTACACCAACGTGGTGGTCAAAAACTGGCAGGCGTTCAAACAGCTTGGCGTGCATGAGTTTTATTCTCCGGCGGCACCTTATAGCAGGGTCAAGCTCGACTATCCGGTCAGTATTGGTGGGTATCAACATCCGGCCTCCCCGGACGACCCGATGGTCATTCATATGGTCTATGTGCCGACCTATCCGGGTAGTAACCTGTCGGCCAGAGAGCAGTTCCGTCTGGGACGAGCCTATTTGCTGGGGACCACCTTTGCGGCGCATGAGGAGATGATTCGCTCCCAGTTGCAGGAGATGTTTGGCTCAACAGGCTTTGATAATCAACGCGATATTTCCGCCATTACGGTTAACCGCTGGGCGCATGGCTATGCGTACTACGCCAACTCGCTGTTCGATGATATGGATAAGATGCCAGAAATTATCGAGCGGGCGCGTCAGCCAGTCGGTCGCATTGCCATCGCTAACTCCGATTCTGACTGGAGTGCTTATGCCCATACGGCAATCGATCAGGCATGGCGTGCGGTTAATGAACTCAAGGATATGGGGTGATCTATGCGTAACGTAACCATTCTCGCCGCCTGTTTATTTACCGCTTCGGTAAGCGCTGCTGAATCTAACGGTGAATACATCGCGCGAATTTCAGACTGTGTCGCCTGTCATACCGCTGAAGGTGGTGCAGCGATGGCGGGGGGCAAAAAGTTTCCTACTCCGGTAGGGGATATTTATTCGACCAACATTACCCCGGACAAGACGCAGGGTATTGGTAACTATTCTTACGAGGATTTTGAGAAGGCCGTACGGCAGGGGATTGCCAAAGATGGTCATCCGCTCTATCCGGCGATGCCTTATCCCTCGTATGCAAAACTTTCTGACGAGGATGTTAAGGCGCTGTATAGCTATTTTATGCATGACGTCACGCCGTCAGCACAGCCCAATAAAGAGAATGCCATTCCGTGGCTACTCTCCGCCCGCTGGCCGCTGCATATCTGGAACTGGCTGTTTACCGACGCGCCAGTGACGGCTGTAGAGGGCGCGAAAACGGATGATAATGCTGCCCTGGTAAAACGAGGCGCTTATCTGGTGGAAGGCCCCGGACACTGCGGTTCATGCCATACCCCGAGAGGCATGGCGATGAACGAAAAAGCGTATACTAATGCTGATGCCGAATACCTGAGCGGCGCGATGATTGACGGCTGGTATGCACCGTCGCTGCGCGGCACCGGTATGTCTGAGCAGGAGTTAAAATCGCTGTTGCTGACTGGTAAAAGCAAGCATGCCGCGGTTTCAGGTTCGATGGCTGAAGTCGTCACGCAGAGTACACAGTATCTGACCGACGAAGATGCCACGGCGATCGCCCAATATCTGTTGAGCCTGAAAAGTGGGAAGCCTGAAACGGTACGTGCTGCGGCGACTACAGCATCCTGGTCGAATTCACCTGAGGCGGGCAAAGTGACCTATAACCGCTACTGTTCAACTTGTCACGGTCTGGAAGGGAAAGGTACGGATGATAACGCGCCTTCTTTAGTTAACAATCCACTGGTGATGGTTGATGACCCGACACCGCTGTTCAGAGTGATTGCCCACGGCGCAGAAACACCGACAACGCGTGGCAGCGTCTCCTTTAAGATGCCTGCCTACGGTGGCTTGTTAAGCGACAACGAAATGCGCGACGTGATTAACTACGTACGTAAAAGTTGGGGTGAAGGGAATCGCGAAGTAAGCCAGGAAGACCTGGCTGGCGTTAAAAAAGCGTCACATTAAATCGTATGCCGGGTAAGGTGCTTGCACCGCCATCCGGCAGTGCTTACACGGTGTTTACTCTGATAATATCCGCGAGTCGGGTAAACGCCGCCGTCATTTCATGCTCTTCAATGCTGGCAAACCCCAGCAACAGGCCGCTGCGTTTCTCTTCATTCACGTAGTAGCGTGACAGTGGGCGCACCAGCAACCCTTGCGCATTCGCCTGTTGGGCAATGACCGCATCATCACTCCCGGCGGGTAACTGTAAGATCATATGCAGCCCGGCGTTGCTGCTGAAAGAACCAAGAAAATGTTCACCAAGTTGGCGGCTGATAAGCTCTACCAGCATCTGGCGACGACGACTGTATAGCTGACGCATTTTCCGAATGTGTGCCGCGTAATAACCCTCGCGAATAAACTCCGCCAGTGCGGCCTGAATCAACAGATGTCCACCACGATAAAGGTCGTTATGAACCTTTTTCAGCGGAGCGGCTAGCGATTTAGGTAGCACGACATACCCGAGTCGCAGTGCGGGATAGAGGGTCTTACTGAATGTCCCGATGTAAATGACCGGTGTCTCTTCTTCCAGCCCCTGCAAAGAGGGAATCGGCTGGCCGGAAAAGCGGAACTCACTGTCGTAATCATCTTCCACTATCCAACTTCGCGTTTCACGTGCGCGAAAGAGAAGTTGCCGGCGGCGACTCAGACTCATTACAGAACCGAGTGGGTATTGATGTGACGGTGTCACAAAAATAAGTTTTGGCGGTGTTTCACCTGCATCCGGCGGGACCATGCCTTGTTCATCAACCGGAATAGCAGAAAAATTAACGGCATTGATGCGCAGAATATTTTTGATTCCCCAGTAACCCGGCTCCTCAATCCAGGCGTGATCGCCGGGGTTGCATAAAGTCCGGGTCACCAGATCCAAGGCCTGGTGAATACCTTCAGTAATCAGAATTTGCTCCGGTGAACACCGTACGCCGCGAGCGGTGCGCAGATAGTCTGCCAGTGCTTCTTTTAGCTCATTCACGCCGCCTGCTGCATCGTAAGTGAGAAACTCCGGGCGCAGTCGTCTTGCCAGCCGGTCCTGAATTTTCTTGAGTACCCGGTGTGGGAAATGCTCTACGTCAGGTACGCCTGGAATAAACGCGCCCCACTGACGGGGACTGGCGCTGGCATTACCTAACAGCTCAAGGCAGCGGGCGGATAAGCGGGTGTGATCTTCCAGAGCGGCAGCAACAGGCTCTTTGTCAGGACGCAGGTCGAGATTGTCCAGCACGCTGTCGGTCACAAATGTGCCGCTGCTGGTGCGCGCGGAAATATACCCTTCAGCTTGCAACTGTTCGTACACCCGCAGGACGGTATTGCGCGATAGCGTCAGCTCTCCTGCCAGGTCACGCGACGGAGGCATTCGGGTAGCCGGTTTCAGGCTACCTTCGAGGATGCAACTACAAATGGCGGCATACAGGCGGCGATGTAGTTTTTCGTCAGTCTGCTGATTAAATGCATGCTTGATCACATCTCCGGCAAGTGAACGCATTTGGATCCTTAAAATAAAACGATTTGGCTCTCGATTAAAGTACCAGACGGCGTCTAAATTTAAAGGGTAATTCAACCGAAATGTATTAATGGACAAGGTGTAGAGAATGAACAATAAAAACCTGCAACAACGTCGTCTGGATGCCACCCCGCGTGGCGTGGGTGTGATGTGTGATTTTTATGCCCAGTCGGCAGAAAACAGCACAATTACCGATATCGAAGGCAATCAGTACATCGATTTTGCCGCCGGGATCGCCGTGCTGAACACCGGACACCGCCATCCTCGCCTGGTGCAGGCAGTCGAAGCGCAACTTCAGGCTTTTACCCATACGGCTTATCAGATTGTCCCGTACGAAAGCTATGTGTCTTTGGCTGAGAAAATCAACGCCGTTGCGCCAATCGACGGCAAGCGTAAAACCACATTCTTCACTACCGGGGCTGAAGCAGTAGAAAACGCGGTGAAAATTGCGCGCGCGCATACCGGCCGTCCTGGCGTTATCGCATTTGGCGGTGGTTTTCATGGGCGAACTTACATGACGATGGCGTTAACCGGCAAGGTGGCACCCTATAAAAAAGGGTTCGGCCCGTTCCCAGGCTCTGTTTACCATGCGCCGTATCCTTCTGAATTGCAGGGCATTTCCACGGCGGATTCCCTAAAAGCGATTGAGCGTCTGTTTAAAGCCGATATCGATCCAACCCAGGTTGCGGCGATTATCTTCGAACCCGTCCAGGGTGAAGGGGGCTTCGTGGTGGCACCGCCAGAGTTTGTGGCTGCCATCCGCCGTATTTGCGACGAGCATGGCATCGTGATGATTGCTGATGAAGTACAAAGCGGGTTTGCCCGTACGGGTCAGCTGTTTGCGATGGATCATTACGCCGATAAAGCGGACCTGATGACCATGGCGAAAAGCCTTGCGGGCGGCATGCCGCTGTCAGGCGTCGTGGGCAAAGCCGAAATTATGGATGCGCCTGCGCCGGGTGGTCTGGGGGGAACCTACGCCGGAAACCCGCTGTCGATTGCAGCGGCCCATGCGGTGCTGGATATCATTCGTGATGAGCAGCTATGCCAGCGTGCGGCGGCTCTCGGCGAACAGCTGCGCGCCGCTCTGACAGACGCGCAAGCAGGGTGTCCTGAACTGGCCGAAGTGCGAGGTTTAGGCTCTATGATTGCTGCTGAATTCTGTGATGCAGCGACAGGAGAACCCAACGCCGCAGCCGCGCAACGCGTGCAGAAGAAAGCCCTTGAGCAAGGATTACTGCTGCTGACCTGCGGTCAGTATGGCAACGTTATTCGTTTCCTTTACCCGCTGACAATTCCGCAGGATCAGTTCGCCAAAGCGCTCGATATTATCAAAGCAGCAACCAAGTAATTCGTTAATTGTCATTTACCCAAAGCCGACGGTCGTCATCACCGTCGGCTTTTTTGTTGTCGTGGATTTATCAACAACACGTCGTTATATATTTACATATATATCGATTGGGTCTATCCTATTCATCATACAAATATAATAACTGTACTCTTCAAGAGAAGGCGCTTGCGTTAGCGGCCTCCAGTCTTTCTATCTAACGAATTGAATTAACGAATGTTAAATAACAAATTTACCCCAGTGGCCTCTGGGTTGTTAACCTTTGCCTGTTTTTCTACTGCCGTCACGGCTCATGCTGAAGATACCGTCATCGTTTCGGCGCCAGCCACGTCACAATCCTCGTTATCGGAACATGAACCTCCGGCGAGCGAAAAAAAAGCAACGTTAGGTAGCCTCGGCGAGCGAGAGTTGATAGACGTTCCCTGGTCGGTGCAGACGTTGTCGAAAAAAGTGCTGGATCAGCAACAAATCAAAGATGTGAAAGACGCCTATCGCTACCTACCGTCCGTTCAGGGTGACGGCGTCCGCCCACAAACCCGCGGCATGCAGGGGAGCGTGGTACAAAACCATATGATTGATGGCCTGAACGCCGTCTCCACGACGGAATATTCGACCGAACAGTTCCAGAACATTGAGGTGTTGAGCGGCATCGCTGGATCGCTGTATGGCCCTGCTAATCCAGCAGGGATGTTTAATTTGGTGTCTAAACGACCTGTCGATACACCGTTGCATCGCGTCACAGTAGGGCAAGGTACAGGGTCGGGAACGTTGGCATCGATGGATTTCAGCGGCCCAATCGATGCGGGAGACCGGGTGAAATATCGCCTCAACTTGCTGAACGATGAGGGCCATAGCTACACCACCGATAGCCATGTCCGTCGACAGTACGCTGGCATGGGGCTGGACTTTCAACTGACAGATCAAACGGTGCTGGAGAGTAATTTCAGCTATTACCA
Organism: Citrobacter sp. Cpo109; assembly: GCF_030332565.1. Lineage (NCBI taxonomy): Bacteria > Pseudomonadati > Pseudomonadota > Gammaproteobacteria > Enterobacterales > Enterobacteriaceae > Citrobacter > Citrobacter sp. Cpo109. Next base: position 375,486 of record NZ_JAOWHQ010000057.1, read on the forward strand.
TTATTACGAAAAAGGCATGCCGGGTAGCTTTGCCCTGGCGAAAGGCGTTCACTTTCCCGCGGCATTTGATCCTACGGACAGTAAATATGGTCAATCTTATGCGGGTCATGATGACGAAACGACTACCGTCGATATGCATATTAAGCATGATTTTGACGGCAACTGGATGCTGGACCTGGGGGCGCTGCACCAGGTTGCAGACCGCGAGTCGACTGCCGTGACCAACACCCTGACGGATAACCGGGGCGATTACACCACCACAACCTCTAATTCGGCGGCCAGTCGCTTTACCATCAACAGTTATTTAGCGAACCTGACCGGTAGCGTTGATACCGGCTGGCTGACGCAGGATATTGCTACCGGAATGCGTGGATTTGTGTGGAAAAACTATAATCCAAGAAACGGCGGCACTTTCACTCTGGGGCATTCTTCTCTCGATCAACATCCCGACTATCCACGACCACCGTATCCAGATTTTAACGATCGCTATCATTCAGCGACCACCACTCAGCATGCATTTTTGCTCAGCGATACGCTGCATTTTTCCCCGCAGTGGAGTTTGCTGCTTTCCGGCAGTGAGAACCTCTTTACCGTCAGTAACTACAACAAAGCTGGACATGAAAGCAGCCGTCAGCAGGACAATGGCATGAGCGGTTCTACCAGCCTTATGTATAAACCGGTGGAGAACGTCACGCTGTATACCACCTGGGCGGACAGTTTGCAGCAGGGCGATACCGCGCCCGCCGGAGCGCGCAATGCCGGGCAGGTGTTAGATCCCTACCGTAGCCATCAACTGGAGGTGGGCGCAAAATATGCGCCAGTAAAAGATCTGCTGCTTACCGCTGCGCTTTTTGAAGCCAAACGCCCCTTTGCCTATACCAACGACAATGGCGATTTTGCTCAGGATGGTACGCAGAAGAACCGTGGGCTGGAACTGATGGCTGATGGGCATATCACCCGTAATTTGCGCGTGTTAGGCGGGGGAGCCTGGCTTGATCCAACACTTCATAATACCGCGGCCAGCAATGCGGATGGTAAGCAAGTAGTTGGTTTGCCGCGCTTCGCCTCGAATATCCTCGCAATCTACACCATCGAACGGGTTCCGGGACTGGATGTCGACACGAACGTGCATTACGTCGGACGTCGGGCTACCGATAATGCCAACGACAGCTGGGTCGGGAGTTACACCACGGTGGACATCGGTACGCGTTATGCCACCAGACTGTGGAACACGCCAAGCACTTTCCGGTTTGATATCACCAATCTCACCGACCGTCACTATTGGACCAATATTGTTCCGGGCGCATTGACTGGTTACACGGGTGCAGGGGCTGCCAGCGCTCAACTTGGCGCACCGCGCCAGGCTCAGTTTTCTGTTCAGGTTGATTTTTAGAGGTTGCTTATGAAAACGTGCCACACATGGCTGCTTTGTGTGTGGCTGGCGTTTCCTGCCCTGGCAACACGCCAGGTTGTGGATGATGCTGGTCACACAGTTACCGTTCCCACGCATGTTGAACGTATTGCGGATGGCTGGTTTGCACATCATTCGGTGCTGATGACGCTGGGCGCAGGTCGTAACATTGTTGCGACGGTCAACCATGAGGAAAACCAGCCATGGATGTTTAAAATCAATCCTTCTCTGAGGCAAGCCTTACAGATACGGGGAACATCATTTAATAGTGAGGATTTGCTGGCCCGGCACGTCGACGTGGTGTTTGTGGCAAAAGGAAAAGGGGATGCTCAAAGCTACAGTCAGGCGGGTATTCCGGTCCTTGAAATGGCATTTACTGACTATGCTTCGATGGAAAAATCGGTCACTACGACCGCAGAGGTTCTGGGTACCGAGCAGGCTCGCGTCCGGGCAACGGCTTACAATCAGTATCTCAACCGTGTGCTCGCGGATGTGCAGGCTAAAACTGCGGAGCTGACGGAAAATCAGCGCCCTCGGGTACTTCATATTCAATCGCTAAATCCGCTTAAAGTCGACGGCAGGAACACGTTGATCGATACCTGGATTACGCTGGCGGGTGGACGGAATGCGGCAGGTGAAGTTGACGGCAACATGAAAGAGGTGTCGCCCGAGAGGGTGCTTTACTGGCAACCACAGGTCATTATTCTCGGTGCGGGGTGCGGTGATATCGCCAGTTCGCCATATGCGGCATTGTTCAAAGAACTTAACGCAGTGAAACAGGGTAACGTCTGGCGCAATCCGGCGGGCGTGTTCCCCTGGGACCGTTACGGCACTGAAAGCGCGTTGCAGCTGCAGTGGGCCGCATCAAAACTGCATCCTGCGCTGTTTAGCGGCCTGGATATGGTCAGCGTAACGCGAGATTTTTATCGCCAGTTCTTCGATTATTCGCTCACTCAGGAGCAGGCGATGCGAGTTTTAAACGCGTTACCCCCACAGGAGTAGCGCTCACGTATAAAGACAGGCGTGATAAGGATTGCACGCCATTTTTTCCCCTCTGAAATGTGGGGTTTGGTGCGCTCATGATGAAAATGGTTTGCCAGGCCTCTCGTTATATAATTTAATGCATATCGTTTTTACTCCTCTATTCAGATGGTATCCCATGTTAACTTTCCGCTCTTTTGTGCTGGTTTGCGCCAGCATGTTGTTTGCGTTTTCTGCTCAGGCCGACCGCACGATCACCGATCAGCTTGGTCGACAGGTCACGATTCCTGACCACGTGGACAAAGTGGTCGTGCTGCAACACCAGACGTTGAATATTCTGGTTCAGCTCAATGCCCAGCAGGACATTGTTGGTGTGATGTCGAGCTGGAAAAAGCAGCTCGGGCCTGAATTTGCGCGCTTTATGCCGACGATTACTACATTGCCGACGCCAGGCGATCTCACCAGCGTGAACATCGAAAGCCTGTTGGCGATTCATCCGCAGGTGGTTTTTGTCGCCAACTATGCGCCCGCGGAGATGATCCAGCAGATTCAGAACGCCGGTATTCCGGTCGTGGCTATCTCGTTACGTAAGGATGCCACCGGGCAACAGAATAAAATGAACCCGACCATGGCCGATGAAGAGCAGGTCTACAACGAAGGGTTGAAGCAGGGTATTCGCCTGATCGCTGACGTGGTTGGGCGCAAACCGCAGGCCGAAACGTTAATTGACTACATTTTTGCCGCGCGGGCTAAATTCAATGCGCCGGTTGCAACAATCCCGGATGCGCAAAAAGTCCGTATTTATATGGCTAACCCCGACCTGATGACCTACGGCTCCGGGAAGTACACGGGACTGATGATGCAGCACGCGGGGGGATTAAACGTGGCGGCTGCCAGTGTGAAAGGTGCCCATCAGGTTGCGCTGGAGCAGGTATTAGCGTGGAACCCGCAGGTGATTTTTGTCCAGGATCGCTATCCGCAGGTGGTAACTCAGATCCAAAACGATCCAAACTGGCAGGGGATTGATGCGGTGAAAAATCATCGCGTCTGGTTGATGCCTGAATATGCCAAAGCCTGGGGCTATCCGATGCCGGAAGCGTTGGCGATCGGTGAACTTTGGATGGCCAAAAAACTGTATCCGGATGCCTATAAAAACGTGGACGTTGATGCGCAGGCCCAGGACTACTATCAACGTTTTTATCGTGTGAACTGGCAGCCTGATGCAGCTAAATAACCGTATTTTGCCCCAGCAACCGCTCTTAATCGTTGTGGTCCTGTTGCTGGGCGTCAGTTCGCTATGCCTCGGACAGTATCCGCTGTCGTTAAGCGAGGTGTTTTACCACCTGACGCACTATAGCGACGCTGAGGGAATAGGCAGCCAGGTTATCTGGACAGTCAGGCTACCGCGTATTCTGATGGCACTGCTGGCGGGGGGCGCGCTTGGGTTATGCGGCGCGACGCTGCAAGGGGTATTTCATAACCCTCTGGTCGACCCGCATATTATCGGCGTGACGTCGGGGGCGGCCTTTGGTGGAACACTGGCCATCCTGCTCGGTCTTTCGCCCTGGCTGATGATGGGATCAACGTTTTTCTTTGGTCTGACAGCGTTGATCCTGGTGTATGCCATTGCTGCGTTACAGGGGCTGGAGAATACGCTGGTATTGATCCTGTCGGGTATCATTTTGAGCGGTTTTTTTGCCGCGCTGGTGAGCCTGATCCAGTATCAGGCTGATACCGAAGAGACGTTACCTAATATTGTGTTCTGGTTGCTTGGCAGCTTTGCGACGGCCAACTGGCATAAAGTGCTGCTGTTGGCGGTTCCGGTCGGTATCGCCGCGACGGTTTTGTACCAGCTACGCTGGCGGATAAACCTGTTATCGCTCAATGACAAAGATGCCAGAGCACTGGGCGTGGCGGTGGTTCCTCTGCGACGCAGCGTTTTAGTGTGCTGCGCATTTTTGGTCGCCGCTCAGGTGGCGGTCAGCGGCAGTATTGCCTGGGTTGGATTAGTGATTCCTCATCTGGCGCGTTTGCTGGTGGGGGTTGATCATCGTCGTTTACTACCGTGCGCCTTCTGGTTGGGGGGCGGTTTTATGATTGTGGTGGATGATATTGCCCGTACCCTGATGCACGCGGAGATACCGTTGGGGATCATTACCGCATTGTTCGGCGCGCCGTTGTTTGCTTTCTTACTCATTCGTACCAGACGTCGGGAGAAATCATGATACCTGCCGCACTGCGTGTACATCAGCTTACTTATGGGTATCGCGCGCCGTTATTTGAGCCGCTAACGTTCTGTTGCCAGAAAGGTGAGATCTGGGCCGTGCTGGGACGCAACGGCCTGGGTAAAAGTACACTGCTCGATACGTTAACCGGCACGCTGCCTGCTATAGGCGGGAGTATTGAAAATAACGGTGGGATAGGGATTGTGGCACAGCATAGCCATCTGCCGTTTCCGTACGCGGTCAGCGACGTGGTGTTGATGGGGCGAGCACAGCACGTGAAGCTGTTTGCGCAACCCAGTCCGCAGGATCAAAAAAGATCAATGCAGGCGTTAGAGCAGTTGAATATCGCGCATCTCGCCTCCAGCTCTTTTGGCTCACTTTCCGGCGGGCAGCAACAGTTGGTGATGATTGCCCGGGCTCTGGTGACGGAGTGTCAAACGTTGTTACTTGATGAACCGTGTTCCGCGCTGGATCTCGCCAATCAGCAGGTGGTGCTGCAGTTAATCAGCGATCTGGCCCATCAACAGGGATGCAGTATTGTCTTTTCGACCCACGATCCGCTGCATGCGTTACAGGTTGCTTCCCATACTTTGCTGCTACTCCCTGAAGGGAAATGGCGGGCTGGGCCCACGAACAGCATTGTGACGGAGGAGAATTTATTCCTGGCTTATGGCTTAACGCTGCGAAAACTCAGCGTGGAGAACTATCAGACGCCGTTTATCGCACCGTTGTTTTCTATTCGTCGTTAAGCGGTAAGAATCCTGCGGCGCTAAGAAATTCCTGTCCGGCGCGGGAGAGTATGAATTCAACCAGCGCCATGACTTCATTGGAAGCATCAAGCACCGCCAGTTGGTATTCGCAGCGAATATTGTGCTCATCGGGAATAGCCACGTAATGTACGTCGGGCATCGCGCGCAGCGCGTGTGCGTAATGCGCGTAACCGATAAACAGATCGGCCAGTCCCTGGCGCAGGATCCAGGTACTCGCCAGTTCTCCTTGCGGGATTTTTACCGTATCACGACCACCCACCAGTGGGATTGCGCGCGTCCGAAGCTGTTGCCCGAGCCCTGGTTCCAGTACATCCATATTGTCGAAAAATGCCCAGGTATAGTCTCCGGAAGGGTCGCAGCCGGGCGTTGATGTACCTGGTCGCAGAGTTGGGTCGCGGAGTAAATCCAGCCAGACACCGGTTCGGTTGCTGACAAGGCTCAGTTTGTTCCAGCAAAAGGTGTGCGTAGAGACGGCTTTATTACGTGCTAACAGGTTTTGCGGATGTTCCCTGTTGGCCGAGGCAAAGAGCGCACACGGTTCTCCCGCTTCAATACGCTCACGCAATAAACCGGCCGGACCATATTCAACCTTGACGTCTATTCCACTCATGTGCGTGAACTGGTTTATCAGCGGGGTAAATGCCGGGCGTAAACTGCCCGCGGCGAACAGGAGGATGGAAGAGGGCATAGTATCCTGGCTCTGACGAAAGACATTATACGAAGAAGATGAATGATACGCGTTGAGCATGGAATTTAGAATGATTTAGCGCAGTGCTATTGAATCATCATGGGAAATGACAAAACTGACGGATACAAACTGAAGATAAAAAGATAGTTTTGAAGTGAAATAGCACCAAATCAAAGGGATATGATTTGGTGCGTCCGAGTGGACTCGAACCACCGACCCCCACCATGTCAAGGTGGTGCTCTAACCAACTGAGCTACGGACGCAAAATGGTGCGTTCAATTGGACTCGAACCAACGACCCCCACCATGTCAAGGTGGTGCTCTAACCAACTGAGCTATGAACGCAACGTTGTAGGTGACAACGGGGACGAATATTAGCGGCACAGACCGAATGAGGCAAGAGGGAAATAGCATTTTTCTTCCCGATCTCACGCGATTGCAGAGTAATTAAGCAAGTTGATTATATTTTGTTGATTTTGCAGCGTGTTTTTTATTCAGACAGCGAACTGGATCATACCAGGGTCGGTTTGAATTACAGAGGCGCTCAGACTTTAAGCACTGTAAGGATGGTGGTTTCTATTTTCTCTGGGGTAGTGAAGGGTGCAAATCGCTTAAGCGGCTTGCCGTCACGCCCGATCAGGAACTTAGTAAAATTCCACTTGATCCGCCCACCCAGCACGCCGGGTAATTCGTCTTTCAGGTAACGAAATACCGGGTGCGTAGCAGCACCGTTGACTTCCACTTTCTCAAACATCGGGAAGCTCACACCGTAGTTGATGTGGCAGGTTTGCGCGATTTCGTCGGCTCCACCGGGCTCCTGGTTACCGAACTGGTTGCAGGGAAAACCAAGCACCACCAGACCCTGCGCGGCGTACTTCTTGTAGAGCGCTTCGAGGCCTGCATATTGTGGAGTGAAACCACAATGGCTGGCGGTATTAACCACCAGAACCAGTTTGCCTGCGTAGTCGGCCATATAGATGGGCTGGCCATGCAAACTGGTGGCAGTCAGTTGATGAAAGGGGGCCATGCCAGAATCCTCAAATAAGATAGCATTACTCATGTTGCCCGCGAGTGACAGGCTTCGCTGCGTATCTATTTATTATGATCGCAACTTCAGGATTAATAAACTTGCCATTGGTGCAGGGCAAAATGAATGAAGCACATTTGCGCTGGTGTATTCTCGATGATGGCTGTCGCGGCAGTGGATTGGATTGGGCAGAAAACTGATTCAAGAGGTGATGAACTTTCGCGAAGAACAGAAATTCTCTGCGGTTCGATTATGGACATTCCATAATTTATTTTAACCAACCTGACGAGCGTTCCATTCGTCGCGCGTGATTTCCCAAAGTTCAGAATCCAGCAAACCGCTGACATACTCTTTCTTTTCCGTTTTGATAAGCCGCATGCCGCTACTGTCTGAAATACGTATGGAACGGATATTGAGAGAGGCTTTCGGCGCACGCAATACCGTCCTATTTAACGTATTAAACCAGTAATCCGTAGCGACATTACTGGCTTCACGCATAAAACCCTGCCCCTGATATTCCGGAGCTAACCAAAATCCACGGTTATTATCCTCAACGTCATAAAGGCAAATTAAACCTATGAGAGCGTCAGGGGCCTCACGGAGTCTGATAGTCCAGATCCACGCAATCCCTTTTTCCATATCAGGCAGGGCAACGTTGTTGACGTAATTCTCCGCACCGTTATCAGGATAGGGCCAGGGTACTGAGGAGACCATATAGCGAACTATCTCCCAGCGGGGATAAAGCACCTGAATCTGCGAGGCATCTTCGGCTTCTAATGGTTTTAACAGCAAGCGTTCCGTATGGAGTTTTGGTATTTTCATATGCACTTTCCTACTCGGGCAAGATAAGAGAATCAATGTGGGGAGGATTTTGAAAAAATATTAATAACCAGAACCCCAGCACAAATAAGAAGCATACCTGCGATCGCCGGAAAATCTAGCTTTTGCCCGCTTATTAACCAGCCCAAAAGGCTGATTAATACGATTCCAGCACCTGACCAAATTGCGTATGCGATACCCGTTGGAATGGTCGACAGAGTTTGGGAGAGAAGATAAAAGGCTGTGCAGTAGCACACAATAGTTGCTACAGATGGCCATAGGCGTGTGAATCCGTCAGAGAACTTCATCAGGGTTGTACCTATGACTTCAGCTACGATGGCCCCGGCAAGGAAAATGTATGAATTCAAAATCTGACCCCATGTGACAATCTAAAGCAAATATCGTATCACAAAGGGGTGGGTGAGTTTGAACACAGCCCAAACTACTACTGAAATGCCCGTTTCATGGCATCTAGTGAAGCGCCGCAAGGTCCGCTGTGAGCGAACAGCAGACGTTTGCACTTCCCCCCCCACAACGGCGTTAGCATAAACAGTCAGACATGGGGGTTATGTGGACTGGCAGCACAGTCTTACCCTAAATTTCATAAATCTGAAGATCAGCTTCCTGGAATACTTCAGCATATTTTTTGCTCACCCCCCCCTCAATGACGAGCACATCTATCTGGCTGCTACTTGCAACGACATAGCGAGCGGCCGCAGGGATCTTGTCGGATGTTAATCCCACAATCACTTCGCTGCACTGTCTGATAACCGCTTTCTTGAACTCACAATCAGCATAATCGAAACCAGTCAGACCTGATTCTAACGACATTGCACAACCTCCGATGAAACCCTGATCGAAGATAATTGCTTTAATTTGTTCAAGGGCAGGACTGCCAACACACCCTCCAGATGAGCGTTGAACCGCTCCACCCAACATGATGACTTCGCATAACGGTTTTCTTAATAGAATGGCAGCTATTTCTGGCGAGTTTGTCACCACAGTTAAAGCCACTGACTCCGGAAGAGCTATGGCCATAGCAAGATTCGTCGTGCCTGAATCGATAAAGATACAGCTATTTGCTTTGATAAGTTGCGCGCACTTTTGCGCGATCATGCTCTTTTCATCTGTTTTTGTAGTTGTGCGATCAGCATAATTCCCTACTTCAGGCAGTGTGGCCACAGCCCCACCGTATACCTTTTTGCAAACGCCATCCTTACTAAGCTCATGTAAATCACGGCGAATTGTGTGTTCTGACACACCTAGTTGAGCAGAAAGCTCGACACAAACAACCCGTCCTTTTTCTTGTAAGAGCTCACGAATTAGGGCTTGTCGTTGATCCGGAAAAGCTGCATAATCGAGCACGTTAACTCCTAAGTTCATTTAAACGAGCAAGAGGGTGCATGATCGTGCATTCATATTATCTGTGTCAACTCCGTTGATTTACATTACTCCCCGGCGCATAGGGGATTCATAAATCAACATAAATTTCAGCTGGTTAAAGCATGTTTCGACCGTGCCCCTTTATCTCATTATCAGAGCAACATTTGTGTATCCATGAGTCAGGCTGGTGCAGTGCGAAAATGCGAAAGACCGCTCTCGTAACGAACGCAAAGCGAGCACAAGAATGAACGAAAAAGTTGCAACACGATGCATATTCTTCATCGCAGGATTGGCAACGTCAGCCTGGGCTGTGATGGTCCCTTTTGCAAAAATTAATACTGGAGCTAACGAGGCAGTTTTGGGTGTTTTACTCCTGTGCCTAGGAGGGGGCGCTATTATTTCTATGCCCCTTGCAGGGCCTCTCACAGCTCGCTTCGGCTGTCGTAAAATTATCGGCTGTGCAGTATTGATTATTCTGTTATCCATGCCGTTTTTAACATTAGCCAATGACCCCGTTTCACTTGGCCTTCTTCTACTCACGTTCGGCACTGGGATTGGCCTTGCCAACTGCGCCATGAATATTCAGGCAATACTGGTAGAGAAAAACGAAAGCATCCCACTTATGTCCGGTTTCCATGGGATGTATAGCGTAGGAGGTATTGCGGGAGCTGGCGTAATGACCGGCCTGCTCACTGTTGGTCTGAACATTCACACAGCATCATTGTCAGTCTGTCTCATTATCTTCTTGTTGTTAATAGCCAGTTACAGACAACTTCTTACCTATGCCAGCCCAGCAGAAGGCCCATCATTTTCCTTTCCTAAAGGAGATGTCCTGCTCTTAGGTGTCATCTGCTTTATCGTTTTTCTGGCTGAAGGAACCGTACTTGACTGGAGTGCTGTTTATCTGTCGGAAGTAAGGCAAGTTGCGGATTCTCAGGCAGGTCTCGGTTTCACTTGCTTTGCTGTCGCTATGACGGTGGGAAGACTTAGCGGTGATGCGGTCATTAGTCGCCTTGGCGCTTTGCCTGTCGTCATTTACGGTGCAATTCTGGCCTTTTTCGGTTTTTGCCTCATTATCCTGGTTAGCTCAATTCCCGCACTCCTTGCCGGCTATTTCTTTATAGGCGCAGGCTGCGCAAACATTGTACCTGTTATGTTCAGCCAGATTGGCAAAGAGCAGAGCATGCCGCAGGCAGCTGCAGTTCCAGCTGTGACTACGATGGGGTATATCGGCGTACTTGCAGGACCAGCCATGATTGGTTTTATTGCCCACCGAAGTTCTTTGCCTGCTGCCTTTATCTTTGTAGCGGCACTCATGATTCTCGTATTAATGCTAAGTCTGGCATTAAGTAAAACACTAAAATTGCACCAGGAGATTTAAAGTGAAGCGTATTGTTTTGTTTTCTGGTGGCAGTGCATGCCGTTCTCTGAATATTGCGCTTTGCCACCATCCAGTTTCTTTGACTCGTATTGTTCCTGCGTGGGATAGCGGTGGAAGCTCACGATCAATTAGAGAAAATATCGATGTATTATCTGTAGGTGATATCCGCCAGGCGCTAATGACCATGGCCTATGGTGAAAACTGTTCGGGTGATATCGTTCGCATCTGCAATACCCGTTTATCATCCGAGGGGGAAACTCAGGAAGCTTTGAGAGAATTTCAGGCTTATGCGGAGGACAGACATCCTTTGCTTGAGCGCCTCGATACTGGATTGAGAGGCGCAATTGTTAATTATCTCCAGATTTTTTCTACCACGGTGGGTGTCGCATTTGACTACCGTAATGGCAGTATCGGGAATTTCATCTTAACCGGCGCCTATTTGGCACATAATCGGGATATGAATACCGCGATTTTTGTTTTCAGAAAACTCTGCGGCATTACAGGAGAAGTCTGGCCTTCTTCACTCAATAATGATCTTGTGCTTTCCGCTAATCTTAATGATGGGCAGCATGTTTCACCTCAGGACAGAATTACCCATCTTTCTAGGCAACAGGCGGAGATTGGCATCAATTCTGTCACATTGCAAACGTCCAACGGAAGCAATGCTCAGGTAAATACTGCCGTGCTGGAAGCCATAAAGAACGCGGATCTTGTCGCTTTCGGTCCTGGCAGTTTTTATACCAGTATCATGCCACATCTTCAGGTTAAGGGCGTAATCGCAGCCATAGCAAAAGCAGGATGCCCCGTAGCACTGATCGCTAATATTTTAGAATGCCGTGAGAGTCATGGACTGGGTTTGCAGGATGTTGCTAATCGTTTTATCCAGCAATGGCACAATGCAGACGCATCCATTGCCTTGCCTGAGTTGATGGTTCTGGGAAATCAGAGATTTCTTTCAATTGAAAAATATGTGGGTGAATTTGCCTATCTCTCGGATGAAATCAATGAATCAACCCGCTACACCTGTGTGCTGGATGAGTTTGAAGATGTCTGGGTGCGTGGTAAACACGATGGTGAAATACTTGCAAACAGGCTATTGTCTCTGGTTGAAAATTAATCGGAAAGAAGTCTTTTTGATTGATAAGTTGAATGCTTAGTTCGTTATTACAACATACGTGGAGTTCGAACGATGAATCATCATATTGGTGAAGTTATTCTTGATGAAGAAAGTATTGCTGTCGGTGTCAGTCGTGTGGCTGAGCAGTTGAACAATGACTACACCGATGCTGTTGTTATAACTGTTGTTCCAGGCGGTATTCTCTATACAGCAGACTTAACAAGAAAGCTGAAGTTTGATGTAAGCATGGATTACATATCCTGCCCTCACACACCTGGGGAACGAAATAACAACTCCACTATTGTTTACCATCAAAATATTGAGATTGAAAATCGTCATGTCATTCTTATTGATGATGCAATAGAATCAGGTGGTACAATGAAGCGCCTTATTAAATATATCTTAGATAATTTCAATCCAGCATCCCTGTCTGTTGCCGTCCTCTTCGTCAAACCTGGAAGAGTGAATATTCCTGTAAAACAGTATTTTGCCTATGAAATGGAGAGTGATGATCTACTCATTGGCTATGGTATGCCATGGGATAATAAATATCGCAATCGGCCCAATATTACTAAATTAATGAAATAACCAGTCGTGCACTTATGTTAAGTGGGGCTCGGTTACGGATAAATTGCCTTTAATGGTTAATTTTCTGGATCACTTTTCTGTGTGCTCGCAGATTCAATTCCCGCCAGCCCCACAAAAACAGTCAGTTAAGAAAAGTTACAACACTGACAGTAGACCGAAACAATGTCCGCTGTTGGCACTAAGCTGTCGTAAGAGAGGGCACTGTTTATCACGTAAGATTTGATTAGTTGAAGGTCATAAGTACGGATGATCAAATCGGTGATGAGAATGAGATGTGCAAAAGGCAGGCATACAACAACTCAAAGACTGAACAATGTGCGATGGCTCGAAATGAGCTATGGAAATATGTTAATGAGAGGAATGAATGATCTGTGTGGTTATGGAGTAGTTTTACCATATTCGAAGGCGTGATTTTGGAGGTAGATTGGGGCATAAACAGGGACACATTAATAGCTGCTATACCCTGACCCTTAAGTTTAATATCTTACTGATCTATATGTATTTAACTTTGTGGCTGATTGATTTTTTCCTGCGTAATTGCAGCGTGTTTTTCGTGCAAATAGCGTAACAGGGCGTCATTGCAAAAAACACCCAGCGCATTGGCTCACTGACCGAAAAATCTGTGAGTTAATAAGTTAACGTAATCACTACAGTGTCAGTATAACCCCCTGGTGATGGCCATTTCTGTGCTGGGACGGAACCGTAAACCACCAGGCTCTGCGCTTGCCCATCAGCGGAATACTGTTTTTCCGGATTGCCCTGCGTCCATTCCATGGAGTGTGCTGCATCCTGATACAGCGCATAGTTTACGCACTCACCGTTATGACACATTGAACGCTGGTTCCCCTTGGGGTGCAGACCATGACCGATGCTGATGGAATAATCCGTCCCGGTTGGGCACTGGACAGTAATATTCGCCGTGGATGTCGCCTGTAGCAAATCGCTCTGAGCGGGGCTCTTGCTGCCGAATGCCATATCATCCACGTTGACAACTTCACAGCCGTTTTTCACCGTAGCAGAGGCGCTAATCTGGTCAGTAATTGTTGTACCATTCAGGGCGCCACAGGCCGGGAGCGCTTGTAATGAACTGGCTGAGGTGTATGCAATTTGGATTGCTGTGGCGTAATCATAGTATATCCCGGCGCTGACATTAGTCTGACCAGGGTTTATCTTGCCGATAAGCGGTATGTCATGTTCAGCGGTTCCGCCTGTAGACAAAGCAAAATCGATTTGAGCATACACGTTGTTGTTTTGACTCAGCGGTGAATGTTGATTGTAAATCGAGTAGACCGAAAAATAGAGCGGGGTACTTGAAGGTTCGTTCTGGCTCATCGCCAGCGGATTGTTCGCCATAACCTTTAGACAGGCGCGGACATACTCGACCTGACCGTCGTAATTATTACAGGTAAACGAAAGTCGGGTTGCGGTTGTCTCAGTTTGTCCGGGGGTGACGGTACCAAAATCCAGTCCAGAAGGGCTACCATTCCAGCAGTTAGCGGCCTCGGCTACTGGGCTGAATTTAAACATCATCACCACAAAAAGGGCGATAAACCAAAGGGAACGAGTTACTGACATAGTGCGTTAATTTTCTCCACCGAATGAGAAGCGTAAAATTGTGATGGCAGTTTTAGCGAACAAGAGTTAGATGCCCACTGAACGTTCAGCGTTCCGCCTGTCGGGGGATCTTCCAGATAAATTTTACCTTCATAACCAACAATGGTTTGTGGGGTACCCTGACTGGGCGTCTGTCCATGAGTATCCTGCACGCTAACTTTTGCGGAGAAGGGCACATTTTTACCATCACGCGTAGTGACGGTTAGCAGAACGGCATGTGTGCGATAAATGTTAAAATTGGCGACGGCACCGCGCCCGGTTTGCGGGATCAGGATTTCATTAGTGTAGGGGGCGCGATAATCTTCATCGAGACTCAGAGGGTCGATGTCGATATGGTTTGCCTGGTACGGATTAAGGTTGTTCAGAAACAGCATGCCATTACTATCCGTATGGCCAACCGGGCGATGTTCGAGATAAACCGGCACATTCGGTACCTTAGCCGTATCTACGAGGGCGAAAGCGCTACCTAATTCGCGGGTGGCGTAAAAGTGCCCCATAAACAAACCTATGGCACCGGTCATTGAACCGTAGTAGTTATTTTCTTGTTCATCACGATTATAGCCTAACGCCAGATCGCTCCAGGTGTTGCGGCGCTGGAGGCTAGCATGGATGCTTCTATTTTTACCTTGTTGTGCAGAGAGATTCCAACCCCAGCCCGGTTTATTAGATTCCAGTGAGCGCGTTAGGTTAGCTTGTACGGAATTTCCGTCTTTATCATGGTTATCCTGGATTGAGAGGTAATCCTGATGACGGAACAGTGGAATACTGAACGTGACGTACACGGTAGTGTTGTGATCGTCGCTAAGTGCTTGTGTGACGCTGGATGAAATGTTGATCTGGTTATCAAAACTTTTTGACCAGGATAATCCCAGATAGCGTTCTGCATACTGAGGGAATGTCTGGCTGACCCAACTCGCACCGAAAGTGCCCGTCATATCAAACGACACGCTGGCAAATGCAGAATCTTCACGGGTGGCAATATCATTATCTGCTATAGATGAAATATCGCGAAACCCCCTGGTGGCCCGTGAGTGTGAGAGCGAGAAATTAAAAATCTGATTGTTCCACTGCCAGCCGGAACCCCATTGGTTGCCACTATTGGCCTGATAACGGCTGGTGGCTGCGTTGGCATGTAGCGTCCCCAGTGACGGAGAGAGCAAATAGTCCCAACCGATCCCCTGATTATGCAGACTGCCACTCTGTTCGGTATGCATGCCGATGGTGGTACTGTCGTTCAGTCCGTGACGCCAGTCGCCCACACCTATCAGTTGCGGGTCATAGGCAAAAGAACGATAGGTATAGTCTTCACGCACCCAGCCCAGGCTCATACCCCAGGTTGTAAGACCATCAGAAAGGAGTTGGTTGGTGCCGTACAGATTCAAATCCACCACGCGTTGTTTACCATTCACATCGGTGATGACCACCTGCGCACCTTCGCTGCCGGTAAAAATCGGCGCTGTGTTAAGCGTAAATTGTCCGGGCTGAACTTTCTGCGAGGAGGTTCTGATTCCTCTGACGTACAGATCAACCGTGGATGGGAGCGTAACACTATCGGTCAGGATATCCTGCGATGACGTATTGAAGGTGGGTTGGGTACTGTAGTTATGCGCAAGGCTAACGCCGCCAAAACGAACGCTATTCGTCCATGATTGCGAGGATGTAAAACCATCGCCAATCCTGAGTGTGAGCAGTTTATCCACGTTTTCGTAGTTCCAACTGCTCATCAGGCGATGAGTACCAGTTTGTGTCTCGTTGCTGCTCGACTCCTGCGTGTTAAAAGAGGTCGAGAAAAAGCCTGGGCCAACGCCAAAGGTGCGAAATTCGCTATAGGCTGAAGTCTCTTGTATGCCGTCTTCATTGCTGGCAAATAAATCGTAGTTAAGTGCCAAACCCCGCACTTCAGGTGATAACTCGGACATACGGATAAGGCGCGAGCTATTGCTATTGGAAAGATGGCTTTCTCTGTCGAGCCAGTTTTTACTGGCAGTAATAATCAAGCTTTGATTCAGGTTGTCGAAGGTAACACTGAGGCCATCTTGTGAACTGATATCAAAATACCCCTTTTGTTTCGGCAGGGATGACACTTTCAGGTTAAGCTTATCCATATCTTGAGCAGCAATATAAATCTTATTGTTGCTATTTTTGGCTTTGATAAACCCCTTAACTGGTTGATCATTTATCGTTGCAGTCAGATACAGTGTCTCATTTTCTGCTGACTGGACAGAGGGACATACCAATAAAAAAACAACAATGGATTTAAGGTGTAATGTTAATGATCTGCGTTTTAGCATTGTCATTCAAATTAAGTGATAAAGATGACGCAGTAGTTATTCCATTCGGTAACGGCCATTCCTTTTCACTATGTGGTAATACATACCCGAGTAATCCATTGCTCATGGCAACACTTCTCTTGCCAGAAAAAATAAAAACATCGCTTAATTTAACATGCTGTGTGCCATTGTTTTTTATTTTTAACATTAATGGATGAACTGAACGATCGATTGATACATCTAGTTGACTACTGATGGGTTGGGTATCTTTACAATTAACAAATACCGGGATGGAATAACGCAGCAAGAAACGAACCCCATCTTTATCAGCCATATTATTTTCACCAGGGAGTTCATCAACGATAATACGGTAGGCCTGCTCGTTATCACCACTACCTGGCGTTGTTAAGATAACCCGGATCAATTGCTGGCGGGAGACCGGGATTGTGGTCATAGGAGGGCTAACCATTACGTCCTGGGTCTCGGTCAAGTTGTCTTTATTATTTTGCTGTTTCCACGCATAGACACGGATCTGTGCCCCGATAGTGGCGCTACCTGTGTTACGTACATAGATAGCCTGGGCGGATTCTTTACCACAGAATCCCAGAGTGACCGGGTACACCTGCAAGGTGGCAGCGTATGAGTTTATTGTGCAGGCCAGGCTCAAGACGCTAACACCAACCCATAAAATAAATCGCTTCATATGCTGCACCTTTAATATTAAATCAATATGTAACTGTTAATGTAACGGTATCGGTATAGTCCCCAGCAGAGGCCTGTTTCAGGGCATTTGCCGTTACTTTCCCGAAGATGGGCAATGCTTGCTGTTCACCGGTACCGATAGCTGAAATACCATTATCAGCCAGAGAAGTGCCGCCAGGATGGTCGGTAGAAAGGGTATAGGCTACTTTTTTTGCATCGGCGGTGTCGTTAGAACTCATTTCGAAATCGTGAGTTTTATCCGTTCCGAGCATATACCCTGTGCCGTTTGTACAGGTTACATAAGCTTTGGCAGAGGCTGTAACAGCCCCATCATTACTACCGTGTGAGCCAAAATCCATATCATCAACGCTGACCTTGCATGATTTTTCGACGGTCAGTTTTACCGTCATTTGGTCGCTAACGCTGCCTGAATCATCTGCAAAGACAGCGGATGAAAATAAAATGCTAATCGCAGTCAGAGATAATGCAGTGGCTTTACGGTTAATCATTTTAAAACTCGCTAAGGTTATATAATCGATTTTATAAGGGTGGGGAAAGGCGAGGAAGGATAGAGATTACTGGTTAATTTTGATTATGTAATTGTGCTATGTGTAAATCATGTAAATGGCTGGAAAGGGTATTTACATTCAGTAGGGAATCGTTGAATCACAACCTCGGGTGTCACGTGATATGAGTTGAATTAGCGCCATAAAGAGTCATCCCTCCCGATGCTTATTTCCCACCGGGAGAGACATCAATCCAGATTAGAACACCGGCAAACCCAGCCCTTGCTTCACTTCTCTTAATGTCTGCTGCGTAATCTCGTGCGCCTGCTCGCTTCCTTTTTTGAGCATCGCCATCAGCATGCCTTTATCCTGAATGTAGGTTGCACGCCGCTCGCGCATTGGCGCGATGAGTTCTTGCAAGCACACTTCCAGCTCGTTTTTGCATGTCCGGTCACCCAGTCCACCCCGTTGGTAATGCGCTTTCATTTCCGCCACTTTTGCTTTATCCGGATGAAAAGCATCGAGGTAAGTGAATACCATATTGCCGTCTATTTGCCCTGGGTCGGACACTTTCAGATGATTAGGGTCGGTGTACATTGCGCTGACTGCGCGGTGAATGGTTTCTTCGCTGGCTGACAGTAGCAATGTGTTACCAAGCGATTTTGACATTTTAGCGTTTCCGTCGATCCCTGGAAGGCGGCTGGTTTCACTCAGCAGCGCTTTGCAGTGCGATAGGACGGGGGCCGGTAACAGGCTATTCATCTTGTGCACGATTTCGTTAGTCTGTTCAATCATTGGCAACTGATCGTCGCCGACGGGAACCACTTCCGCTTTGAAGGCCGTAATATCTGCCGCCTGACTGATGGGATATACCAGAAAGCCAACCGGTAACGAGCGGGCGAACCCTTTCTGTGCAATTTCGTTTTTAACAGTAGGATTACGCTCTACGCGAGCCACGGTGACGATGTTCATATAAAGTGCGGTTAACTCAGTGAGAGCAGGCAGTGCTGATTGCAGACAGATGGTGGTGAGTGACGAGTCTATTCCTGCGGCAAGATAGTCGGCAAGTACCTCGGGAATATTGTCGCGGATCTTTTGCGGTGTGCTGCCGTTATCGGTCAGCCCTTGCAGGTCAGCCACCAATATAAACTGCTGATAATCGTGTTGCAGCGTGGCGCGCTGGCGCAATGAACCCACATAATGGCCAAGATGCAGCGGGCCGGTGGGACGATCGCCAGTGAGGATGATGGTTTTATTGTTCATGTAAGACTCCTTAGTCATAAAACCGAAAGGGGTCTCTAAATGCAAATAACCGCCTTTCGGCGGTTATTTAAAATGAGGAAAACACATTCTGACCGCCTTTAAGAAGGCAGCCACCACAGGTTGTGATTAAAACCGTTGATATCGTGTTTTGTGTTCATCCAATTAACATACCACCTGGCGTAGAGGTAAAGCAATGCCCGAAGTGATGGGACATATCAGCTTGCTTCCAGCATGCCAAAGCTCACAATGCGCGAACGTCCCAACTCTTTCGCGCGGTACAGTGCGACATCTGCGGCGCGTAACAGGTTGTCGCTCTGGGCGTGCTGCGGGTAACTGGCGACGCCAATAGAGACATCCACGTGTCCAATATCGGAAACGCCAAAGCGCAGCGACAGTTCGCGTACACCGTTGTAGATTTCCGTCGCAAAGCGGTTAGCGGCCTGTTCATCCGTATTGGCCAGCAGCACCAGAAACTCTTCACCGCCATAGCGGAAGGCCATGCCGTTGTCGTGGACCACGCGCTGAATAGTCGCGGCGATACTTTTAATCACGCTGTCGCCTGCCTCATGGCCAAAGCGGTCGTTAATACTTTTAAAATGATCGATATCGATCATCAGGCAACTGATCGGTTCTTTGTTACGCACTGCCTGGCTCATCTGAGTACGTAGTGTATCTTCAAGATGATGACGGTTGCGCAGTCCGGTTAGCGGGTCGTAGAGCGCTTTCTCCAGCAGGGCGTCACGCAGACGCTGGTTGGCTAATGCGAGGCCGAGTGCTTCTGCCATTAGCTCCAGATACGCACGAGAGGGGGCGGAATCATCGCTAAGGTTCTGGAATGAGAGCAGGCCGATGGCTTCGCCCTGGGCAATCAGCGGGACGCACAGGGTATGCTGCTGGCATGACTCTGGCAGATGGTAGCAGGCGATATCGGGTTCGCCTTGTACCGGAGGATGGCTCTGGCCGCGGCGCACAGCCCAGCATTCATCCGGGTGGAACGCATCCGCTTTGCCCTGCGGTGAAAGCCATTGTGCAACGCAGCGCATTTGCCAGGGTTCCTGGTCCAGTATATAAAGCCGCCCGGCAATCCCTGGGGCAATATTCGGTGCAAACAGCTCCGCCACATTGATGACATCGGCAAAATTCTCGCAGCCCTGCAGACGCTGCGTCATACGTGCCAGCAGATCGCGGATTGCCCAGTCGGCATCTCGCTCTTTCTCCAGTCT
Organism: Citrobacter sp. Cpo109; assembly: GCF_030332565.1. Taxonomy (NCBI): domain Bacteria; kingdom Pseudomonadati; phylum Pseudomonadota; class Gammaproteobacteria; order Enterobacterales; family Enterobacteriaceae; genus Citrobacter; species Citrobacter sp. Cpo109. The sequence continues at coordinate 395,453 of NZ_JAOWHQ010000057.1, forward strand.
CTGACGAGCCAGACCGTTCTCGCGAAATATCCGGATCGCCTGCGCCATGTCGCCTATTTCATCTATCTGGTTAAAGCTGGGCGTCTCAACGGCATAATCCTGCGATGCGAGACGGTTTACGACATCGCTCAAACGCACGACGGGGCGCAGGACGCGACGCTTTAGAATGAAACCGAGAACGAATAAAAACAGCAGCGCCGTCAGGCCGACCATCACTTCAGAGGCTGTCCGCAGCATGCGGGATGACTGGGTTGCATCTTCAATTGTATTGCGTACGCGGTTATCGAGCAGTTGGCGGAAATGATCTATCCGGTCCTGGGCGCGTTCCAGTTCCTGTTCATAGCTTTTCCCATAGAGCAGGGCAATAGCCTGCGACTCTTCTGCGCGCGCGACGCTGGCAAGCGCCGCAGCTTGCTCGTCCTGCAGGGCATCAACAATCTGTAGCCCTTCGTGCAATAGCGCCAGCTCTTCATCCGTTGCCCCAAGGTCTTTGAGCTTTGACAGCCGATGCTCAACAGCTTTCAGCGTCGCTTCTTTCTGACGGTAGGCGTTAAGCACCTCAGGATCTTTTGCAATAACATAGTCGCGCGCCAGGTCGGACAGCGACCAGGCATCGAGTTCGACTTCTTCGGTAAGTTGATCGAACTGATAACGCTGTTCTACCACCTGGCGTTCTGTGTTATCGGCGCTGGATGCCATCAGCATGACAACGCCTGAAGCGATGGTCAGGCATACCGTCGCGCTATAGGCCCAGTTGGTGATTGTGGCAATTCGCACTGATTAGTTCCTTCTGCGACGATTAATGAATACGCATGATTGCAATTATAGGAAACACATGATTTTGCGTGAAAATAAAAAAGGCGGTCCCGAAACCGCCTTCTGTTATCGTCCTGCAATCATAAATCTGGAGGATTTTTTCCTTCTTCCATAAAGGCTTCGTCGATTCCTTCCACGTTACCTTCATGGTCACGCCCGGAAAACAGGTTCCAGCAGGTTATGAATAGTGCAGCAATCAGGGGGCCAATCACAAAGCCGTTAATGCCGTAGATCTCCATGCCGCCGAGAGTGGTAATCAAAATCAGATAGTCCGGCATTTTGGTGTCTTTACCTACCAGCAGCGGGCGCAGGATATTGTCCACCAGCCCAACGATAATCACGAAGAAGCCAACGATAAACAGCCCTTGCCATAGCTGGTGGGTGGCGAACAGGAATATTGCTGCAGGTACCCAGACGATCGCTGAGCCAACGGCAGGGACGAGGGAGAGAAACGCCATCAATGCACCCCACAGAACGCTGCCGTCGATATCCACAATTGCAAACGCGATGCCGCCAAGAATACCCTGAACCAAAGCGACGACCGCCGTGCCCTTGACGGTTGCCCGCGTCACGCCGACGAATTTGGCAAACAGGTGCTGTTTGGCAAAATCAGAAAGGGGTAATGAGTCCAGAATCTGGCGCACCAGATACGGTCCATCCTTCAGTAAGAAGAACAGCAGATACAGCATGATGCCAAAGCTGATAGCAAAGCCGAATGTCCCTTTCCCAATCAGGAATGCACTGCCAGCAAGGTACTGCCCGCCTTGCAGCACGACATCGGACAGTTTTTTCTGGATCTGCGCGACATCATCCAGATTGTGTTCTGCCAGAAACCCTCTGGCCCAGTCAGGAAGGTACGAAAGAACAGAAGTGACGACTTCCGGGAACTGCGTGTCATTCTGTTGCAGTTTGGTGTATACCACGTTCAGTTCAATGGCCAGCGATGACAGGATTACCATCAGCGGGATAAAGACAATCAGACAGATAATGGCGATGGTAATCAACGATGCCAGCCCGTTGCGTTCGCCGAGCGCGCTACGCAGTCGGTTTTTTACCGGGTTAAAGATAGTCGTTAATATCGCGGCCCACAAAATGGCGGAAAAGTAGGGGGACAATACATCGAAGAACGCCCAGGTCACGAGGGCAAGTATGAAAATGAAGAAACCTTTAGTCAGTCCGTTAAATCGCATTAGTGAACCCTGTAATGAGAAGCAGTCCCGACTATAGAACCGTTCAGGGGATTTACCAACTTTAGCTGCAGATATTTAGAATAAAGATGTTGCACTAAGGCTACATTCTTATTGTCCTTGCTTCACTGGCGGGAGAGCTATCCTTGATCTCCTCCCTGAAAACAGTACCAGTCTAAACTGAAGTCTCCGGTCTTTCTTCCATCTCACAGCAGATAACGTACGCTATGATTTAATAGTGAAACCGTCATTTTTTCCCGAAAAGGGTCATCAATTAACGAGGGGGTCGTTATGAACAATCAGCCTGTCATCGGGATTAGTGGATGTTTAACTGGTTCAGCCGTGCGATTCGACGGTGGGCATAAACGGATGGGGTTTGTGATGGACGAGCTGGCTCAGTGGGTGACTTTCAAACCTGTCTGCCCTGAGATGTCTATCGGTTTGCCTGTACCACGTCCCGCGTTGCGTCTGGTTCAAACCGCCCAAGGGAATGTCCGCATCTGTTTTAGCCATGCGCCTGGTGAGGATGTAACCGATAAAATGTCCGATTTCGCCAACTCATATCTTCAGGGACTTGGTGGCCTCTCGGGTTTTATCGTCTGTGCTAAATCACCGAGTTGCGGTATGGAAAGAGTGAGACTGTATGACGAGAAGGGAAATCGTGGGCGAAAAGAAGGGACTGGTCTGTTTACTGGCGCATTAATGGAAACCTACCCGTGGTTGCCAGTCGAAGAAGATGGCCGCTTGCACGATCCGGTGCTGAGGGAGAACTTTGTCGAACGCGTGTTCGCATTGCATGAGCTTAATAGGCTGCGGGCCAATGGTCTTACTCGCCATGGCTTACTCAACTTTCACAGTCGCTATAAGCTCCAGCTTCTGGCTCATCACCAGGCCGGTTACCGGGAAATCGGCCCATTCGTAGCCTCGCTTCACCAGTGGGATGATTTGGACGCTTTTTTCGTTGTCTATCGTGAAAAGCTCATGACAATCCTCAAAAAGCCCGCCTCACGGAAAAATCACACCAACGTACTGATGCATATCCAGGGCTACTTCCGCGAACGGTTGAACACCCGCCAGCGCGGAGAGTTACGTGACGTTATCCTCAACTATAGCGGTGGGCTGCTGCCAATATTGGCGCCTCTGACGCTACTCAAGCACTATCTGGCTGAATACCCAGACAGCTATCTGCTTACCCAGAACTATTTTGATCCTTATCCGAATGATTTAGCGCTACGGTTGATGATCAAATAGTCTGAGAGCGATTCAACCGTTTCTGATTTTCTCATCGATACAAGGCTGAGGTTTACCAAACAGATATCCTTGGGCGAAATCGCAGCCCAGCGCCTGAAGGCTTTTTAGTTGTTCCTGCGTTTCAACACCTTCAGCAACAGCCTTCATATTGAGGGATTTCGCCATGCCGGTGATCAGTTTGATGATATTAAGTGCATCTTCCTGTGTGGATATTGAATGGACAAACGACTTGTCTATTTTAATTTTATCGAAGGCAAGCCTGCTCAGGCGCGAAAGGGAAGAATATCCGGTGCCAAAATCATCGATGGAGATTTTTACACCCATGGCTCTGAGTTTGTTAAGTGTGTTCATCGGCGTGGTACTCTCAGTGAAGAGAGAGGATTCTGTTACTTCCAGTTCAAGACGATCGGCTGGGAGTCCAGTTTCTTTCAGAATAGACAGTACGATACCGACAAAGGCTTTGCTGCTTAGCTGGACAGGAGAGACATTCACTGAAATTTTAGCCGGAACCGCCCAACAAGCCGCTTCCCGGCAGGCAATTTCAAGCACAGCTTTCCCCATCTCATTAATCATTCCGGTTTTTTCAGCAACAGGAATAAAGTTATCCGGCGACAGGAGGCCCTTTAGAGGATGGAGCCAACGAATTAGGGCTTCATAGCTATAAATTTCCTGGCTGAAGGAGTCAACAATAGGCTGATAATAAACCACGAATTCTTTGTTCACTATTGCCAATGCCATATCATGCTCAAGCGTTCTGCTTTCTTGTAGCTTTTCTAACATTCGTTGTCGGAAGACTTTTATCTTACCAGAGCCTTCACCTTTGGCTTCATAAAGGGCCAGATCGGCAAATTTATAAAGATAGTCGGAACGACGTTCAGTGTCTGAGATAACAATGCCAACACAGGTGGTTATGTTGATAATCGTGTTATAAATAGTGTAGGGCTGGCTGATAAATTCACATATTTTCTGGGCGCGCGAAACGGCGTGGCTTTCTGTCAGGCCGCTTGAGAGAAACGCAAATTCATCTCCACCCAGGCGATACAGCGTATCCGAGGTAAGGCTCATCGAAACCAGTCGGTCAGATATCTGGCGTAGCAACATATCACCGGCATCATGACCATACGTATCATTTACTTCTTTGAATCGATCTAAATCAAACAACATCACAGTCACAGAATCGTGATTTTTTTCTGCTCTCTCAATTGTTTTATTTAAATCGCTCCAGAATAGCTGACGGTTATTCATCTCGGTAAGAGAGTCATGGTAGACGTCATATTCCAGTTTAGCATTCTGCATTTGCAGTTTTTCTTTAGATTTCTGCAGTTCTTCGGCAAGACTCTTGACCTGCAGGTGCGCCCGCAGAATATTTCTGTTTTGATAGAAAATGAGCACGCCCAGAATCGCACTCAGTATTATCAGCAGCACAGAGGTTGCAGAATAAATATAGTACAGCGTCTGAATTTTTTGGTTGGCGTTATTGATCGAGTTAACATCTTTGTTTAACGCACCAGATGAAAGACGACCCAGTGGCGCATCCAGAGTATGCATTTTTTTCAGATAAGCCTGGAGTGCTAAACGGTTCATTTTCTCTAGATTAACATCCAGAAAACTAAGGGTATTTTCAAGTTTTACCGCCAGTTCACGGTGGGCTATATTGCTTTCGATGTAGCGCCCCAGGTCTCCTTCTTTTATCAAATCACTCTGGCTAAGCATAATGTCGAGGCGCATGCGTACATCATCGAGATTCATCGTATCATCGATAGTGTAAAGACCAAGCAACGATTCAAATCGGTAATATTGTGATACCAGCTGAGCAGCAGACCAGGAATCGGTGTAGTGAGTCAGTTTCTGTAACTCTTGTTGCCGTTCATGCACGAGGAAAGAGATATACCCGGTAGATATAAAAAGAAAAAAGATGATGCCAGCCAGTATTCTGTTCATGATGTTCCCCTGAACGCTTACTCAATATCCATACTACTGACCTGCCATGCAGACCTTGAATAATAAATCTGATTATTCAGTTCTGGCATGCTGTCATAGGGGTACACAATGAATAACGGGCCTTTGTCACGGATGCGCATATATTTTCCGTTGATTTTTAACGCAAGGATAGCATTGTATTTTTTGAAATCACTAAGAGGGATTACGGTGGTGTAGTCATTGAGTGCAGTGACCTTAACAACAGAGCCGTTAGCCCCGACATAATCCATGAGCTTTTGTAGCGGAATACCCGTAAAGGTAGTGCGCCCATTATACCAGGGGGAGGTGGTCTGGAAACTGACCATGCCCAGCTTCTCAAGGCTGGCGGTATCAAAAACGGCTTTCCCGTCTGCATTTGTATTTTCAATATTACCCGACAGCGTTAAAAGCACTTTACCGGTGGGCCTGGAAAGTTCACCTGCCCATAGCTGGGTGGAGAGTACAAAGCTTACCAACATGACCATTAACCGCATTCTTACCTCACCAATCAGCCGGATGTTAAAGAATTATAATTTAGATATCACGCTATTTATATATATTGCATGGGTATTATTGGTGTAATAACTTCAATGGCTTTTTAACTCTTTTAAATCAGTGGGTTATTTGTTGTCTGTTCTGCTGTGGTGCATTAAAAATGCTGGTGTGTTATTTGAGTAAAGCTAAATTTCACTATGTATGTACAAAAATAAATCATCTATTTACTCAGTGCCAATAAATACGCACGAAAATAAAGGTTTATTTTTTCACTGCGGCTGGATTTGGTTGTTTACTGGTAGGTAACTATATCGGGCACGAAGCCGCCTTTAGTGGAGCGGGAACGCTTCGTGTCGGTAATCAAGGACAGAAATTCTATACGCGGCAAGTGTGGTCTATCTGAACCCGTTTATTCACCCGCCTGAGCTGACTGGCGGGCATACAGATAGGCGGTGGCCCTCGATACGCCCAGATGCTGCGCTACTGTGTCCATAGATTTGCGTACGTTCAGCAAACCGTCCTGGCGTAATTGTTGAATCAGCAGCTTACGGTCTTGAGGTTTAAGGGCTCGGGCCGTCGTCGCGCGTTTAGCGGCAAAGTCATCAATACGCTGGCGGATGACTTCATTACTGCCGGGATCGATATGTTCCTTAATGGGGGAATTTTCAGTTTCAGTAAAACGCGCAAGAGCACTCTGCATACCACGGAACAGCGTCATATCGACATTCAGGCAAAGTGCCGCTACGTATTTGCCGTCTTCGTCCTTGATGCCAATGGAGGTACTTTTCACCGGGCGGCCATCGGCAAACTGATTACTGTAGTTCGCAATGATGCTGGGAAAGTCAGGTGATGCGATTCTCGCCAGGCCAAGCTCGGTTGCTGGCTGGCCGGGTTGACGTCCGGACAGATTATTATGGATGGACAAAATGGCATGTTCAGGATTTTTGAGGTCATGAACCACCACTTCGCAAAACGGAGAGAAGGTCTCACTCAATCCCCTGGCGATAGTATCAATTTGGCTGAGAAGCGAGTTATTGTCGGTTTTTGGCATGCCAGTCTCCTGCGGTGATGTCTGTTGCCATGATTGCGAGCAGTTTACAGTGACCTGGGAGCGTTTTTCCAGACGGGAGTGTACAGACAGTAAAAGTAGGGTATCTGCATGGCAGATACCCTGTTTATCATCCGGCCAGAAATTCACTGTAGCGACTGATATCCACGTTTCCGCCGCTGATGATAATGCCGATTTTCTTGCCGCGAAGTTCAGCTTTACGCGCTCTGGCGGCAGCAAAACCCAGACACCCGGTCGGCTCTACGACGATTTTCATGCGTTCAGCGATAAATTTCATTGAGGCAACTAACTCAGCGTCTGAAACAGTCAGAATATCGTTCACGTTTTGCTTGATAATCTGAAACGTATAGTTCCCGAGATGTTGAGTCTGAGCACCGTCAGCAATGGTTTTGGGAGTATCGATATGAACTATTTTTCCACTTCGGAACGACTGTTGACCATCGTTACCCGCCTCAGGTTCGACACCATAGATGATGCAGTCAGGAGACAGATGTCTGGCCGCCAGGGCGGATCCTGAGAGCAGGCCGCCACCGCCCAGACACACGAAAAGGGCGTCTAACTGACCCACTTCTTCAATCAGCTCTTTTGTGGCGGTGCCCTGGCCTGCGATCACGTGCGGATGGTCATAAGGGGGAATCAGCGTTAACCCCTGTTTCTCTGCCAGGTCCCGACCAATTTTTTCACGATCTTCAGTATAGCGATCGTAAGTTACCACTTTTCCGCCATAGCCTTTCGTCGCCGCAACTTTGGCCGCCGGGGCATCATGCGGCATGATAATTGTTGCTGGAATGCCCAACAACTTTGCCGACAGGGCAATGGCCTGTGCATGGTTGCCGGAAGAAAACGTCACGACGCCCGCAGCGCGTTGTTGTGGGGTGAACTGGCGTAGCGCATTCATAGCGCCGCGAAATTTGAAGGCGCCCATTCTCTGGAAGTTTTCGCACTTAAAGAAGACTTCCGCGCCAAATTCTTCGTTAACCGTTCGGGAGGTCATCACCGGCGTTTTGTTAGCATAATCTGCGATGCGCTCTGCCGCAGCGGCAACATCGTTATAATCAGGCAGTGTCATTTCAGTCATTGTTGTTCACCTGTATGTTGTTAAACGTCACGCTTGCGGGGCCAACGCAATAGCTTCAACTTCCAGCGCAAAACCATAATGAAGTTCCGCAACACCTGCTACTGCACGGGATGGACGGAAATCGCCGATCCACTCTCCATAGATTTTGTTAAACGTCGGCCACTGGTTCATATCCGTCACATAGACGCGAACAGACACCAGATGCTGACGTGATGCCCCAGCACCAGCCAGACAAGCATCAATATTCTTGAGTACCAGCCGGGTTTGATCTTCAAAAGAGGCATCCGCTTTTTTCTCGCCGTCGAAAGTGACCGGCAACTGCCCGGAAATGAAGACGAATCCGCCAGCCGTTGTACTGTGCGAGTAATGACCTGCTGGCGGGAAGCTTCCAGCAGATGAGTTCAGTGTAATGTCCGCGGTCATATGAGAATCTCCAGTCGCAGTTTGTGATTCATTTTGTATAAAATAATACTGTTTGTATTATTTTATACGCCTTTATGCCACTTCCTGCTAGAGATAGTTTTCGCGAGTGATGATTTTGTGAACTATTGCAAACTTGGCACACGCTATAGCGCAATCGCGAGGTGACGAAAGAGGGGGATCGCTTTTGATGAGGGGAAAGCCGGGGGAAATGAAGAAACGCCCCGGGAGGGGCGTCTAAGGCAAAAGTTTAGCTGATATGACCGTGGTTAATTTTACTTAACGGTTCATTGATATCGAAGATTTTGAACGTTACTTCTTCCACACCCAGGTGCTTCAGGCGGGCGGTATGCTTTTTGATATAGGCCTGAGCGGTGTCTTCGTTCTGGAACAGGTAGATGCCACCCGCTTCGTGATTTGCTTCGTTCTCGGTCCAGATTTTCCAGATGAACCCCGGCTCCTGGTTGATTGATTCGGCCAGTTCAACGAGCTGATTCGACATCTCAGCCCCAAACGGACCATGAAAATCAAAGTGTATCTGCACGAGTTTGTTCGACATAAATCCTCCATGGATTGGTTATTTTGGGTAAGGCCGCTAGCGCAACAGCACTTCACCGGTCAGATAAGTTATCGCCTGCCCACTGATATAAACACGCGTTCCTGCTAACTGACAGCGTAAATCCCCGCCGCGTTCAGAGACCTGGCGTGCCAGCATCTGTGTTTTATTCAGTTTTCCAGCCCAGTAAGGGATCAGCATGCTATGTGCCGAGCCTGTGACCGGGTCTTCCGCGACGGCTTCACCCGGGCAAAAGAAACGGCTGACAAAATCGTATTCCCCGTCACCCGGCGCGGTGATGCATACCATTTTTCCCAGCGGCAGCATGGCGTGGATGTTTGGGCGCACAGCCTCAACCTGCTGTTGATTTTCCAGCACCACCATGTAATCTCTTGCCACACGCACCTCTTTGTATTCGGTGATGCCTAATGTTTCCAGCAGTAAAGCTGGCGGCACGGCAGATTCGCTTGGCCAGGCTGGAAAATCAAGCGTCAGCCATTCACCGCAGCGCGTGACCGTCAGCGGTCCCACAAAGCGGGTAGCAAATTGGATTTTCGTATCCGGGTAATCCAGATGTTCAAAGATGACATGCGCGGCGGCAAGCGTGGCATGCCCACAAAGATTGATTTCACCCTGAGTGGTAAACCAACGCAGCTCAAAACCATTCTCATCGGTGACAAAAAAAGCGGTTTCTGACTGGTTATGCTGCTGCGCCATCTTTAATAATGTTTCATCGGGCAACCAGTCCGTGAGCGGACAGACTGCTGCGGCATTCCCGCCAAACGTCGTGGTGGTAAAGGCATCCACCATGTAAAAATTGATTTGTTGCACAGAGTAACCCTCTCATCGCACTCAGGATAAATCACACTCTACCATGCCAGCCATTGGGTCAATGCTCAGATTCGCCACTGTGGTGAAAATTCGTTATCATCCGTTCCCACACCTCATTCTGGCCGCCTGATGTCTACGATCCTCGATACCTTTATTGCCCCGCCTTGCCATGACGAGATAGAGACCCTCTATCAGGACGAGCATCTGTTGCTCATTAATAAACCCAGCGGGTTGCTTAGCCTGTCGGGCAAAAATCCGCAGAATCTCGATTCGGTACATCACCGGCTGGTACAGATTTACCCTAGCTGCACGCTGGTACATCGGCTTGATTTCGGCACTTCTGGGCTGATGGTGGTCGCTCGTAACAAGGCTATCAACGCCGCGCTTTGCCAGCAGTTCAGCCAGCGTACGGTCACTAAGGTGTACAGCGCGCTGTTATGCGGGCATCTGGAAAACGACGAAGGGGTTATCGATGCAGCGATTGCTAAAGACCCGGCGCTGTTTCCATTGATGTCGATTTGTGCTCTCAACGGCAAACCCGCACGCTCGCGCTATCAGGTTGTCGAGCGCTTTTATCATCGTCAGGAAGAGGGGACGCAGCTCCCCTTGACGCGGGTACAACTGACCCCTGAAACCGGGCGCACCCATCAACTACGGATCCATTGTCAGCAGTTAGGACATCCCATTTTAGGATGTGATTTGTATGGCGGGCGTTTGCTGCCTGGCACTGAACAAACGCCGCGATTGATGCTGCATGCCAGTGAACTGCATTTCAGGCATCCCATTAGTGAAGCGTGGATGAACGCCAAAAATGACAGCCCGTTTTGAGGCGAAAAAAAGCCGCCTGGCGGCGGCTTTTATGAGGTTATCGCGCAGCGCGTTGTAAAATAACCGCTGACGGCTGGCGTTGTAGAAACCGCATCCGCAGCATCATCAGTATCGCCGCAGAGGTCAGGCCGATAATAAAGCCCATCCAGAATCCCGCTGGTCCCATCCGGTCAACTACCAGATCGGTAAGCGCCAGAATATAACCGCTCGGCAGACCCAGCACCCAGTATGCCGTAAAGGTAATAAAGAAAATGGAACGCGTATCTTTATAACCACGCAGGATCCCGCTGCCAATAACCTGGATAGAGTCCGAAATTTGATACACCGCGGCCAGTAACATGAGCTGAGCCGCCAGGGCGACAACTTCCGGGTTATTGTTATAGAGCAGGGCAATATGCTCGCGGAATGTCACGGTGAAAATCGCCGTTACGACAGCCATGCAGACACCAACACCCAGACCCGTTCTGGCTGCAGTTTGCGCATCCAGCGTCGAACCCTGGCCCAGACGATAACCGACACGAATGGTGACGGCGGCAGCCAGAGACATTGGCAGGACGAACATTAACGAACTGAAGTTCAGTGCGATCTGGTGTCCGGCTACGTCGACAATCCCCAGCGGGGAAACCAGCAGCGCGACCACCGCAAACAGCGTTACTTCGAAAAATAACGCCAGCGCGATAGGTAAACCCAGCTGTACCAGACGCTTCATTACTGCAGTGTCAGGTTTCTGGAAACCACGCTCATTACGGATATCGCGCATCGAACGCGCACGTTTGACGTAAGAAAGCATGGCGATAAACATCACCCAATAAACTGCTGCTGTTGCCACACCACAACCTACGCCGCCCAGTTCCGGCATGCCTAAATGCCCATAGATGAAAACGTAGTTGACCGGAATGTTCACCAGCAGGCCGAGAAAGCCCATCACCATCGCTGGTTTAGTCTTGGCTAATCCTTCGCACTGGTTACGGGCCACCTGGAAGAACAGATAACCCGGTGCGCCCCACAGCAGGGCACGCAGGTAACCAACGGCTTTATCTGCCAGCGCTGGGTCAATGTTATGCATGGAGCGAATAATGTACCCCGCATTCCATAGCACAACCATAATCAGCACGGAGACGCTGCCCGCCAGCCAGAAGCCCTGACGTATTTGATGGGCGATACGGTCGCGGCGTCCGGAACCATTGAGTTGCGCAATTACCGGCGTCAACGCCAGCAGTAGTCCGTGACCAAACAGAATGGCCGGTAGCCAGATGGAAGTACCAATGGCGACTGCCGCCATATCCGTCGCGCTGTATCCGCCCGCCATGACGGTATCAACGAATCCCATTGCGGTTTGAGCGATTTGCGCAAGAATCACCGGAATTGCCAGAGCTAATAACTGACGCGCTTCACTTACATACTTTTGCACGTGTACACCACTATATTGTTGTTATTTGAGAGACTAAAAAAGCCGCCTTATATGGCAGCAAGGAGAAAAAGCAGGGGAAATTTCAGTCTATTGTAGCGAGGAATACGTAATTCTCCAGTGAAAAAACAGGCGCTGGTGGCGCATTGCTGGCAACCTGAATTTCCACCTGCTATTGTGCTGTGCAGAGATGTCTTAATTGAGTTCAGGAGTAGGAAGTATGTTTACGGGTATTGTGCAGGGCACCGCAAAATTGGTGTCCATTGATGAAAAACCAAATTTTCGTACGCATGTTGTGGAGTTGCCTGAATATATGCTGGATGCGCTGGAGACCGGCGCATCGGTTGCCCACAATGGGTGCTGCCTGACGGTCACCGAAATTAACGGTAACCAGATAAGCTTCGACCTGATGAAAGAAACGCTGCGTATCACCAACCTGGGCGATCTGAAGGTCGGAGATTTGGTTAACGTTGAACGTGCGGCAAAATTCAGTGATGAGATTGGCGGACATTTAATGTCGGGCCATATTATGACCACTGCCGAAGTGTCGAAAATTCTGACCTCGGAGAATAACCGTCAGGTGTGGTTTAAAGTCCAGGATCCGTCGCTGATGAAATATATCCTGTACAAAGGATTTATTGGTATTGACGGTATCAGTCTGACGGTCGGTGAAGTGACGCCGACGCGTTTTTGTGTGCATTTGATTCCGGAAACGCTGGAGCGTACTACGCTTGGCAAGAAAAAGCTGGGCGCGCGGGTTAATATCGAAATCGATCCCCAAACGCAGGCGGTGGTTGATACCGTTGAACGTGTCCTGGCGGCGCGTGAAAGCGCCATCAGCAACATAACGGGCGAAGCGGGAGCCTAAGCCTGAGAGTAAAGCCCCCGTTGCTACGGGGGCGAAAACGATTAGCGGGGAACGCGCAGACCGTGTTCAACACCGCGGGAAAATACCACTTGCCATAGCTGAATGTCACGAGCACGAAACGCCCCGGCGCAGGCGTTCAGATAATAGCTGAACATCCGTTTGAAACGTTCGGTATAGTTATCGGCGATTTCAGGCCAGGAGTTCATGAAACGCTCGTGCCATGCCATCAGCGTCGTGTCGTAATCCGCGCCAAAATTATGCCAGTCTTCCATCACAAAATGCGGTTCGCTGGCGTTGGCAATCTGGCGAACTGACGGCAAACACCCGTTTGGGAAGATATACTTATTGATCCACGGATCAACGTTATTGTCGGTTTTTTTGGAGCCGATGCTGTGCAGTAAAAAGAGACCATCCGGTTTTAAATTACGATCGACCACCTCAAAATAGGTGGCGTAGTTCTTCGGTCCAACATGTTCAAACATGCCGACGGAGACAATGCGGTCGAATTTGTCGTTCAGGTCGCGATAATCCTGCAGCAAAATGGTGACATCCAGCCCAGCGCAACGTTCCTGTGCCATTTTCTGCTGTTCTGCCGAAATGGTCACACCCACCACGCTCACACCATATTGCGATGCCATAAACTGGGATAAACCACCCCAGCCACAGCCAATATCAAGCACCCGCATTCCTGGCTTCAGTTGCAATTTTTCAGCAATCATTTTGAGCTTCGCCTGTTGGGCAGATTCCAGAGTGTTGGCATCTTTCCAGTAGGCGCAGGAATACTGCATATAGGGGTCAAGCATGCGGGTAAAGAGATCGTTGCCCAAATCGTAATGTTCTTTGCCGACCATCCACGCACGTTTTTTGGTCTGTAAATTGAACAGGCGAGCCGTGGCGATACGTAGCGTATCTTTAAAGTGGCGGGGGAGTTGGTTTTCAAGACCGGCACGCAAGACTTTACTAAAAAACATGTCCAGCCGGTCGCATTCCCACCAGCCATCCATATAACTTTCACCCAACCCTAACGATCCTTCCTGCAATACGCGTTTGAAAAAATCGGGGTTCTTTACTCGAATATCAGCCGGTGCAGGGCCATTAATGGCAATGCCTGCACGGCTCAATAATTCATTGGTAATGCGGTACCAGTCATCATCCGGTACGCTGACGTCTTCTATACATGATGAACTCATAGCTTCTCCATCACTGGTCGGTGATCAGAACCTTAAAACAGCGTAGACGCTTTTTTGGGCTTTGTGAGAAATCTCACGGAATTAATCCGCGAATCTATAATCCGACGTAGAACAGAGGAAGGGAGAAACCCTTGCCGAAAAGGCCATCCGTGGTAAAACGGGAACGTTCTTGTCCCCGTTAACGCATTAAAATTATCGTTTTTTTAACAACTGAAAATCAGTATATGCCTGAATTTTTGACGATTCAACCGATAATTGTTAGCGGGCTAACTAAATGCCCGCAACCATTATTAGTGCGACTCTCCGTGGGCAACTTGCGCATGATCATCTGTTTGCGGGGCGTCAGTTTTCTGCGATTGCATTTTGTAACCCACAGCAGCCAGCAATACTGTTGTCAGCATAACGCTGGTGGTGGTGAGCAGCGGGGTGGCAATCAACCAGGAAACGACAAGGCTTGCCAGGAAGCATAAACCCAGTTGCAGCGTATTCTGCAATGCGGCTGCGCGTCCCGTGGCCTGTGGGAAAGGGCGTAATGCCTGCGCGACAACGATAGGGTAGATTGCGCCGTTCGCAATCGCCATAACGCAGAATGGGATCAGGATTTCAGCCAATGCAACATGATGAATAAAACCGGTCGCCCAGGTGCCTACAACGCTGAAGGCATACAGGATGAGTAACCAGGGCAGCAGCTGACGACCCTGCCATTTTTGCAGCGCTGCACGACAGCCGTAACCACCAATTAAGAAGGCGATAGTTTGCGGAACATAGCTCAGACCAATTACCGCTGGGCTATAACCCATTTCGCTGAGGATGAACGGGGAACCCGTCAGCCATGCGAAAAAGCTCGCGGAACAGGCGGCATAAATCAGCACGTTTCCACGGTAAGTTTTCGAGCGCAGCAAGGTGGCGAAAGTCAGTTTATCCTGGCTGTCATCGCGTGCTTTAGCCGTTGGCTTTAGACGCAGAGCCGGAAGCATCAGAATCAGAGTAATGGCAAACAGAGTGGCAAAAATGGCCTGCCAGGAAAAATGTACCAGGATCCAACTGCCTAATAGCGGGGCGAGTGCAGGAGATAACCCTACCAGCGGCATAATAGTAGCAAAGATGCGGTTTACTTTTTGTGAAGGATAATAATCGGTAACCAGCGCTTGCCAGATAACCGATGCCGCACAGACGCCAACGGCCTGAACAAATCGCAGTACCAGTAGACCAGTGGCGTTTTCAACCCACAGCATGCCCAGGCTGCCCAGTGCGAAGATAGATAAACCCAGCAGCAAAATAGGCTTGCGACCATAGTGGTCAGAAAGCGGCCCCCACAGCAGTTGTGCGACGGCAAAACCGGCTAAGAACAAGCTCAGGCTGGCGCTGACGGCAGATGCAGGTGTTTGCAGATCGGACTGAATAGCAGCAAAGGCGGGTAGATACATATCCGTTGCCAGAAAACCGAGCACGCTAAGACCTGCCAGCCAGACTAAAAACCCTTTCCCAGGTTGCATCATCATTTCTCTTTTTTAGCAGTAGAACAATGCCGCTGAGTGTAGTGAGTGTAATTCTCGCTGTGAAACGCTAATATTTGCTTACTGATTTCAAATTTTTTGCAGGCAGAATATGTGGTCGGAATATTCACTTGAAGTGGTTGATGCGGTTGCGCGTAACGGTAGCTTTAGTTCGGCCGCGCAGGAGCTGCACCGTGTACCTTCGGCGGTAAGCTACACCGTGCGCCAGCTGGAAGAGTGGCTGGCGGTGCCACTTTTTGAGCGACGCCATCGGGATGTTGAATTAACGCCTGCCGGGGCGTGGTTTTTAAAAGAAGGCCGCTCTGTTATCAAAAAAATGCAGATCACGCGCCAGCAATGTCAGCAAATTGCTAACGGCTGGCGCGGACAGCTGGCGATCGCCGTCGATAACATTGTCCGCCCGGATCGTACCCGACAGATGATAGTGGATTTCTACCGTCACTTTGATGATGTGGAATTGTTAGTTTTTCAGGAAGTGTTTAACGGCGTGTGGGACGCACTGTCTGATGGACGCGTGGAACTGGCCATCGGTGCCACACAGGCCATTCCGGTCGGGGGGCGCTATACCTTCCGCGATATGGGAATGCTGAGCTGGAGCTGCGTGGTAGCCAGCCATCATCCACTGGCGTCAATGCCTGGACCGCTAAGTGATGACACGTTGCGCAACTGGCCGTCACTGGTGCGCGAAGATACCTCTCGAACATTGCCGAAGCGTATTACCTGGCTGCTGGACAACCAAAAGCGCGTAGTCGTGCCGGACTGGGAATCCTCAGCGACCTGTTTGTCCGCGGGATTGTGCGTGGGCATGGTACCGACGCATTTTGCCAAACCGTGGATCGATAGCGGCAAATGGGTTGCGCTGCAACTGGAGAACCCTTTTCCTGATGCCGCATGCTGCCTGACATGGCAGCAGAACGATACGTCACCGGCATTGAGTTGGCTGCTGGACTATTTAGGGGATAGTGAAACGTTGAACAAGGAATGGCTGCGGGAGCCAGATGAGACTCCCGCACAACAGGCTTAACGGCGGTAATCGCGGAACGGACCGTCGGCAACGGAGCGACGCTCAACCAGGCGCGGATGCACCTCGATAGACTGTGACTCTTCACGTTTATTCACGATACGGTCTAACAGCATGTTGAAGGCCGTTTCACCCAGTGAATCCTTCGGCTGGTGAATGGTCGTCAAGGCTGGCGTGAAGAAGCGGGCGTTGCGCACGTTGTCGTAGCCGATGAGTGAGACATCCTGCGGTACGCGCAGTCCCATTTCGTCAGCGGCGCACAGCGCACCCATTGCCATAATATCTCCACCGCAGAAGACCGCGGTCGGACGATGAGACTGCGACAGAATTTGCTGCATGGCGCGATAGCCGGATTCAGGCTCAAAATCGCCCTGGACAATCCAGTTTTCAGGCACTTTAATCAGCGCTTCTTCCATCGCTTTCATAAAGCCAGCCAGACGCCCGGCCCCGGTGTTACGTTCCATTGGGCCAGGGATCACGCCAATCTCACGATGACCGCGTTCTACCAGATACCGGCCCGCCATGTAACCGCCTTCGAAGGCGTTATCAATGACGGTATCGGTAAAGTCGGCTTTTGCTTCGCCCCAGTCCATGACGACCATCGGGATATGGCGATACTCTTCGAGCATCGAAAGCAGTGACTCCGGATACTCAGAACACATCACCAGCAGACCATCAACGCGCTTTTGCGCCATCATCGACAGATAAGCCTGCTGCTTTTCGAGACTGTTCCATGCGTTACCCAGGATCAGGGTATAGCCTTTCTGGAAACAGTTTTTCTCAACGGCTTCGATAATTTCGGCGAAATAGGCCGCTTCGCTGCTGGTCGCCAGCAAGCCGATAGACTTGGTGTGATTTACCTTCAGGCTGCGGGCAACTGCGCTCGGAGAATAGTGCAGTTCTTTGATTGCTGCCCAGACAGCATTACGTGTTTCTTCCGCGACAAAGCGCGTCTTGTTAATTACGTGTGATACGGTTGTAGTGGAAACGTTTGCTCGCTTCGCTACATCTTTAATTGTTGCCATTACATCTCACTCCAGACCATATCCTAAGCTCCTGAGAATACTCCAGGTAAACGTTTGCCTTTACACACCCTTATCGCAACGTAAGGGTTGCGGCACGCCGGGAAAACGACACGGAACGTCAGGAAGGGGTCAATGGCCGGTACGCTAATCAAGTAAGCGTGGAATTTTGTCTGATCTTAACGAAAAGGGGAAGAGTTAAAAGCAGTTATCAATATAAATCGTGAGAGATTTTTGCTTTCAAGTGTGTAAAAATGCGCAATATCACTTTTTGTGTGGGAATAAAAAGGAGAAAACTTGATGAGCACCGATCTGAAATTTTCGTTAGTGACTACCATTATTGTTCTGGGTTTGATCGTCGCGGGTGGTCTGACCGCAGCGCTGCATTGATTTCCCCGAGGGAGTTAGCTCTCCCTCATCCCTTCGACTCGTTTTTCCCCTCTATTGTTTGCGAATAAGCAAAAGTCTTTTGCAGTTTTGTTAACTTTATTAATTTTGCGATCAATGTCATGCTTTTGACTCTTATTTTATGTCGTGCCACGGCTCGACGATACGGAGTCGAAATATGAAAATCAATTACCCTCTACTGTCGCTGGCAATCGGGGCGTTTGGTATTGGCACCACCGAGTTTTCGCCAATGGGGTTATTGCCCGTCATTGCCAAAGGTGTGGACGTCTCGATTCCGGCGGCTGGCATGCTGATCAGCGCTTATGCAATAGGTGTGATGGTAGGTGCACCGCTGATGACATTGCTGCTGTCTCATCGTGCGCGACGTAATGCTTTGATATTCCTGATGGCGATTTTCACGCTGGGTAATGTGCTTTCGGCTATCTCGCCGGATTACACCACGCTGATGCTATCGCGTATTTTGACCAGTCTTAACCATGGAGCCTTTTTTGGTCTCGGTTCTGTGGTTGCAGCCAGTGTGGTACCCAAACATAAGCAGGCCAGCGCTGTGGCAACGATGTTTATGGGGTTAACTATCGCCAATATTGGCGGCGTTCCGGCGGCGACCTGGCTTGGTGAAACCATCGGCTGGCGCATGTCGTTTATGGCCACTGCAGGGCTGGGCGTCATTGCGATGGTCAGCCTGTTCTTCTCATTACCCAAGGGTGGAGCAGGAGAGCGCCCGGATGTCCGTAGCGAACTGGCGGTACTTATGCGCCCGCAGGTGCTGTCGGCGTTACTGACTACCGTACTGGGTGCTGGGGCGATGTTCACGCTGTATACCTACATCTCGCCGGTTCTGCATACTATCACTCATGCTACACCGGCATTTGTTACCGGGATGCTGGTGTTGATAGGTGTTGGCTTCTCGATCGGTAACTATTTTGGCGGCAAACTGGCTGACCGTTCAGTCAACGGTACGCTAAAAGGCTTTTTACTGCTGCTGATGGTTATTATGCTGACCATTCCTTTCCTTGCGCGTAATGAGTTGGGCGCGGCGGTCAGTATGGTGGTCTGGGGCGCGGCGACGTTTGCGGTCGTTCCACCGTTGCAGATGCGTGTGATGCGCGTTGCCAGCGAAGCACCTGGATTATCATCGTCAGTCAATATTGGCGCGTTTAATCTGGGGAACGCACTGGGGGCTGCGGCCGGTGGGGCGGTAATATCTGGCGGCCTGGGCTACAGTTTTGTGCCGGTAATGGGGGCGATTGTGGCGGGTCTTGCGCTGCTGCTGGTGTTCATTTCCGCAAGAAGACAGCCTGAAGAGGCTTTCACTACCGCGAATTAATGCAAAAACGCAGAAGGAAGTCCTTCTGCGTTATCTTTTTTATGCTGCGAAGTTCTTCGCAACAAATTCCCAGTTCACCAGTGCCCAGAAATGTTCCAGGTAGCCAGGACGAGCATTGCGATAATCGATGTAGTAGGCGTGTTCCCATACGTCAACGGTCATCAGCGGCGTCGCGTCGGTGGTCAGCGGAGTACCTGCGTTGGAGGTGGAGACGATAGCCAGTTTGCCATCCGTTCCTTTAACCAGCCAGGTCCAGCCAGAACCGAAGTTTTTGATAGCGGCATCGGTGAATTGCGCTTTGAAATCTGCAAAGCTGCCAAAGGAAGCGGCGATTGCATCGGCCAGTTTTCCGGTCGGTTCACCACCTGCGTTTGGTGCCAGGCAGTTCCAGTAGAACGTGTGGTTCCATACTTGTGCTGCGTTATTGAATACACCGCCTTCAGAGCTACGAACGATCTCTTCCAGTGATTTGCCTTCAAACGCCGTGCCTTTAATCAGATTGTTCAGATTGGTCACGTAAGTTTGATGGTGTTTGCCATAGTGATATTCCAGCGTTTCGGCAGAAATGTGCGGTGCCAGAGCATCTTTGGCATACGGTAATGCAGGTAATTCAAACGACATTGCTTCTCTCCTTATTATTTATATTGAGTACACACAATAGCCTCATTGTGAGTAAGGATAGGGTAGCAAATTGAAAGGTTATGCAAAAGAAGAACTTACCCTACAGTATGTTCTGTAGGGTAAGTTTTTAGCGAATTGTTTTTGGCGTCATTACCCGACGAGCGCCCACATAGTGGCGCTGCCAGTAATCTTCGCTCAGAGAGGTGATTTGAATTTCCTGCCCGCTGCGCGGTGACTGAATAAACTTACCGTTGCCGACGTAGACGCCGACGTGATCGGCTGTGCCGCGACCCTGGGTACGAAAGAATACCAGATCGCCATTTTTCAGTTCGCCACGTTCAATTGGTGCGGCATCACGCAGATGGTACATTTCATTCGCGGTACGCGGAATGCGGAACTTCACCAGATCTTTATAGGCGTAATAAACCAGACCGCTGCAGTCAAACCCGGTTCTTGGCGAGGAGCCGCCCCAACGATAAGGTTTACCGATTTGGTTCATCAAGGTGGACATAGCTGTTTTAGTCGCTTTCTGCACTTTCACTTTATGTGCGTCAGCAAGCGTAGTCGGTGCAGTGGTTTTCACCTTCACGCAGCGTGGTTTATGACCTTTGCGCGGTGTGCATTTTTCCGTCCAGGTAACGGCTGCGGTTTGTGCTGCGGCAGTTTTACCACGGCGATTTGCAGTTTTAGTCGACTTTGCCGGAGTGGCAGTGCGTTTTTTAGAAGAGGAAGCGGTTTTGGTGCTGGTTTTGCTGGTGGTCTTTGTCGCCGTTTTCTTACTGGTCTTTGTTGTTTTTTGGCTGGTTGTTGCGCTTTTCTTTTTATCTACCGTTTTGATGGTGTGAGAATTGGTAGGTGTCGTCCTGGCCTGCTTGGAAGCATGAGCCATAGGCGTAAAGGGCAGTGTAGTAAAAAGCAAAGCACAGAGCGTGATCGAGATTCGGTTTATCCGCGCCACTGAGCAGTCCTCTGGTAAGGCAGGTCTATCGTGCCTGCGTGTGATTTTCAAAACTTGATGATTCTAATCTATAGAAAGAGGGAAAGTTAATAGCTTTTTTTGTTTAAAACTATGTTTCGTAACCGACCGCAAAAAAAAACAGCAATTAACGTTTGAGTTGGTGAACGGATAATCAAATCCACATGTTTGAAGGGGATAAGTGAGATTGTGAATGCAACTTTTAGCGTCAGGGGATAAAATAATAACGCGTAATGAAAATGTTATTTTCCGTTGCCTGTCTGACCCGTTACAATGTCAGACTACTGCCGTAAAAGAAGTTTAAGGAAGCAAGATAATGAGCACCACTATCGAAAAAATCCAGCGCCAGATCGCTGAAAACCCGATTCTCCTGTACATGAAAGGTTCCCCTAAACTGCCAAGCTGCGGTTTCTCCGCACAGGCTGTGCAGGCGCTGTCAGCCTGTGGTGAACGCTTTGCTTACGTTGATATTCTGCAGAACCCGGATATTCGCGCCGAACTGCCGAAATACGCAAACTGGCCGACCTTCCCGCAACTGTGGGTTGATGGTGAGCTGGTTGGCGGTTGTGACATTTTGATCGAAATGTACCAGCGCGGTGAGTTGCAGCAGCTGATTAAAGAAACAGCAGCGAAATACAAAACCGAAGAGCCGGACGCTGAGTAATACCAGCAGAAGTAAAAAAGCGACCTGAAATGGTCGCTTTTTTTATATCGCCGTTACGCTTCTTCAGGCACGGGAAGAGGCCAACCGCCGAGACGTTTCCAGCGGTTAACGATTTCGCAAAACAGCACGGCCGTACGTTCGGTGTCATACAGCGCCGAGTGCGCCTGATTCCCGTCAAACTCCATTCCCGCCGCCAGGCACGCTTTTGATAACACAGTCTGCCCCAGAGACAGGCCGCTTAATGCCGCCGTATCAAAGGTTACAAATGGGTGGAATGGGTTACGTTTGAGTGAGGCGCGTTCTGCTGCAGCCATCATGAAACTGTGGTCGAACGTAGCGTTATGCGCCACCATGATCGCCCGATTGCAGCCGCTGTCTTTAATGCCTTTACGCACCATTTTGAAGATGGCATGCAGAGCATCATATTCGCTGACCGCACCGCGTAGCGGATTGTTAGGGTCAATACCGTTAAAGGCGAGCGCTTCCGGTTGCAAATTGGCACCTTCAAACGGCTCTACGTGGAAATGTAACGTCGTGTCCGGCATCAGCCAGCCTTGTTCATCCATTTTCAGTGTGATGGCGGCAATCTCAAGCAGCGCATCGGTTTTGGCATTGAACCCTGCGGTTTCGACATCAATGACGACAGGATAAAAACCACGAAAACGGTCACACAGACCGGAAAGTTGAGCGTTATCGGACATCTGGGTCTCTTAATACGGGAAAATTGCAGCGCGTATTATGGCAAAATGATGAGTATAAAACTATGGGCACAGACGATCTGCGCCCGAGGGGGAGATTAATCGCCCAGGCCGCGCCCGGCGTCTTTCTCTTCGATCAGCTCAATTTTGTAGCCGTCCGGATCTTCAACGAACGCAATCACTGTGGTGCCGCCTTTTACTGGACCTGCTTCACGTGTTACGTTACCGCCATTCTGGCGAATACGTTCACAGGCTTCAGCCGCGTTGTCTACGCTCAGGGCTATATGGCCATAGGCAGTACCCAGATCATACTTGTCGACACCCCAGTTATAGGTCAGTTCGATTACTGCTTCACTGGTTTCAGGACCGTAGCCGACAAAAGCCAGAGAGTACTTGTATTCAGGGTTTTCGCTGGTACGCAGCAGCTTCATGCCCAGCACGTTGGTATAAAACTCGATGGAACGCTGCAGGTCACCCACGCGCAGCATGGTATGGAGTAAACGCATCTTTTTCCCCTTCAAAAATGGCTAATACATTCAAAATGTTGTTTTAGTATAGCGGCGTTGTTACGCCGCTATCAATGTCAGAACGGAGATTGTGACGTTAGAGGGTAGGATAGTCGGTGTAACCTTCCGCGCCGCCGCCGTAGAAGCTCTCGGCACGTTGCGGATTCAGTTCTGCTTTGCGTTGCAGACGCGCCACCAGATCCGGGTTAGCAATATAGGCGCGACCAAAAGCAACGGCGTCGATCAGACCTTTCTCGATCAGCGCTTCTGCTTTTTCTGGGGTGTAAGCACCAGCACCAATGATAGGACCGTGGAAGCGCGCGCGAACTTTTTCGCGGAACGCATCGGAATACGGCTCGCCACCGGCCCAGTCCGGCTCAGACATGTGCAGGTAAGCGATTCCGCGCTTGCCCAATTGTTCAATCAGATACAGCGCATCGGCTTCTTCGTTCGGACCGTTGTCAACGTTCTGGAAAGTGCCAATCGGGGAGACGCGAATACCAATGCGATCGGCACCCCATTCTTTAATACCGGCGTCAACCACTTCCAGCACCAGACGCGCACGATTTTCGACGCTGCCACCGTATTGATCGGTACGCTGGTTAGACGTTGGCGACAGGAACTGGTGCAGCAGGTAGCCGTGGGCAGAGTGCAGTTCAACCATATCGAAACCTGCCACGCGCGCATTGGCTATCGCCTGACGGAAGTCATTAACGATACCCGGAATCTCTTCTGTTTCCAGCGCACGTGGCATTGAGGTATCGGCACGCGTTGCCAGGCCGTTTTCATCACGCAGCGAGGTGCGGGTTCCAGCGCTAATCGCGGAAGGTGCAACTGGAGCTTGACCGTTTGGCTGCAGACTGGCGTGAGAGATGCGTCCAGTGTGCCACAACTGGACAGCAATATGACCTTGCTCAGCGTGTACGGCAGCAGTGATTTTCTTCCA
Organism: Citrobacter sp. Cpo109; assembly: GCF_030332565.1. Taxonomy (NCBI): domain Bacteria; kingdom Pseudomonadati; phylum Pseudomonadota; class Gammaproteobacteria; order Enterobacterales; family Enterobacteriaceae; genus Citrobacter; species Citrobacter sp. Cpo109. The sequence continues at coordinate 419,115 of NZ_JAOWHQ010000057.1, forward strand.
TGCGGCAATTTGCGCTTCGCTGTGTAAGCCGGGTGCTCCGGCATAGCCTTTCGCCTGTGCGGAAATCTGCGTCGCTTCGCTGATGATAAGACCCGCGCTGGCGCGTTGACGGTAATACTCGGCCATCAGCGGAGTAGGGATGTCGCCAGGCTCAATACTGCGCAGACGCGTCAGTGGCGCCATAAATACGCGGTTTGCTGCCGTAATGGCACCCACTTTCAGTGGGGAAAACAGTTTTTCAGATGACATGTGACACTCCTGAATAGACCGGTCGTCTAGTAATAAAGAAAATAAAAACGCCTGTTAAACGGCAGGCGTTGTGATGACGTTTTTAACGTGCGCCAGCGCATTTTCCAGCGGAGTGGCGCTACGAGAAATCTTGGCCTGCAGGTTGGCGCCAAGCCACAGCGCATACAGTACCTGCGCCTGCTGTAACGGCTCGCCAACAAAAGACAGACAATGGCTGGCCTGACCTTTCTCCAGCGCCTGCGCTAACAGCACAATAATGTGCCGCGCGCCTTTATCCATCGCTGTGCGCATATCTTCTGACAGATCGCACACTTCGGCAGACAGTTTTACAGTTAAACAGCCGCTAATAATGCCGTGCTGGCTAAACTGGTTCAGGGTTTCCTGATAGTAGGCCAGAATGCGATCGCGGTAGTTTCCCGCTCCCGTATCAAAGTGCGTAGCCAGTCGCCGATGATAGGCCGCATAGTGGCGTTCCAGCATCGCGACACCGAACGCTTCTTTAGAGCGAAAGTAATGATAAAACGAACCTTTGGGTACTTCAGCGGTTTTCAGTAGTTCGCTTAACCCCATGCCGGTGAAGCCGCGCTGCATACACAGCAGTTCGCCAGTCGCCAGCAGATGTTCGCGTGTATCGTGTTCAGTGATTTTGTTCATGGGAAGGAGTGTAATAGACCAGTCGGTCTAATGCAATAGCGCTTGCGAGAAATTCAGTTAACGTCTTCAATAGGTATATCAATCTTATTAAAGGAGGGGATGTGGCCGAACAGCTGGAGTTTTTCCCCGTCCAGAGCCCATGCCGCGGAATATGTCAGTCTGACGAACGCGGCTTTTGCCGTGGCTGTTTTCGCAGTCGGGATGAGCGTTTTAACTGGCAAAAGATGAGCGATACCCAAAAGCAGGAAGTGCTGCGGCTTTGTCGTCAGCGCCTGATGCGTAAATTACGTGCAAACAAAGCCAACCCTTCGGAAGAACCGCAACAACCTTCACTCTTTTAAAAGCGTAATTGCGTATACTCGAGACACATTCACTTAAAAGGAAGCTGCTATGGTTCAGCGTATTACTATTGCGCCGCAAGGCCCGGAATTTTCTCGCTTTGTGATGGGGTACTGGCGCCTGATGGACTGGAATATGTCCGCGCGCCAGCTAGTCAGCTTTATTGAAGAGCATCTGGATCTTGGCGTGACCACCGTCGATCACGCCGATATTTACGGTGGATACCAGTGTGAAGCGGCGTTTGGTGAGGCAATGAAGCTGGCTCCGCATTTGCGTGAAAAAATGCAGATTGTGACCAAATGCGGGATCGCGACGACGGCGCGCGCGGAAAATGCGCTGGGCCACTACATCACCGACAGTGCACATATTATTGCCAGTGCAGAAGAGTCGCTGAAGCTGTTGGCGACCGATCATATTGATCTGCTGCTGATCCACCGTCCCGATCCGCTTATGGATGCTGACGATGTCGCCGACGCTTTTAAAAAATTGCACCATAGTGGCAAAGTGCGTCACTTTGGCGTCTCCAACTTTACCCCTTCACAGTTTTCGCTGCTGCAATCGCGTCTGCCGTTTACTCTGGCGACCAACCAGGTAGAAATTTCACCAGTACATCAGCCGCTCCTGTTGGATGGTACTTTAGATCAACTGCAACAGTTACGTATTCACCCGATGGCCTGGTCCTGTCTCGGCGGTGGTCGCCTGTTTAATGATGATGCTTTCCAGCCTTTACGTAATGAGCTTGCCGTGATCGCAGAAGAGTTGAATGCGCAGTCTATTGAACAGGTGGTATACGCCTGGATTTTACGTCTGCCGTCTCAGCCGCTGCCGATTATTGGCTCAGGAAAAATAGAGCGTGTACGTGCTGCCATTGAGTCTGAATCGCTGAACATGTCTCGCCAGCAATGGTTCCGCATTCGTAAAGCGGCGCTGGGTTACGACGTACCCTAATCGCGTTTTTGGCGCATCTCCGTTCAAATTTGTGTCACTGGTTTACACTTAACAATCAGACACCTTTTGGACGGAGGTCTTATGAAGCGTTTGAGTTTGGCCATTATCACTCTACTCGCCTGTGCAGGTGCGCAGGCTGCCAGTGAAGAAAAAGTGACGATGAATCTGGTCACATCGCAAGGCGTCGGCCAGGCGATTGGTACGGTCACTATTGCTGAAACCGCAAAGGGGCTGGAGTTTACGCCCGATCTGAAGGCGTTGCCGCCAGGTGAACATGGCTTCCATGTGCATATGAACGGCAGCTGCCAACCGGCAATTAAAGATGGGAAAGCCTCAGCCGCAGAATCGGCTGGCGGCCATTATGATCCGCACCAAACCGGCAAACATGAAGGCCCGGAAGGCGCAGGTCATATGGGCGACCTGCCGCTATTGGTGGTGAATAACGACGGTAACGCTACAACGCCGGTCGTTGCGCCGCGGCTTAAAACGCTCGATGAGGTTAAAGGTAAAGCGCTGATGATTCATGTGGGCGGCGATAATATGTCCGATCAACCGAAACCGCTTGGCGGTGGCGGAGCACGCTATGCCTGTGGTGTTATCAAATAATCAACGACTGAGAGTGCCCGGCGGCGGCGCCTGTTCGAGTTGTGAAAGCGAGCAGTGTAGCCGCCAGACCAGTGCCGACAGTTCCTGCGCAGCGGGTTGATGATGGTGGGCAAGCGTATCGCAGATGCGCTGTAGCTCATTCAGTGTGGCATTCAGTGGTCGTTGCTGGACGCCACGCTCGCTCATTACATCGCGCAGCAGCGAGATACACACGTCCCTGACGCGAGCCAGCGGATCGGAACGCGCCTCCCAGGTACGCAGTTGCCACACCACGTGCGAGCAGTTCAGTAAAACGACCCCCCAACGTAATAACCAGCGTCGCGCCAGCGCATCCTGACTGTTGCTGAGCTGGCTGACGTGATGATAGGTCAGTGATTCAAATTCGTTTTCACTGAGTGATGGATGTCGGCTGAGCTGATCGACAAAATCCCGGCGCAGGGCGCGAATATGGCGGCGACTTTTTCGTGCATCCGATCCGGGGCGCAGAATGGCGAAGGCCAGCCATGATAGCGCCACGCCGGTGATTTTCGCCATATTGTCATTCAGGAAATCAGCAAAATCATATACCGGCGGATTGGTTACCGCGATAAACGAACCCATAAATACAATCAACTGCCCCCAAAGACCTGCCAGGGCAGGCATTTGTAGCTTCAACAGTTGCATGGTGGCGAGTAGCGGGAAAAGAAAGAGAATAAACTGCCAGAGGTCGGAAATTTGCACCATCAGGCCAAACTTAACCACAAAGCTAAATAGCGACAGTAGAACCAGCGTACGCATCAGCAAAGAAAGCGACTTGAACGGTGTGGCAACGGCGGAATACAGCACACTGCTGATCGCAGCGAGCGTGAGTGCGCCAGAGCCTGATTCCCATTGTGCGCCAATGCTCCATGCGCCGATAAGCATCAAAGTGCAGAACGTACGCAACCCGCTCCAGATAGCTTCCGCATTATCGGTATGACGGGCAAGCCCCGGCGTGCGGGCGATATTAATACGCTCGGCGGTAACACCATTTTCCAGTAAATGCAGATAATGGCTGCTGCGCAGGTAGAGCCGACAAAAATAACGCAGTCGTTGCCAGAAGGCGACGTGTCGATAGTCGCGGGCATCGACGGGCTGCAGTGGGGCAATAATACGTGCGACAGTGTAGCTATTCGCATTGGATTTGATTAGTTCGCTGAGCAACTGTTCGATGATTTCCCGGGTATTGGACGGGGGATTAGGCCAGTTCAGCAGCATCCTGCGCAGACTGGAAATCACGCTGGTCATGCGTAACTGCTGGTGCAACAGCGAATTGAGCAAAGCATTCTGGCGACGAAAACGATAATGACTCCAGAAAGCCTGAATACGCAGCAGGTTCATGGTCAGAATCTGCCCGATAACACCTTCATGGGCTGTGCGAATGGCATCCGTGGTTTCTGGTTGCCAGAGTAGGCTGGCATGTTCCAGTAAACGTGAATGCATGTTTTTTAATGCAGTCAGTAACGTGGTGCCATCGGAGGTGCTGGGCAGGATCATCATCATCACGCCGCCACACAGGATACCGACGATGACTTCACACACGCGTGCCTGCGCGATATCCCATAACTGCGTAATTTCCACGGTATTGACCATGGGAAACGCAATGATCGCCGCCGTATAACCTGCCAGTTGAAAGGCGTAGGCAACGTTATTGGTGAAGTGCGCACATGCCCAGGTACAAAAACCGATCCACACTGACATGCTCAGCAAAAACAGCCACGGCTCATTGAGAGTATGACCGGCAATAATCAATGCGGCGGTGGCTCCCAGTAGGCTACCCGCCACGCGACCCAGACTTTTGCTGATAACCCCGCCAACGGTGGGAAAACTAACCACCGCCGCCGAGGTCATCGCCCAGTAGGGCTCATCCAGATTCAGATAATAAGCAAAAGTTAACGCGAGGCACATCGCAATGGTGTTACGCAGCGCATAACGCCACTGTGCCGCCGTGGCTTTAAACCACGGCAAATTGCCTGGTGTCAGGCGGGGCAGTTTCATTTACGCTGGCCGATGGATACGCTGCAGGTTGTACCTGACACCAGCGTGACCTCCCGCGGCAGGGCGTCGAATTCGATGCGTACCGGGACACGCTGCGCCAGACGCACCCACGGCACGTTGGGTTTGATGTCGGGAATCAGGCCGGAATCACTTTCCACACTTTGATCGTAGATGGCACGGCCAATACTGGAAACGTGACCCTGTAACTTTATATCGCCGCTGTAGAGCGTGATAAGGGCGGGCGCACCCTCGCGAATGTGGCGTAACTTAGTTTCTTCAAAATATCCCATCACATAAAAAGAGTGACTGTCGACAAGGGCAAACAGGGGCTTACCGGTTGAGGCGTAATCACCGGTACGGGTAGACAGGTTTGTGACCCAACCCGCTACGGGGGCTTTGACCACCGTTTGCGTCAGTTGCCACTGGGCCTGGCGCAAACTGGCCTCAGCCGCTTCAACGCTTGCCTGCATGGCTTTTACGTTGAGATTTGCGGTATCCAGATCCTCGGCTGAGATGTAATTTTGCGATAAATGACGGCGGCGGTTGGCTTCGTTATTGGCTTTCGCCAGGTCAGACTGCGCTTTTGCCAGTTGCGCTTGCGCATTCAGTTCAGCAATGTGAAATGGCGTCTTGTCGATAATAAAAAGGACATCGCCTTTATTCACAAACTGGTTATCTTTTATATAGAGTTCGCTAATGCTGCCTGACACTTGCGGCGTGATGCTGACCTGCTCAGCACGTACTTTGCCATCACGTGTCCAGGGCGATTGCATATAGTAATTCCACATCCACCATCCGGCGAAAACTGCGATTGCAGCGACTATAATAGTGGAGAAGTATTTAACGGTTTTAAGCGACATAATCACCACGCTATCAGCATAACAAAGGCCAGACATACGCAAAGCGTAAAGAGTGACAGATCCATTAGCAGGGGATGCCAGATTTCGCCGGAGTAAATCCAGTCGCGCAGCAGGCGATGAACAACCAGCCAGAGAATAAATCCTGCTACAATCGACTTGAAAACAGGAGGGAAGTAGACAGATGCGCCGATCATTAAATCCTGTAGGGGCAATCCTGTTGCATTAAATATAAACTTCACGGGCAAAATCCTTGACGGAAGAGAGCATTGCTATAGGTTTAGCAAAAAAGAGACAATGAGTCTCTGTAACGCATAATGTCTGAAAAAATGTCAGCCGGTAAGCAAATTTGGCAATACATTTGTTTTGGGAATACAAATGCTGCACACTATTCTAAAATCAGCACAATAACTTAGCAAGCTAATTATAAGGAGATGAAATTGGAATCGCCATTAGGTTCTGATCTGGCACGGTTGGTGCGCATTTGGCGTGCTCTGATTGACCATCGCCTGAAACCTCTGGAGTTGACGCAGACGCATTGGGTTACGCTGCACAACATTCATCAGTTGCCGCCGGATCAATCGCAGATTCAGCTGGCTAAAGCGATTGGCATCGAGCAGCCTTCGCTGGTACGTACGCTTGACCAGTTGGAAGAAAAGGGACTCATTTCACGACAGACTTGCGCCAGCGATCGTCGAGCTAAGAGAATTAAACTGACAGAGAAGGCTGAGCCGCTGATCGCTGATATGGAAGCGGTGATCAACAAAACACGTGGAGAAATTCTGGAAGGGATTTCAGCTGAGGAAATTGATCTGCTGATTAAGCTGGTTGCCAAACTCGAACACAATATTATTGAACTGCAGTCACAGGATTGAAACGATAAGTTACGTGTGGCCAGAGCCTGACCACACGTGAATTCGATTAGCGTGGAGACACGGTAACCTGGCTGCCGTTGTTAGCCATAACAACGCGCTGGCCGGCTGAAAACTTGGTCGCACCCTGTTTCTGAACCACCATGATGGTATTACCATCATCCTTACGGATTTCCAGTTCCACACCCTGGGTTTTATTCATCGCACCTTGTACGCCTTGACCCGCTACGCCACCGGCAACTGCACCTGCAGCCGTCGCTAATGAACGACCCGTACCGCCGCCGACGGTGTTACCAAGGAACCCGCCGAGTACCGCACCACCAATAGCACCAATCACGTTTGCGTCATCGCCACCCTGGATTTGCACCGGACGAACATGAACAATCGTACCGTAGGTAACGTTCTGAACTTGTTTCGCTTCGGATGCGGTATATACGTCGCCTGAAAGGCTATCATTGTTAACGCAACCCGCTAAAGATACGCCCATTAATGAAACAATCAGCACACGTTTAATCATTTACAAATCTCCTTTGTCACCACGAAACGCTAATAAAACACCCTTCATGGTTAAATTATATGGCATTTGTGAGCCTAAGGTCACATGTTCTACTGGAACAATATGAAAATCTTAACCGAAATTGGATCAACCGAGTATAAACGAATCATTCATGTAATTGATGTAATTAAACGATCATTGTAATGATTAGCCACCAAAAATCATTAAGGAAGCATGGCATTAGTCGACACTTTATGGTTGAGTGTCAAGGCTAATTTGCTTAAAAGGATGACCTATGAAATCGGGCCGTTTTATCGGTGTAATGTCTGGAACCAGCCTTGATGGCGTCGATGTTGTGCTGGCGACAATAGATGAAACGATGGTTGCGCAGCAGGCGAGTCTGACCTGGCCCATCCCCATTCATGTTAAACAAGCGATTCTGGATATCTGTCAGGGGCAGCAGCTTACACTTTCTCAGTTTGGTCAGTTAGATGCACAGCTCGGTTATCTATTTGCTGAGGCGGTGAATGCGCTGTTGGTGCAAGAAAAATTGAAACCGCAGGATATCGTTGCGATTGGTTGTCACGGGCAAACCGTGTGGCATGAACCGAACGGTGCTGCGCCGCACACGCTGCAAATTGGTGATAACAACCAGATTGTCGCGCGTACCGGGATAACCGTAGTCGGCGATTTTCGTCGACGTGATATCGCCCTTGGCGGGCAGGGTGCACCGCTCGTTCCTGCGTTTCATCAGGCACTGCTGGCACATCCAACGGAACGGCGAATGGTGTTAAATATCGGCGGGATTGCCAATCTGTCTCTGCTTATTCCGCAACAACCCGTTCGCGGATACGACACCGGGCCGGGCAATATGCTGATGGATGCCTGGATCTGGAGGCAATGTGGCCAGCCCTACGACAAAGATGCGCAGTGGGCCATTTCAGGAACGGTGATCTTACCGTTACTGCAGAATATGCTTAACGACCCTTATTTTTCCGCGCCTGCGCCGAAAAGCACCGGCCGTGAGTATTTTAATTACGGCTGGATAGAGCGTCATCTGGCGCAGTTTCCGGGAATTAGCCCACGAGATGTACAGGCGACGCTTGCCGAACTGACGGCAGTAACCATTTCAGAGCAGGTCTTGTTAAGCGGCGGCTGTGATCGACTCATGGTATGTGGTGGTGGCAGTCGTAATCCACTGCTGATGATGCGTCTGGCGGCATTATTACCGGGTACAGAGGTCACCTCAACCGATGAAGCCGGGATCAGCGGTGATGATATGGAAGCGTTAGCCTTTGCATGGTTGGCGTGGCGAACACTGGCCGGATTGCCGGGAAATTTACCGTCTGTGACTGGGGCGTCAGAGCCGAGTGTTTTAGGGGCAATTTATCCTGCCAATCCGCGAACTCAGAGTTAACTGAAATTATTCAGCGCGGTATGCCGGTAAACTAAGGATATTAGGGAGGGTGCCATTACCCTCCAGGACCAGGAAAGTCTTCAGGATATGGCTATGAAAAAACTGTTGTTAGTGTGTCTGCCCGTACTGCTTAGCGGTTGTAGTGTGTACAACCAATTTGTCGAGCGTATGCAAACGGATACGCTTGAATACCGCTGCGACGAAAAACCGCTGACCGTGAAGCTGAACAATACCCGCCAGACGGCAAGCTTTGTTTATGATAATCAGCTATTGAACCTCAAACAGGGCGTGTCGGCATCAGGTGCACGTTATACCGATGGTATCTACGTATTTTGGTCTAAAGGCGACGAGGCAACGGTCTATAAACGAGACAGAATTGTGCTAAATAACTGTCAGTTACAGAACCCGAAGCGTTGAGATTTTCACTTGGGCGGCGCACAATAGCGTCACCCACTGACAATCCGTAGCCAAACATCATGTCTGATAACGACGAATTGCAGCAAATCGCGCATCTGCGCCGTGAATACACGAAAGGCGGTCTTCGCCGCCGCGATCTTCCCGCCGAACCCCTTGCGCTGTTTGAGCGCTGGCTGGGGCAAGCCTGTGATGCCAAACTGGCCGATCCCACCGCAATGGTCGTTGCGACCGTTGATGAAAATGGCCAGCCTTATCAGCGTATCGTGTTACTCAAACATTATGATGACAAAGGGCTGGTGTTCTATACCAACCTTGGCAGCCGTAAGGCGCATCAGATCGAGAAAAATCCACGCATCAGCCTTTTATTTCCCTGGCATACGCTGGAACGGCAGGTGATGGTGATCGGAAAGGCAGAGCGTCTTTCCACACTCGAAGTGGTGAAATACTTCCACAGTCGCCCACGCGACAGTCAGATTGGCGCCTGGGTCTCAAAACAATCCAGTCGGATCTCCGCGCGCGGTATTCTCGAAAGCAAATTCCTCGAACTGAAGCAGAAGTTTCAGCAAGGGGAAGTTCCTCTGCCCAGTTTCTGGGGCGGTTTTCGCGTGAGTATTGAACAAATGGAGTTCTGGCAGGGCGGTGAAAACCGTCTGCACGATCGTTTTTTATACCAACGCGAAGATAACGCGTGGAAAATTGATCGCCTGGCCCCCTAAAGATGCAAATTTCTTGTTTTAAGCGCTGGTGCTGATCAATCCGGCGCTTTATTCTATGTTTCTTTCGCATCAGGCGAAAAGTCGTGTACCGGCAAAGGTGCAGTCGTTTTATACATGGAGATTTTGATGGCAAGCAGTAACTTGATTAAACAATTGCAAGAGCGGGGGCTGGTGGCCCAGGTGACGGACGAGGAAGCGTTAGCTGAGCGACTGGCGCAAGGCCCGATCGCGCTCTATTGCGGCTTCGATCCTACCGCTGACAGCTTGCATTTGGGGCATCTGGTTCCATTGTTATGCCTGAAACGCTTCCAGCAGGCAGGCCATAAGCCTGTTGCACTGGTAGGTGGCGCAACCGGTCTGATTGGTGACCCGAGCTTTAAAGCCGCCGAGCGTAAACTGAATACCGAAGACACCGTGCAGGAGTGGGTGGATAAAATCCGCAAACAGGTTGCACCGTTCCTCGATTTCGACTGTGGCGACAACTCGGCGATTGCTGCGAATAACTACGACTGGTTTGGCGGTATGAACGTACTGACTTTCCTGCGCGATATCGGCAAACACTTCTCCGTTAACCAGATGATCAACAAAGAAGCGGTTAAGCAGCGTCTGAACCGTGACGATCAGGGGATCTCCTTTACCGAGTTTTCTTACAACCTGCTGCAGGGTTATGACTTTGCCTGCCTGAACAAACTGCACGGCGTGGCACTGCAGATTGGTGGTTCTGATCAGTGGGGTAACATTACTTCGGGTATCGATTTGACCCGTCGTCTGCACCAGAATCAGGTGTTTGGTCTGACCGTTCCGCTGATTACTAAAGCTGACGGCACCAAATTCGGTAAGACGGAAGGCGGCGCAGTGTGGCTGGATCCGAAGAAAACCAGTCCGTATAAATTCTACCAGTTCTGGATCAACACCGCCGATGCGGACGTTTATCGCTTCCTGAAATTCTTCACTTTCATGGACATTGAAGAGATCAATGCGCTGGAAGAAGAAGATAAAAACAGCGGTAAAGCGCCGCGTGCCCAGTATGTTCTGGCCGAACAGGTTACGCGTCTGGTTCACGGTGAAGAAGGTCTGGTCGCGGCAAAACGCATTACCGAAAGCTTGTTCAACGGCAATCTCAGCGATTTGAGTGAAGCAGATTTCGAACAGCTGGCGCAGGATGGCGTGCCGATGATCGAGATGGACAAAGGTGCCGATTTGATGCAGGCGCTGGTGGACTCTGAGCTGCAGCCTTCTCGCGGTCAGGCACGTAAGACCATTGCGTCAAACGCGGTAACCATCAACGGTGAGAAGCAGTCCGATCCGGAATATTTCTTCCAGGAGAGTGATATCCTGTTCGGGCGCTATACCTTACTGCGCCGTGGCAAGAAGAACTATTGTCTGATTTGCTGGAAGTAAGATTGAGTTAGCAGGGGCGTGGGAAACTACGCCCCTTTATTTTTTCAGGGTTGTGGTAAGTAAAATGAAGAATATCCTCGCCATCCAGTCCCACGTTGTTTTTGGTCATGCGGGCAATAGTGCAGCAGAATTTCCGATGCGTCGTCTTGGCGCAAATGTCTGGCCGCTGAATACCGTTCAGTTTTCAAACCACACGCAGTATGGCAAATGGACCGGTTGCGTTATGCCGCCGAGCCACCTGACTGAAATTGTTCAGGGCATTGCTGATATTGATAAACTCCAGACCTGTGACGCAGTACTGAGCGGCTATCTTGGCTCAGCAGAACAGGGCGAGCATATTCTGGGTATTGTTCGCAAAGTAAAAGCGGCAAACCCGCAGGCAAAATACTTTTGCGACCCTGTGATGGGACACCCTGAAAAGGGGTGTATCGTCGCACCCGGAGTGGCGGAATTTCATGTACGCCATGCGCTTCCTGCCAGTGACATTATTGCCCCAAATCTGGTTGAGCTCGAAATTCTGTGCGAGCATGCGGTGAATAATGTCGGTGAGGCCGTTGCAGCAGCGCGTGAACTGATCGCTCAGGGACCTGAAATTGTACTGGTGAAGCATCTGGCACGCGCAGGTATCAGCACCGACCGTTTCGAGATGCTGCTGGTCACCGCTGAACAAGCGTGGCATATCAGTCGCCCGTTAGTCGATTTTGGCGCACGTCAACCGGTTGGTGTGGGTGATGTGACGAGTGGCTTGTTACTGGTGAAACTGCTGCAGGGCGCGTCTTTACAGCAGGCGCTTGAGCATGTGACTGCGGCGGTGTACGAAGTGATGATCACTACCAAAGAGATGCACGAGTATGAGCTACAGGTCGTGGCCGCGCAGGACCGTATCGCCAAGCCTGAACACTACTTTAGCGCAACTCAGCTGTAATCGATGCCCGATGGCGCTCACGCTTATCGGGCATATTTTTAGCTGTAGGCCGGGTATGTGCAAGTGCCACCCGGCAACAACAATTAATTTAAGCCTTCTGCTTTCAGCGCAGCAGCAACCGCCGGGCGTTCAGCCATTCGCGCCATATAGGCGTCAATATTACTTAATCCTGCCATATTCAGCTTAACCGCATAGGCCCAACGCAGTACGGTAAACAGATATGCATCGGCGATGCTGAAGCGCGGGCCGCAGATCCATTGGTTATCTTTCAGCGAGTCGTTCACATACTGCATTTTTTTCTCCAGCAGCGCGCGAACGGTTGGCTTAAAGTCTTCCGGCGTATCGGGACGGAACAGTGGCGTAAAGCCTTTATGCAGTTCTGTCGCAATGTAGTTAAGCCATTCGATGGTTTTGTAACGGGAGAGGCTGCTGGTAGGGGCAAGGAGCTGGCGGTCTGGCACGCTGTCCGCCAGGTATTGCATGATGGCGACACCTTCGGTAAGTAGCGTACCGTCATCCAGCAACAGTGCGGGAACTTGCCCTTTTGGGTTTACCGCGAAAAAATCATCGCCATTTTCCAGACGTTTCTTCATCAGATCAACACCATCCAGCGTGAAATCTTTACCGCTCTCACGAAGTGTGATGTGGGAAGCGAGAGAACATGCGCCCGGTTTGTAGAACAGTTTCATCGGTAACTCCTTTTGACTGAGGTATATCGTATGGTAGTGCTACCTCAGGCAAAAAAAAAGCCGCTAACAACAGTTAGCGGCCTGAAAATGAGTTTCCCTGAGAATTACGCTGTCGCGGCCTTAGAGGCTTTCTCATTGACGTCATCGTCCTGAGTCATACGGTTCAGTTTCGGAGCCGTCAGCAGCATCAGAACAGCGATAACAGCCGTTGCGACACCAATCTGCAGGAACACGCGACCGTAGACTTCAAGGGACATCAGCGGGTCAGTCACGTTCTCTGGTACAGCCATCATGTTAGCGACGTAGCCACCGATGATGTTTGCACCGGCGGTGGTCAGGAACCAGCTACCCATGATGAAGCCCATCAGGCGTTGCGGAACCAGTTGTGCCACCATTGCCAGACCCAGACCGGAGATCATTAGCTCACCGATACTTTGCAGACCGTAGCAGATGATCAGCCAGTTAACGGAAACGATGCCCGCATCGGTAGCGAATTTCGCGCCCAGCGGCAGGATCAGGAATGCACCGGAACACAGCACCATACCAATCGCAAACTTGGTCGGCATCGGCAGGGTATCGCCCATTTTGTTATAGATAGCGGCGAGGATTGGGCTACCAATGATGATCCAGAACGGGTTCAGTGCCTGGTACTGTTCAGGTTCGAAAGCAATGCCAAGAATAGAGTGCTCAACGTTACGAATCGCAAAGAAGTTCAGTGAGGTCGGCATCTGGCTGTACAGCACGAAGAAGATAATCGCTTCCAGCATCAGAATGAAGGCGACGATCATTTTGCGACGCGCAGCACCTTGCATGGTGAAGGCTTCTTTACCGAAGATGAACACGATACCCAGCGCAATGACGCCCAGAACCATACGTGCGATCTGCTGGTTGTGCAGCAACCAGGTTGCAATCGCGATCAGTACCACAACGCCAGCAATGGTCAGCAGCAGGTTACGGAAGTTGATCGGTTCAAAGTCAGGTTTAGAACCGTACTGTTTAACCCAGCGCTGACAGAATGCGAAGTTAACAACGGTAATCAGCATACCCACGACGCTCAGAGCGAACGCGGTGCTCCAGCCGTAACGTGCAGCTAACCATGGCGTTGCCAGCATAGAGAAGAATGAACCGATGTTGACGGACATGTAGTACATGGTAAATGCACCATCAAGACGCGGGTCATCTTTGGCATAGCAGGTAGAGAGCAGGGAGGATGGGTTTGCTTTAAACAGGCCGTTACCGACCGCGATGGCCGCCATGCCCATATAAACGATACCCGCATCGTGACCGGACCATGCTACCAACGCATAACCGATGGCCAGCACAACGGCACCCAGCATAATGACACGTTTTGTTCCCAGAACTTTATCACCTAACCAGCCGCCAATGGCAACCAGACCGTACACCAGGGCGCTAAAGGACGAGAAAAGGGTGATGGAATCCGCTTCTGACATACCCAGCTGTTTAACCAGGTAGACGGCCATAATCCCTTGCAGGCCGTAATAACCAAAACGTTCCCAGAGCTCAATAGAGAAAATGAGATAGAACGCTTTTGGTTGTTTGAAGGCGTTTAAACTTACGCTTTCTGTTGGTTTATTGTTTGCAGTAGACACTTTTACCTCTTTTTTTACATCCCATATCAACGGGGGTGTTCAGGTACGTGATGAGTCAAGTTCATCCGTCCGATTGTTATAGTGGGAGGGGAAACGGCAAGTAATGTTCACTATCTTGACCCTTCAGACAAGTGGTTTGTAATAATCTGTTACATATATCATGACTGGTGAAATCGTCGGGGCGGTGAAATGTTATCTAGCGTTAAATTTCTTCATTTCTAAAATGGCAGATTTTTACACTGTTTAATCACTGTCAAAACCGCAATGTGGCGATATGTTCTGCTATTTAAGGTTGAATCCAGTGATATAGGCCATTATCTGAAAAATAGGCAGTGTAATGTTTTGTTTGGAAACTGTGCAGTTAGGTCATCCAATTGTCACCTTAACTAAAAAATAAAAATTTATTAACATTGTGTTAGCTGGATGATCTGGATCACGTATAGATAGAAATTTATTTTGCTAAAAAAACGATTAACCTGCTCAGGTGTTAATTAACAAGAATATTGCATTAGATATGAGCAATTGAATGGCATCATTGTCGGGAAAATAAACGCTGGGGAGTGCATAACTAATCGTTATGTATGTAAGGGCCGAGGAGGATGCCCCGGCAGCATTAGATATCGACTTTCTCTTTGAATTCGCAGAGATCTTCAATAATACAGGAACCACAGCGCGGCTTTCTGGCGATGCAGGTGTAGCGGCCGTGAAGAATTAACCAGTGATGGCAATCGACTTTAAATTCACTGGGTACGACTTTCAGCAGCTTCTCTTCAACCTGCTCGACATTTTTACCCGGGGCGAATTGCGTGCGATTACAGACGCGAAAAATGTGGGTATCTACAGCGATAGTGGGCCAGCCAAAGGCGGTATTTAACACCACATTAGCTGTCTTTCGCCCAACTCCAGGGAGAGCTTCTAACGCCGCACGGTCTTCAGGTACTTCACCATTGTGTTGTTCCAGCAGAATGCGGCAGGTTTTAATTACGTTTTCCGCTTTGCTGTTAAACAAACCGATTGTCTTGATGTAGGACTTAACACCTTCAACACCGAGCTCCAGCATCGCGGCAGGCGTATTGGCGACGGGATATAGCTTAGCCGTCGCTTTATTGACACTGACATCGGTCGCTTGTGCGGAGAGTAAGACTGAAATCAACAGTTCAAACGGCGATGTAAAATTAAGCTCGGTTGTCGGATGCGGGTTGTTATCCCGCAGGCGCGTCAGTATTTCCAGACGTTTTGCTTTGTTCATTACGCATTCCCTGTTTCACCCGCGGGACTGTCCACGACAGCTGCCTCGGCACGACGTTTCTTCATTTTCTCATCAATCAGATACTTCACTGCCAGCATCAGACCCAGGCCAATAAACGCGCCCGGTGGCAGCATGGCCAGCAGAAACGGCGTATCAGTATGGAAGATCTCAACGCGCAAGACTTTGGCCCAGCTACCCAACAAACCGTCTGCACCATCAAACAGTGTACCGTTACCAATTATTTCACGCAGCGAACCCAGAACAAACATGGCACCGGTTGCGC
The DNA here is from genome assembly GCF_030332565.1 of Citrobacter sp. Cpo109. Taxonomy (NCBI): domain Bacteria; kingdom Pseudomonadati; phylum Pseudomonadota; class Gammaproteobacteria; order Enterobacterales; family Enterobacteriaceae; genus Citrobacter; species Citrobacter sp. Cpo109. The sequence continues at coordinate 434,859 of NZ_JAOWHQ010000057.1, forward strand.
CCATGCCGATAGAGAAACCATCAAGTGCGGATAACGCAGGGCCCTTTTTGGCGGCGAAGGCTTCTGCACGGCCAACAACAATACAGTTAGTCACAATCAGCGGGATGAAGATGCCCAGAGATTGATACAGGCCGAAGGCGTAGGCATTGATCAACATCTGCACCGCGCTCACCACGGAGGCGATGATCATGACATAAATCGGAATGCGAATTTCAGGCGGTGTCCAGCGACGGAGTGCTGAAATCGTCAGGTTGGTCAGCGTCAGGACGAGCGTAGTCGCGAGTCCCAGACCCAGCGCGTTAGTGGCGGTAGAAGTGACGGCCAACAGCGGACACATCCCGAGTAGCTGCACAAGCGCGGAGTTATTTTTCCATAACCCCTGGACAATAACGTCTTTAATTTCGCTCATGGTTATTCTCCACAGGCGCTAAGTTGAGGGAGTTGCGCAGGCAGTGTCTGCGCATACAGGCCGGCACGTTTAACCGCGTTAACTACCGCACGGGGTGTAATGGTTGCGCCAGTAAACTGGTCAAAGTCGCCGCCATCTTTTTTCACTGCCCAGTGAGAGTCATTACCCGCCGCGATTGTTTTACCGCTAAAATGGGTGATCCAGTCGGACAGTCGCAGTTCGATTTTGTCGCCCAGCCCCGGCGTTTCATGGTGTTCGGTAACCCGCGTACCCAACACGGTACCCGTGAAATCGACACCCACCAGTAGTTGAATCGCTCCGGAATAACCATCTGGCGCCGTAGCTTCAAGAATTGCTGCAACGGGGCGATCGTCCTGGCGGGCAATATATACGCGATGCGTACCTTTGCCCAACGCCGGTGCATCGACCAGATAGCAACTTTCAGACAAGTTATTATTGTAGCGATCGCCAGGCAGAACCTGATCGAACAGCGTTTTTTGCTGTATCGCGGCCTGTTCATCAATGGTTGACTTGGTTAATTGATTGATTGCTGCAGTTAACCCCGTCGAGCCTGCGGCAAACAGCGCCAGCGTAATACCGTGTTTACGAATCGTTTTCAGCATAGGGACTCCTTAGCGATGTCCGTACACGCGAGGGCGAGTGTAATAATCAATCAGGGGAACCGTGATATTCGCCAGCAATACGGCAAAAGCCACGCCATCAGGATAACCGCCAAAACTGCGAATCAACCATACTAACAGGCCAGCAAGTGCGCCAAAAATCAGGCGACCGCGGTTGGTTGTTGATGCCGTAACGGGATCGGTAAGAATAAAGAACGCACCTAACATTGTCGCGCCGGAAAGGAGGTGCAACTGAGGCGAGGCCAGCGATTCTGGCGAAAATATCCAGCCCAAAGTGGCACAAACGGCGAGTGACAGCAGGAAGCTAACCGGGATATGCCAGCGAATCGCTTTTTGCCATAACAGCACGATACCGCCCACCAGCCAGGCAAGGTTCACCCACTGCCAGCCAGCGCCTGCCAGCATGCCGCTGTAGATCGGGTATTGCATCACCTGCTCAACGGTACGTCCTGCATGCAGGGATGTCTTAAAGGTATCAAGAGGCGTTGCCTGACTGATACCATCGATGCCCATACGCAGCGAATTCATATCCCCACCGCTGGCGGTATGTCCGTTAAAGATAACGTTCAGGGCGTCAAAAAAACTAGGCACCGTGGCCGCAATTTCATGCGGCGGAAGCCAACTGGTCATCTGTACCGGAAATGAGATGAGCAGCACGACATAACCAATCATGGCAGGGTTAAACGGGTTCTGCCCGAGCCCGCCATACAGCTGTTTCGCAATGATAACCGCAAATACCGTGCCTAATACCACCATCCACCATGGCGCGAGGGGTGGAATACTGACGGCCAAAAGCAACCCGGTGAGTAACGCAGAGTTGTCTTTTAAAATCGGCACAATGGGTTGTTTACGCAGTTTAAGCACACCCGCTTCGGCAGCAATAGCGCTGATGGATGCGAGAACTATCTGGAACAACGTGCCCCAGCCAAAGAACCACAGCTGAGCGGCGATCCCCGGCAATGCAGCAAGTAATACCAGCATCATGATACGCGATGTCTGGCGCTGGTTATGGGTATAAGGGGAGCTTGCTATTCTGAATACCATTTATTCCTCGTTTACAACCTGCTGCTGTGCGGCTTTCTTAGCCTGAGCGCGTGCGATAGCGGCCGCGACGGCGGCTTTACGTGGATCAACCGGCTCGGCTGTTTCAGCTACCGCCTGCTGCTCGAGCTTGCGGGCCTTGGCGCGGGCGATTGCTGCTTCCACGGCGGCTTTACGCGGATCAACCGGTTCAGCCGTTTCCGTTACCGCTTCTTGCTCAAGTTTGCGGGCTTTGGCGCGGGCGATTGCCGCTTCGACGGCGGCTTTACGCGGATCAGCCGGTTCGGCCGTTTCCGTTACCTGTTCTTGTTCAAGTTTGCGGGCTTTGGCGCGGGCAATTGCCGCTTCCACGGCGGCTTTACGCGGATCAGCCGGTTCGGCCGTTTCCGTTACCAGTTCTTGTTCAAGTTTGCGGGCTTTGGCACGGGCAATTGCCGCTTCCACGGCGGCTTTACGCGGGTCTGTACCCGTGCTGCTGCCATCACTTTGCGGCGGATTTTCCTTACGGGAGGCACGAGCTTGCGCCTTACGCGCCTCGCGTGCGGCAATCACGGCACTATTGTCAGGTTTTACGCCTGCCTGAATGATCACTGGCTGTAGCGCCTGAGCCTGCTTTTCTTTTACACGAGCCAGCGCGGCAGCAATGGCATCATGATCTTTGGCCGCCGGCTGAGCAGCAGCGCTCTTATGGCGTTCAAGACGCGCTGCTTTTTCACGTTCAAGGCGCGCCTGGCGGGCTTCAAACCGAGCTTTCGCTTCAGCGGCGCGTTTTTCTTCCTGGCTAATGGCGTAAATCTCGGCTTTTTCCTGACGGAAATATTGCACCAGCGGAATATTACTTGGGCATACCCAGGCGCAGGCACCGCACTCAATGCAGTCGGCGATATTATGGGCCGTTGCCTTGTCGTGCTGTTGCCCTTTACTGAACCAATAAAGTTGTTGTGGCAGGAGATCCGCCGGACAGGCATCGGCGCATGCGCTACAGCGAATGCAGCCTTTCTCTTCCGGTGTTTCACCCATTTCACTGGCAGAGGGTGCCAGAAGACAGTTGGTTATCTTCACCACCGGGACATCCAGCCACGGCAGCGTAAAGCCCATCAGCGGCCCGCCCATAATCACCATCTGGTCGGCGGAAGGGCAGAAGCCCGCATCGTTGAGCAGATGACGAACAGGCGTGCCTAAACGCGCCCAGACGTTGCCCGGACGGCTGACGGCTTCACCGGTAAGCGTCACGACACGTTCGGTGATCGGCTCTCCGTCAATTACTGCCCGTTTAATTGCATAGGCGGTTCCGACGTTTTGCATCAATACGCCGATATCAGAGGAGCGTCCGCCGTGGGGAACCTGCTTGCCGGTCAGGATTTGTGTTAACTGCTTGGCCCCGCCGGACGGGTACTTGGTGGGGATCACGCGTAGGCTAATGTCGTGTGAATCAGCCAGCACCGCGCGCAGCATAGATATTGCCTGCGGTTTGTTATCTTCGATACCAAGGAGGATCTCGCGTGGCTGAAGAATGTGCGCCAGGATGCGGATACCTTCGACGACCTGAGCGGCACAGTCCTGCATCAGGCGGTCATCTGCCGTAATGTACGGCTCGCATTCGGCGGCGTTAATGATCAGGGTTTCAATTTTATCTCCACCGCCCTGCAGTTTAACGCCGGTGGGAAAACCCGCGCCACCCAGTCCGGCGACGCCGTACTGATGAATACGCGCAATCAGCTCTTCCCGGCTGTGGGAGCGGTAGTCGGTCCAGCCGTCTCGCTCGATCCAGCGGTCTTCGCCATCGGCGTCTATGATGACGCTCAGCTCAGCGAGTGCCGAAGGATGTGCGGTGGAATGCGGCGCAATAGCAACCACGGTGCCTGATGTTGGCGCATGGACTGGAAGCATTTTGCCACGCCCGCGGGTTAAGGCCTGACCACGCAGCACGGTGTCACCCACGTTTACGCACAGTTCACCCTCCGCACCAATATGTTGTTTCAGCGGAATAACGAAACGCGGCGCCAGCGGAACCTGTCGCAACGGCGTTCCGTTTGACTGGGTTTTCATTTCTGGTGGATGAATGCCGCCATCAAAGTCCCAGATTTTATTTTTTCTGAATGCAGAGAATAACTTAAACATGTTGTTCCACGGGAATGATGCGCACAGGGATGGTGTTTAAATCCCATTTCCAACTATCGGGTGTCTCGGCTACCGGGCGTAATTCAATACATTGCGTCGGGCACGGGTCAACGCACAGGTTGCACCCGGTGCAGAGATCGCTCATTACCGTGTGCATGGAGCGGGTCGCGCCCACGATCGCATCGACCGGGCAGGCCTGAATACACTTAGTGCACCCAATACAGTTATTTTCATCAATGACCGCCAGCATTCGCACCGGCGTAACGTCTTGTTCATCGCCATCAATAGGTTGCGGGTCGACGTTCAGCAGAGCGGCAATTTTTAACATCACCGCTTCGCCACCGGGGGCGCAACGGTTAATTTTTTCACCCTGAGAGCCTATCGCTTCAGCGTAAGGATGACAGCCCGGATAGCCGCACTGTCCACACTGGCTTTGCGGGAGAATTTCATCAATTTTCTCCACGACCGGATCATCTTTAACGGCAAAACGTCGCGAGGCGTACCCCAAAATAGCGCCGAACGCCAGACCCAGTAGACTCACTGCGGCAACGGCAATCCAGATAGCATTCATTACAACTTCACCAAACCACTAAAGCCCATAAAGGCCAATGACATTAAACCAGCAGTAATCAGCGCAATCGCATTGCCGCGAAACGGCGCTGGGACGTCCGCTACGGCGAGGCGTTCGCGGATCGCAGCGAACAGTACCATCACCAGCGAGAAGCCGACGGCGGCGGAAAAACCGTATAGCGCCGACTGTAAAAAGTTATGGCCGAGGTTGATGTTCAGTAGCGCCACACCTAACACTGCGCAGTTAGTGGTGATCAGCGGTAGGAAGATCCCCAGCAGGCGGTACAGCGCAGGGCTGGTTTTACGCACAACCATTTCGGTAAACTGCACGACGACGGCGATAACCAGAATAAAAGCCAGCGTGCGCAGATAGATGAGATTGAGCGGGATTAGGATCCAGGTATCAATCAGCCATGCGCAAATGGAGGCCAGCGTCATGACAAACGTCGTGGCAAGGCCCATACCCATTGCGGTTTCCAGTTTTTTGGAAACACCCATAAACGGGCAGAGGCCCAGAAACTTGACCAGTACAAAGTTATTGACCAGTACAGTTCCGACAAACAGCAGCAGGTAATCAGTCATTTTTCGGCCTGAAATAAAAAAGCCGCCTATTATCTGACAATCTACAACAGGCGACAACAGGTTAACTGTAGGGTTATTACGGGTTCACAAACGTCGATTTAACGCGCTGCGATCGTTTGAAGTAGGGCACCAACAGTGCTGCGGCCAGTAATGGGAACAGCAGTTGGCGCACGGCAAAAGCGTCTGGAACGGGTGAAAACGCAAACGCTTTAATCGCCAGCAACACGGAGATCAGCAGCCACAGAATGTAATGCTTAGGCACACAGGCTCGGCGTTTGAAAAACGCAATCGTCAGCCACAGTGTGTAATACCACATGGCGATCGCGGTAACAAAAGAGACGCCCCATAACAGCAAGTTTGCCGTACTTTGCTCACCCAGCGTTTTGAAGGTTTGCGGTGTAGCCAGCGCAGTGACATAAAGTAATAACGCCAGCGAAGCGCTCAACAACGCGACTAACAGCCAGGCCAGTGGCCCAAGTAGCCAGCCTCCGATACGTTGTGCCGGTGTGGTAGTCATCTCTTCTCCAGGTTTACGCGCGCAATCAATCATGCCATTCATTTTGGGGCAATTATTATAAAGCTTTTAACGTTGAGCGCTACTTTCTTCTTTATTGCACGTAATGCCAGACTGATTTAGGTACCTGACCAACATCAAACAGACGGCCTCCGGATATAAGCTCCGCACGGCGATGGTCTGCGGCACGGTACATATTGATGATGTCGCTATCGTCGGTGAGCGTGTAGTTTAGATGGTCGAACAGCTTTTCCAGACTTTCGAGTGAACTGATTTTGCGGAATTTTAATAAGTAATCCTGAACAGTCATAAATGCAGATCCATATTAATAAAATAATACCAACGGAGTAGAAAATATAAAAATAAACAACGTGCACAGGTAAAAGCGGATTTACGTGCAAATTTAAGAAGAGTGTTCATACCTGTGAAAAGCAGGCGCTATGCGCGTCTTTGGCAAGGGTAACGCGCTTAGCGATCGCTGGCAATATGCAGCGGAGCGGGATGCGGCATAATTCCCTTTTTTTGACAGAAAGCGATCTTTTCCCGGCAAGCCCTGCAACTACCAATGTTAATTGCCGGGCAATAAAAGGCTGCGGATGCTTATTTTTTCTGCACTGCGGCAACGGGCTCTGGCGGCTGGTAATTGTCAATATGATTGGCAACACCCAGCAGGATCACGGAGACGGCGAGAACAATCCAACCTGTTAATTCAATAAGACGATTCATTACTGATGACATTTGCTTTGATTTATCCATAAACACAGGCTGCAAATGTTACTAATCTCTCATTAATACAGCAAGATGATTGGGAACGATTTCTACCTCTTTTTCGCTGCAAGTTAAGCATAAGTGGCATATGTTTGACTTAAGTTAAAAACAACCTTTGTAGCGCAAAGGTTATTAAACTATTGAGACGTTGCAAGGTATGGTGTGAAATAGGTCAGTCCTGAATTGAGAGGCAATAATATGAGTGACAACATCCGCGTTGGGCTAATTGGCTATGGTTATGCCAGCAAAACCTTCCATGCCCCCCTGATTGTGGGCACGCCGGGCCTGGAACTGGCTGCAGTTTCCAGTAGTGATGAAGCAAAAGTGAAGGCAGACTGGCCTACGGTGGCGGTTGTTGCTGAGCCTAAGCATCTTTTTAACGATCCAAATATCGACCTGATTGTGATCCCCACGCCTAACGACACGCACTTTCCGTTAGCGAAAGCTGCGCTGGAAGCGGGCAAACACGTGGTTGTTGATAAACCTTTTACCGTGACACTGTCACAAGCTCGTGAGCTGGATGCGCTGGCGCGCAGCCTCGGGCGCGTGCTGTCTGTGTTCCATAACCGTCGCTGGGACAGTGATTTTCTGACGCTGAAAGCTCTGCTGGCGGATGGTGTTTTGGGAGAGGTGGCGTATTTCGAATCCCATTTCGATCGTTTCCGCCCGCAGGTTCGTGATCGTTGGCGTGAACAGGGCGGTCCGGGAAGCGGTATCTGGTACGATTTAGCACCGCATCTTTTGGATCAGGCGATTAACCTGTTTGGTTTGCCCGTCAGCCTGACGGTAGACCTTGCCCAGCTGCGACCGGGCGCGCAGGCGACGGATTACTTCCATGCCATCCTGACGTATCCGCAGCGTCGTGTGATCTTGCATGGCACCATGCTCGCTGCCGCAGAATCGGCCCGCTATATTGTGCACGGATCGCGTGGCAGCTATGTGAAGTATGGTCTTGACCCGCAGGAAGAGCGCCTGAAAAATGGCGAACGACTGCCACAGGAAGACTGGGGTTATGATATGCGCGATGGCATATTGACGCGAGTAGAAGGCGAAGAGCAGGTCGAAGAAACCTGGCTTACTGTACCGGGCAACTATCCGGCGTACTATGCTGGCATTCGTGATGCGCTAAATGGTAACGGTGAAAATCCGGTACCGGCGAGACAGGCTATCCAAATTATGGAGCTGATTGAGCTGGGTCTCGAATCCGCGAAACATCGTTCGACGCTGTGCCTTGCCTGATTAGGTAAATGGCGCAAGGCGATACCTTCCTGGCATCGTATCCGGCCTACAATCAAAACCAACGTAGGCCGGATAAGCGTTAGCGCCATCCGGCACTTTACCTGTTACGCTGTGGCGACTTTCTCGCGCAAGGCTCGTTTTTCTTCGTTACTCAGGAATGCCATTTCCAGACCGTTGATTTGGGCCTGACGTATCTGTTCACGCGTTAACCCTGCCGCGGGTGCGGCAATGGTGTACTCGTGAATAATATCCACACCTTGAACAGCCGGGTCGTCCGTATTCAAACTGGCGATAACGCCATGCTCAAGGAACGTTTTCAGCGGATGGTTCGCTAGTGAGGCAACGGTGCTGGTCTGAATGTTTGATGTCAGGCAGGATTCGATGCCGATACGGTGCTCGGCGAGGTAATCCATCAACGCACGATCTTCAACGGCTTTAACGCCGTGACCAATACGCTCAGCGCCTAGCTCTTTAATGGCCTGCCAGATGCTTTCTGGTCCCGCGGCTTCGCCCGCATGAACGGTAATACGCCAGCCGGCGTCGCGAGCCTGGTTGAAATGGGACAGGAACAGGCTGCCCGGGAACCCCAGTTCGTCACCGGCAAGATCCAGTGCCGTAATATGGTCTCGGTGGGCTAACAGCGCATCCAGTTCCTGCAGGCAGGCGGCTTCGCCAAAAGTACGGCTCATAATGCCAATTAAGCGTGCTTCGACGCCAAAGGTCTTGCAACCCTCGCGTACACCTGCGATGACGGCTTCAACCACACCTGCAACCGGGAGCTGATGCGCCATCGCCATGTATCCTGGGGAAAAACGCAGTTCAACATAGTGCAAGCCGTTACGTGCGGCATCCTCAATATTTTCAAATGCCACGCGACGACACGCATCCAGCGAGGCCAGTACCTTCACGCCCCAGTCGAGCTTGGATAAAAAGCTCACTAAATCCGGCTCAGTTGATGTGACTTGCACATGAGGGATCAGCGTTTCCAACGTTTGTGCCGGAAGCGTTAAGTTGAACTTACGACCCAGATCCAGGATCGTTTGTGCACGGATGTTACCATCAAGGTGGCGATGGACGTCGGTCAGGGGGAGGGAAGTATCAATCATGGTCGCACTCGTGTATTTAGGTAAAGTGCAGGCCATTATACAACAGAAAAATGTTCCTCTAAAAACTTTAAAAAAAGCAGTGCAGAGTTCGGGGTTATGGGGAAGCAAGTATCGCCAAATTGTTGACCATGCTGTTAGTGTTCCGACGGCCTGATCCTTGAGACCGTATCACGCTGCTTTTGCCTTGCGGTGGCAAGATGGGCGTAAAGTAAGCAATAACGCATTTCCTGCAGCATGTGTGTAATGAAGGGATTTTATTTTAAGATTATTTACCTCGTTTTTATATAATTACTGCCTGTCAGTGTTATTTTATTCAGATATTTATTGAGTAACATTGCTAATAGCGAAAAATGGACACTTTCCAGTTTATGAATGTGCAGCGAGGTATGTTATAAAAATACAATAACGACTGAGGGTATTAATAAAGTGAAAAGTGTAAAGCTAATTGTCAGTACAATGTTCTGTGGAAGTTTGCTGCTGGCAGCTGTGCCTACGCATGCGGCGTATAAAGCGGATGAAACGCATGTAATCCAGTTTAAGAAAGGTACCAGTGGCGCAGATATCAAGGGGACAATTACGGGCGATAAAACAAAAGATTATACGTTTGTCGCCAAAAAAGGGCAGACCATGCAAGCAGTTTTGAAAAGCGCCTGGCCTCATCCTTTCATGAGTATTATTGCGCCGGGCGAACAATTCATTTTTGATGGCATGATGAGTGGTGACACTTATAAAAATACACTGCCTGCCAGCGGTAAGTATACCATCAGAATATATCAAAAAGGTGCGGCGAAGGATGAGGGGAAAACTAACGCATTCCAGCTGCACATGAAAATTACCAACTGATCATGAGGAAAAGATCGCCCTGGTGGTGATCTTTTCCTTTGCTATTAAACTTCTTCACCAGAATAGGCCACAACGCAATTACGGCCTCGGTTTTTTGCCATATACAGGGCGCGGTCTGCGCAATCAGCAAGTTGTTCAGGAGCTGAACGGTTATCAACCGAGGTTACGATACCCAGGCTGATGGTGATGATGCGTGGAAAATCACCTTTAGTCGTGGTCTGAGTTTGTTGTTCTACGTGTTTTCTGATTCGCTCTGCGATGTTAAATGCTGCATCAGCGTTAGTTTCAGGTAGCAAAATAGCAAACTCTTCTCCGCCAATACGCGCCACGATGTCGTTACGCCGACTCAGTTGCTGCATAATTTCTGACAGTTTAATTATCACTCTGTCACCCTGCAAATGTCCCCAGGTGTCATTGACCGACTTAAAGAAATCAATGTCGCAAAAGACAATGCTCAGGGGTTTATGGGTTGCTGTCATTTTAATCTCATTGCTGAGTGCGTTATAAAAATAGCCACGGTTGAAAAGTCGGGTCATCGGGTCGCGGACTGAATTTTCATAGGATAATTCATAGGCCTGACGTGAGGCTTTGTAGCGCTTGAAAATATCAGACATGAGCACGATCATCACGGCCATTGCGCTAAGGCACTCCAGGCCTCTGGCGAGATACCATCCAGCGGAGTCTATATGCGTGTACTTCAGCATAATGATGACACTTAACAGATTGCTCAGGGCAACCAGTGACATACTTACCCAAAACTGTGTTTTTAGCTGGGTTAATTTTGCCCCTAATAAAACGATACAGGTCCACAAGATAATGAGGACATAAATAAAGCTACCACGCCAGGGTCTAAGCCATTCAAACGTTTCTGTATCAACCAACTGAAACGATATTGGCGTAATACGGATGGAGTAGAGGATAGCCATTACCAGATGCAACATGCAACATAAATAAGTGGCGTAAATAACTGTTTTACCATGCTTTTCTTTTTTATTCTTAAACGTATATAAATAGTATGTTGCAAAAAATAGCCCCGTAATTAACATGTTCCTCATAAAGTATAAAACAGCAATGTCATTGTAGATGACACCAGGAAGGCCGTTTTTATAAAAATAAATATAGAGCGCAATAAATAAGAAAACCCCCGAGAAATAAAACGCGCAGGCCAGGGGTAAAAGATATTTTTTGCGCCGATAACTCATGTAATTCATCGTCATAAAGCACCCCGTCTGAATGTGCAATACACCAGCAAAGGTTGCAATAACCGGATAAAAAGAGAGGCTATAACGCTGATTACTAAAAGGGATATACCAAAGAAAAATGGATGTCGTTAGGGACAGGAGTAAAAAAAAAGTTAAATTCTTTTTGTGAATGTTTATTTGTGTTGTATTCATGATTTTTATGTATATAAAACAGCGCTATATTTCGGCTATCTTCTCAGCTTTGTATTTTGTCTTTTTGATTTTTATTGCTGTTGATTTTTACTGGCAGGAAAAGTCAGGGAGGAATTGGTACTAAAAAAACGATAGAAAACAGATTTGTTTTTTTATATTAGGAGTTGCGCAATGAGTTCTTCATTGCGCAAGACTATTTAACGTATTGTGCGGATGGCGTTAATCAACCCCTGAACGCCTTTTTCAAGTTTGGAACGTGGACATCCGGCATTGAGGCGCACAAAACCTCGTCCTTCTTCTCCGTATGTGTATCCGGGCATGATGGCGACTTTCTGCTGATGGATGAGTGCTTCCTGCAGTGCATGGTCATCAAGGTTGAGTGGACGCAAGTCAATCCATGCCAGATAGGTGGATTGCGGAACCTGCCAGTTCAGTTCGGGGAATGCGTTATTCAGCTCATGCGCGATGTAATGCAGGTTACTGACAAGGTAATCCCGCAGCGCATCAAGCCAGCTAGCGCCCTGTTGGTAGGCTGCGATATGTGCGCTAAGCGCGAGCACTGCAGGTGAGGAAAGACCATCCCGACCCTTTAACGCACTGAGGTAATCGTTGCGACTCTGCTCATCCTCAATAATCCCGTAAGCCCCGGTTAACGCCGGAATATTGAAGCTCTTTGAACCGGAGGTGAACAGCGCCCAACTGTCGCGCGCGACGTTACTCCACGGGATGTGCGGCTGGTCTGCCCATACCATATCCATATGGATCTCATCAGAGATGACTTTTACACCGTGGCGCTGACACAGTTCCGCCATGGTTTCCAGTTCATCGCGCGTCCACACCTTACCGGTTGGGTTGTGCGGACTGCAAAGCAGAAGAATTTTACTTTCAGGCCGGGAGAGCGCTTTTTCCAGCGCAACCATGTCGCAAACCCAGCCGTCAGCGCGCTTTTCAAGTCCGACAGCGCATACCTGGCGCTGATTACCTTCAATCGCTTTGTAAAACGCGTCGTACGCCGGTGTATGAATTACCACCGCATCACCCGCAGAAGACCACTGGCGGATCAGCTCCGACACCATATAGATGACCGAGGGGCCATAAACCAGCGACTGAGGGTCGATTTGGGTATTATGACGCGTAAGAAACCAATGACTAATTGCCGCCAGAAATTCATCATTTTTCCAGCGGCTGTAACCCAGCACGCCATGTGACAGGCGCTGAGTCAGCGCCTCCAGAATGCAAGGTGCGGTGGCAAAATCCATATCGGAGATGGTGAACGGCAGCAGGTCGGCTGAACCAAAACGGTCGGCAACGTAATCCCACTGGGTACACCAGGTACCGTGCCTGTCCACCACCTTTGAAAAATCAAACATACTGTTGTCCTTATGCCTGTACGGTGTTCATCAGAACGGCGATCTCGTCTTTCACTGACTGGACCTGCGGACCAATAACGACCTGAAGGTTATGCTGATTGAGTTGTACTACGCCAATGGCGCGATTGTCCTTCAGCGCTTGTACGTTAACAAGCGACATATCTTTCACTGACAAGCGCAGACGGGTAATGCAGTTATCCAGGCTGACAATGTTTTCCGCACCGCCCAGCGCCGCCAGAATGGCAGGGACGTTGTAACCGGATTTACCCGGTGCACCCGCCATGACTTTTTCGATATTGCTGGCAATTTCGACGTCACGACCCGGGGTCTTCAGATTGAAACGTGTGATGGCGAAACGGAAGATCACGTAGTACACCGCGAACCAGATCGCCGCCACAACAGGGACCAGATACCACTTGGTTGAGAGCCCGTGCAGGATGCCGAACACCACAAAGTCAATCAGGTTACCGTCCGTGTTACCGATGGTGACGCCAAGCACCGCCATCACGGTGAAACCAAGACCGGTCAGCAGGGCGTGGATCACATACAGAACTGGGGCAACGAACAGGAATAAGAACTCAAGGGGTTCTGTTGTACCGCCGATCACGCAGGCAATGAGGCCAGAAATTAATAACCCTTTAATTTTATGACGATTTTCAGGGCGAGCACAGTGGTACATCGCGAGCGCTGCCCCCGGCAAACCACCGAGGAACGCTGGCATTTTACCCTGCGACAGGAAGCGGGTTGCGCTTTCAGAGAAACCTTGTGTTGTCGGGCAGCTCAGTTGAGCCTGGAAAATAGTCAGTGCGCCGCTTACGCTGTGACCGCAGACTTCCTGCGTGCCGCCAGCTTCGGTGAAGCGAATGAGCGCCACCAGAATATGATGCAGACCAAACGGCAGCAGCAGACGTTCACCGGTACCAAACAGCATTGGACCAAATTCACCCGCGCTGTTGATGATGTGGCCGAGCCCGTTAATGCCCATGGCGAAAACCGGCCAAACCAGGGGAATGACCAGGCCGACCAGTCCCATCACCACCGAAGAGATAATTGGCACAAAGCGGGTACCGCCGAAGAAGGCCAGTGCATCCGGCAGGCGGATGTTGTGGAAACGTTCATGCAGCATCCAGACGATGATCCCGGCAATTACAGCGCCGAGGATCCCGGTGTCGATCGACTGGATCCCCAGGATATTCTGCACGTTGTTGGCCTTCAGGATCGCGGCATCTGTGGTAGGTAAGATACCTTTCGCAGTTAACCAGAAGTTGACGGCAAGGTTCATCACCGCATAACCAACAAAACCGGCAAATGCCGCTACGCCTTTGTTCTCGCGAGCCAGGCCGAGAGGTATGGCAATACAGAACATCACAGGTAAGAAGCTAAACGCAAATGAGCCTACTTTGCTCATCCAGGTAAAAATAGCCTGCAGTACCGGATTACCCAATGCCGGGATCAGCGTTAAGACATCATGACTACTTAACGAGCTGCCGATCCCTAACATGATCCCGCAGAATGAGAGCAGAGCCACGGGCAGCATAAAGGTTTTGCCCAACTGCTGGAAAAATTCCCATAACGTAATTTTTGGTGTGGTTCTCGTCGTCATCAAACGACTCCTCGTAAAAGCTAGCTGACTAATGATGACGAGAAGATAAAACGTTTTACCTAATTTTAGTGCGGTACAAATCACATTATCGAACGATAATAGAGCGTATAAATATAAGTGATTGATAAAACGTTTTATCCGTCACGTTATCAGGGAGTTTTCCGTTTTTATGGCTATAGCCAAAAAAATAACTATCCATGATGTTGCGCTGGCCGCGGGCGTTTCGGTTAGTACCGTCTCATTGGTGCTTAGTGGAAAAGGCCGTATTTCATCAGCGACCGGCGAACGGGTGAATGCCGCTATTGAGCAACTGGGGTTTGTGCGTAATCGCCAGGCATCAGCGCTGCGTGGTGGGCAGAGCGGGGTAATTGGTTTGATCGTGCGCGACCTTTCCACCCCGTTTTACGCCGAGTTGACGGCGGGTCTGACGGAAGCATTAGAAGCACAGGGGCGCATGGTATTTTTATTACATGGCGGCAAAGATGGCGAACAGCTGGCGCAGCGTTTCGCTATGCTGCTTAATCAAGGGGTTGATGGTGTGGTGATCGCCGGAGCTGCCGGCAGTAGCGACGACCTGCAACAACTTGCCGCCGATAAGGGGATTCCGGTGGTGTTTGCGTCTCGGGCCAGCTACCTGGATGACGTTGACACCGTCAGGCCTGACAACATGCAGGCAGCGCAATTGCTGGTTGAACATCTGATACGCCATGGGCATCAGCGAATCGCGTGGTTGGGGGGGCAGAGTTCTTCATTGACCCGCGCAGAGCGTGTCGGCGGCTATTGTACGACGTTGCTAAAGTATGGTTTACCGTTTCATAGCGACTGGGTGCTGGAGTGCTCATCCAGCCAAAAGCAGGCCGCCGAGGAGGTGACCGCGCTGTTACGTCGTAACCCAACGATCAGCGCAGTGGTGTGCTACAACGAAACGATAGCCGTTGGCGCCTGGTTTGGCCTGATGAGAGCAGGGCGTCAGAGTGGTGAAATTGGCGTAGATCGCTACTTCGAACAGCAGATCTCGTTAGCCGGATTTGCCGATGTAGCGGAAAATGCACTGGACGATATCCCCATTATTTGGGCCTGCACGCCCGCGCGTGAAATGGGATATACCCTTGCTGAGCGCATGCTACAGCGCATTGGGCACGATGATGGTCACTCGCGTAACTTAACGCTTTCCGCCCGGCTGGTGGTGGCAAAATAAAACAGGCCCGATAAGCACACGGTTATCGGGCCTGTTATCACGCGTATTTACTGTTGCGGAATAGCCGGGGCATCCGGTTCGCCGAGAGAAGGCATACCGAACATGCCAACAAACTCATCCAGCGACATTTTTTGTCCGTTTAACGTAACCTGGCCGTTTGCGTATTGCAGGCTGGAGCCGATGACGTTGTCCTGCATCGTTGTAATACGGAACATCTGACCCATTGCCGCCAGGCCATTCACCTGTTGTTTCGCCAGATCGGCCGCTTGTTCCTGCTGATACCCTTCAATTTTGGCAATCTGCGTCATGAACTCAGTCGCCATATCAACCGGAATCGTCAGCTTAGCATCCAGTGATTTGACCGAACGATCCACTTCCTGAGCCAGCGTTTGTGGTTCCTCAGTATTTGCTGTCGGATCTTTTAGCAGCAGTGACAAATTAAATGCGGTTTCACCTTTTGCATTTTTCCAGCTCAGCGGGGCAATGGTGATAACCGGCTCGCCTTTCATCAGAATCGGCAGTGCATTGAAGAAGGCTTCAGTGACTTTTTGCTGATAAAGCTCAGGATTTTGTACCACATCAATCTGCGCCATCAGCGCCTTGGTTTGGGCGCTATACTGCTGACTGAACTGGTGTAGTGCTTCACCGTCAATCTGGCCAACTTTCAGCGTCAGTTTACCGCTACCCATGTCCTGCCCCTGTAATTTCAGGCTGTTCAGCGTGTAATCCAGCTGGCTGTTGACAGTTTTACCCTCGTTGATCAGATCGGATTTACCATCAATACCCATGCCTTCCAGAACCGCTAACTCTTTACCTTCGACGGAAATCGACAGTTTATCGAGTGACAATTTCTGGTCGCCGATGCGCTCACCAAAGCTGGCAATACTGCTGGAACCCTCAGTTTTCAGGTTATTGAAAGTCATCTGTACTTTCTGGTCATACTCGTTGACCGCATTGACCACGCCACTTTGCGCATTGCCTGTCAGCGAGACAGCGTTACCTTCTTTGTCTGCTGTAAACTGGAATTCCCCGCCGCTGAAGGCTACTTTTTCGTCGCCTTTCTCATAGTTCAGTGGTTTGAGGGAGAGATCGGAACGGGTATCGCCGCTGTAGCCGATACGGGAGTTAATGACAAATGGCGACTCACCTTTGGCAATATCAAACAGCGGTTTGGTAACGTCGTTATTGACCAGCGTCGTTTTCACGGAGGCCATAGCCGGGATCAGATTCAGTGATTTCAGCTGAGCCAGCGGGAATGGACCGTGATCGACGGTTTCATTCAGGACGATACTTTGCCCCGGTTTTAGCCAGGAATCTGCCTGCCCGGCGATGGGTTTCACCACCAATTGCAGTTGGCTATTGAACACCCCGCGCTGGTAGTTTTGATAACTCAGTTCAATGCCCGCCTCAGGGGAGAAACGTTTTAACTGATCGTTTGCCTGTGTCACCATCTCGGCGAGATGCGTTTCAAGTTTCTTACCTGTGTACCAGGCGCCGCCCGTCCAGACGATACCCAGCGCAACCACCACACCCGCAGCTACCAGCGATTTTTTCATTTCGATATCCATAAAATAAAACCAGGCGTTTGAAGACGCCTGGAGGAGTGACATGTCTTTAACTCACTACAGCTTAGCAAGAGTTGTTAAAAATATCAGTATCTTGCTATAGCTTGTTATAAACCCGGGCTAAACGACCTGCGCCACTGATGTTAACCGGCGATTCATTCGCGCCAATAAAGGCCGATTCACCCGGTCGCAGAACCAGACGTTGCTCGCCTTTGCTCAGCACGGCTTCACCCTCGATGCAGAACAAAATGGCCGCACTTTGCTGGCTGATATCTGCGCCACTGGTAGTAAGCTCATGCAGCGAGAACGCAAAATCGTCAACCGGGATCGGGAAGTCCAGTTCACCATCAGATTCAACCGGCGTGGTCAGTAACTGGTTTGCTGGCTTGGCGACAAACTTCACGTTGGCGACCAGTTCCGGAATATCAATATATTTTGGCGTCAGTCCGGCGCGCAGCACGTTGTCCGAGTTAGCCATCACCTCAAGCGCCACACCTTGCAGGTAAGCGTGCGGGGTTTCGGCAAATAAGAACATAGCCTCGCCTGGATTGAGTTTCACCACATTGAGCAGCAGCGGGGAGAAGAGCCCACTGTCGTTCGGGTAGACGTCAGCGATCAGACGGATGGTTTGCCAGGGTTCACCCTGCTGGCTGTTCAGCGCCGATTTCAGGATCGCCAACGCATGGGATTTCTCCTCATCCTGCATATTCAGCAAGCTGGCGAAAAGATAGCTCAGACGTTCCGCACTCGGCTCTTCCAGGAAATGCGCAATAGCCGGATGTGCGGCGGAAACGGGTTGTAACAATGCAACAATTTCAGAGAACTCGCGGAATGCGTTCATCGCCAGAAAAGGCGTCAAAGCAAATACCAGTTCTGGTTTGTGATTAGGATCTTTGTAGTTGCGCTCGGCCGCATCCATCGGGATCCCTGCGGCGTTTTCTTTGGCAAATCCAATTTCAGAGTTGTGCTTGTTAGGATGAACCTGAATCGAAAGCGGTTGAGCAGCGCAGAGCACTTTAAACAGGAAGGGCAGTTCACCAAAACGTTGGGCAACGGCATCGCCCAGCAGTGCGGATTTATCGTGCTCAATAACGTCGCGCAGAGCAACCGTCTGACCGTCAGCGCCGAGAACCTGCGAACTGCTTTTCGGATGCGCCCCCATCCACAGCTCAGCCATCGGTTGCTGAGTGGGGTTGGCAATGCCATAGAGTTCCGTTAACGCCGTTTTACTTCCCCAGGCGTAGTTCTGCACTGAGTTGATGAGTTTTTGCATTATCAAGCCCTGTTTCAATGTTGAATTTTCTACGGCTATTAAACCAAGAAACCCTGAGCGAAGTAACCTGCACATGTAAAAAGTCGTACTTGTCTCAGTTTTTGTTAAAAAAATGTGTAGGATATGGTGACTCGCTTTTAATACCCTGAGTAATTCCGGTTGCAGAAAGCTCTTCCTTCTACAACCGGATCTGCGGCAGGGAAGCAGGGCAATGGAACATCTGCCCAGAGAATAACCAGACCGAGCAGTAAGTGAGAGCACAATGTCAAACAAACCCTTTCATTATCAGCATCCTTTCCCCCTCAAAAAGGATGATACCGAATACTATCTGCTGACCAGCGACTATGTCTCTGTTGCCGAATTTGAAGGGCAGGAGATTGTTAAAGTTGCACCGCAAGCCTTAACCCTGTTGGCTCGTCAGGCCTTTCATGATGCGTCGTTTATGCTGCGTCCCGCACATCAACAGCAGGTAGCCGATATTCTGCGCGACCCGGAAGCCAGCGAAAACGACAAGTATGTGGCTCTGCAATTTCTGCGTAACTCTGACATCGCGGCAAAAGGCATTTTGCCGACCTGTCAGGACACCGGAACCGCGATTATTGTGGGTAAAAAAGGTCAGCGTGTCTGGACCGGAGGGGGCGATGAGGAGGCGCTGGCTCGTGGTGTGTATAACACCTATATCGAAGACAACCTGCGCTATTCACAAAACGCCGCGCTGGATATGTATAAAGAGGTGAACACCGGCACCAACCTGCCAGCACAAATCGATTTGTATACCGTCGATGGCGATGAATACAAATTCCTGTGCATTGCCAAAGGCGGTGGTTCGGCGAACAAAACCTATCTGTACCAGGAAACCAAAGCGCTGCTCACGCCGGGCAAATTAAAAAATTACCTGGTTGAGAAGATGCGTACGTTGGGCACTGCGGCTTGTCCGCCGTATCACATTGCGTTTGTGATCGGCGGAACGTCAGCGGAAGCCACGCTGAAAACGGTCAAACTGGCTTCTGCAAAATACTACGACGAACTGCCGACAGAAGGTAACGAACATGGTCAGGCATTCCGCGATGTAGAGCTGGAAAAAGAGCTGCTGATTGAGGCGCAGAATTTGGGACTGGGCGCGCAGTTTGGCGGGAAGTACTTCGCGCATGATATCCGCGTGATCCGCCTGCCGCGTCACGGTGCGTCGTGTCCGGTTGGTATGGGCGTTTCTTGCTCAGCCGATCGAAATATCAAAGCCAAGATCAACCGTGAAGGTATCTGGATTGAAAAACTGGAACATAATCCTGGCAAATTTATACCGGAAGAGCTGCGCCAGGCGGGAGAGGGCGAAGCGGTACGCGTTGACCTCAATCGTCCGATGAAAGAGATCCTGGCTCAGCTTTCCCTGTATCCGGTTTCCACGCGACTGTCGCTCAACGGTACAATTATCGTTGGCCGTGATATTGCGCATGCGAAACTGAAAGAACGTCTGGATAACGGCGAAAGTTTGCCGCAGTATGTTAAAGATCACCCGATCTATTACGCAGGTCCGGCAAAAACGCCGGAAGGCTATGCTTCGGGTTCGCTGGGGCCAACCACGGCCGGGCGTATGGACTCGTATGTTGACCAGCTTCAGGCTGCTGGTGGAAGCATGATCATGCTGGCGAAAGGCAACCGCAGCCAGCAGGTGACCGATGCCTGCCATAAGCATGGCGGCTTCTATTTAGGCAGTATTGGCGGCCCCGCCGCGGTGCTGGCCCAGGGCAGTATCAAGAGTCTGGAGTGCGTGGAATACCCGGAACTCGGGATGGAAGCCATCTGGAAAATTGAAGTGGAAGATTTCCCGGCGTTTATCCTGGTAGATGACAAAGGCAACGATTTCTTCAAGCAAATTCAGACGTCGCAGTGCGCACGCTGCGTTAAGTAACGTCAGCCGCCCTTCGGGGCGGTTTTTTTTACCGCACGAACCACCAAACGACAGCTTTATCCTCGTTAATACTCATAAGACCAATGCAAATGGGCAATGTCGAAACATAACCTAATCAACTGTTAATGTAAGGAGCAGGTAATGGTAACGGTACGCCGCGAGAATGATTCAATGGGGGCGATTGATGTTCCTGCCGATAAGCTTTGGGGCGCGCAAACCCAACGTTCACTGGAGCATTTTCGTATCTCAACGGAGAAAATGCCGGTCTCGTTGATCCATGCGCTGGCGCTGACGAAACGCGCTGCGGCAAAGGTTAACCAGGATCTGGGGCTGCTGGCGGAGGATAAAGCCAGGGCTATTATGCAGGCTGCAGATGAAGTGTTGGCAGATAAACACCGCGATGAGTTTCCGCTGGCCATCTGGCAAACTGGGTCCGGCACGCAAAGCAATATGAACATGAACGAGGTGCTGGCAAACCGGGCCAGCGAGTTGCTGGGCGGTGAGCGGGGAATGGAGCGGAAAGTACACCCCAACGATGATGTCAATAAAAGCCAAAGCTCGAACGATGTCTTCCCGACGGCAATGCACGTTGCCGCACTGCTGGCGCTGCGTAAATCTTTGATCCCACAATTAAATGTGTTGACCAAAACGCTCAGTGATAAGTCCCACGCTTTCGCCGATATCGTTAAAATTGGTCGTACACATCTGCAAGATGCAACTCCACTTACGCTTGGCCAGGAGATTTCCGGCTGGGTAGCAATGCTTGAACATAACCTCAGACACATTGAAAACAGTTTACCGCATGTGGCAGAACTGGCGTTGGGGGGAACCGCGGTAGGTACAGGACTGAACACTCATCCCGAATACGCCCGCCGGGTCGCGGATGAACTGCGGGTCATTACCTGCGCGCCGTTCGTTACCGCTCCGAATAAATTTGAAGCGCTGGCCACCTGCGATGCGCTGGTTCATGCCCACGGAGCGCTAAAAGGGCTGGCAGCATCGCTGATGAAAATCGCCAACGATGTACGCTGGCTGGCATCTGGCCCGCGCTGTGGTATTGGCGAAATTTCAATTCCGGAAAACGAACCGGGCAGCTCGATCATGCCGGGTAAAGTCAATCCTACCCAGTGTGAAGCGCTGACTATGCTTTGCTGCCAGGTGATGGGCAACGATGTCGCCATCAATATGGGCGGGGCGTCAGGTAACTTTGAGCTCAACGTCTATCGACCGATGGTCATCCACAACTTCCTGCAGTCGGTACGCCTGCTGGCGGACGGTATGGAAAGCTTCAATGAACATTGTGCGACGGGAATCGAGCCCAACCGTGAACGAATAGATCAACTGCTCAATGAGTCGCTGATGCTGGTGACCGCGCTCAACACCCATATCGGTTACGATAAAGCGGCTGAAATTGCCAAAAAAGCGCATAAAGAAGGGCTGACGCTAAAAGCCTCCGCTCTGGCGCTGGGATATCTAACCGAAGCGGAGTTCGACAGCTGGGTACGTCCGGAGCTGATGGTTGGCAGCATGCGGCCAGGCAGTTAATCCGCAACGTACAGGTGCAGCCGGGGAATAATCAATCTCAACGGCTGCGCCTGAGGTTTAAAGCGATGCTGAACGTTTTCGGCATCGTAATTCAGTAACTCGCCGATATCCGGTACGGTCATACCGTTGTCGTTATTAAGCAAAGCAATCAGCGGTGTCGGGCAGGCATATTGCACCTGTTTTTGCTCTCCTTTGTACCAGACGCGGGCAATAGGCTGCACTTTTACCGGCCTTTTGATCTTCAGGCGGGCCTGCTGCGGTAAGGCGGCGATATCCTGATATTCGCGTTCAAGCTTCTGCTGCCATTCTTCACGAGTCCAGGGATGTACGCTGCGCGGTGAGGTCAGGCTTTTTTCCAGTTGCTGCAGTACTTCATCGCGTTTCAGGTTTTTAATAATGTGCTTGTTAGCCCAGCCGAACCTGAGGGTGGCAGGATCTCTGACAACGGTGAGCGTGCGATAGGCATTCAGTGTAATCAGCCCCGGCAGGTGGCGATGCACCCATTCGAAACGTGCTGTCGGCGCCAGCCCTGATTCTACTGTAACAATGCGCTCGAAGGTGGTTTTCAACTGGTTTATACGCTGGATTTGTTCTTCCAGAGCACATTGCGCTGCATTATCAACCTGGTAGCACAATACACCCGGTAGGCGGACGGCCGCTTTGCTGCTGCGGTTTTCGGACTGCTGCTGAATAAACAGGTGACGGTAATGACGCAATGCCAGCGCTTCAGCCTCTTTGCCTAAGTGCTGCTTAACATCAATGTTTTGCAGAGGGGCATGCTCTGCCTCTTTGACCACTTCCGGTAACGAGAATACGCGGGCAATAAGCAGCTTCTGCTGCAACAGGTTTTCGTTCAGAAGCGCCAGTTCTTGTTCCATCTGGCGAAAGGTGCCGTTCAGGCGGTCAACGAGATCGTAACGGGCCATAGGTTTACCATTTTAGTTACAACATACTTTTTTATAACACAACATCCATCGCCTGACCACCGAGCAGAATAGGTCAGGCAGGTGAAAGTTCAGGAATGTTATGCCAGACGGGCCAACGGAAAGTAAAACGGGCACCGCCAAGTTCACTTTCACCACAGACGACCGTCCCTCCCATAGCCAACGCTATTGAGTGGACGATGGCTAACCCAAGCCCACAACCCCCGGTCGCCCGATCGCGGCTGGGATCAAGGCGTACAAACGGTTCAAAAACCTGTTCACGTGCGTCTGGTGCAATACCGGGACCGTCGTCTTCCACTACCAGCGTGGCTTGATTGCCACTCAGCAGCAGACTGGCTTGCACTGTAGACTGGCAATAGCGTAGGGCATTGTTCAGCAAATTATCCAGGACCCGCTCCATCAGGCGCATATCCAACGCGCCGTAGTCGCCAGTTTCGAGATGACGTAATTGCACCACACGGTCAGGATTCACGCTTTGCACATCCTTCAGATGGGTGGTTAACCAAGCAGGTAGGTCCGGTACGCTGAGTTTCAGTTCATTTTGCGGGCGATCCAAGCGGGCGTAGGTCAGTAACTCTTCGATCAACGCTTCCAGTTGGCCGATATCACGATTCAGAGCCTGAGATTCCTGCTCGGTGAGGTTATCACTCATTTCCAGCCGGTAACGTAAACGTACCAGCGGGGTACGAAGCTCATGGGCAATACCATCGATGAGCTGTTTTTTACTGGCGATCAGCGCATTGATATTGTCGGCCATTTGATTAAACGCTACGCCCAGGCGCTCAAAGCTGGAACCACTGTCAAAATGAAGGCGTTCACTCAGATGTCCTTCACCAAAACGCTGTGCGGCGGATTCGAGTCTGAGCATTTCCTGCCAGTGCGGGCGCATCCAGATCAGTACCGGGAAGGCCAGTGAGATAGCAATAAACGCCATCAGCGCGATGTCCAGCAAGCGCATTTGATGAAGAAAATAGAGATAAGGAACCGGGCCGACGGCTAGCACGTAATGGCTGCGAGGAATGCGTTGAATAAAGGTGTATTGATCGTCAAGTGCAACAATATCGCCTTCGCGCAAACGCTGCATGGTTGGGGCATCCAGTGTGTACTTATTCAGCGGTTCAACGCGAAGGTCAAATGAGAGGTTTAAATCCATCTCCTTCAGCGTCTTACCCCAGTCGCGTGGCGGGATTTCGCGTAGTTCACTGCGCATCAGGTACAACGAGCTTTTCATCAAATCGTCGAGCGACTGTCTGCCTGCGCGTTCTGCGGTGAATTTGTATACCAGACCGACCAACAGGGTCATCACCAAAAAGCAGACAAACAGCAGGAGGTAAAACTGCACAAACAGTTTCTTCATAAAAAATCACCGAATGCTCAATAAGTTAGCGAGTGCACGTGTCCCTCAGGGGAAAAGTGGGCACAGCAGTATCCGCCGATGCGTGGGTTCAGAAAGGTTCTCCGATCACCATCCGGCGTGCTTGTCCACGCAGAGTACACTGTATATCTCTTTTCTGCATTCTTATGGCCCCTACGGGCGCAGAATGACCTTTCGCTGGATCACGCATTGCTTTCTATGCTGTAAGTTAATCAAAATCGGGATGGGGTTGTTCTGGCGTACGTCACGACCGCACCTAAAAGGTTACTTCGTTTCTCAACGTAGATGGTGTTGTTATATTCGTAGTTACCTTCGGGATAGCAAATTCTGATATTAGTCCCAAGGTCTGGATCGTCAACATCAGCCCCCGAACAGCTTTTCGAACTTCCTGTAGCATAGACGTATGTGGTGGTATAGGACGAGGGGACACCCGGAATGAACCAGGTTATCGCCATAACCATGATCACTGAAAACAGCACCATGGCAATGCTGATACCACCAAATAATTTTAGATAAGTTTGGAAGGGACTTTTTTTCATTATCCCATTACCTACCAGAAATAAGGTAATTAACAATGACACTGCCAGAGAAATAAGCATGAGGTATTTGGATGTGAGCGGGTAGAGAAATGTCGCTCTGTATATCGTTACCTTCCACCAATAAAAGAGAAAAATTGCGCCGAGAGATGAGACGGTAACAAAAAACAAATATGGATATGAGTATTTTCTCATCCTTGTGACTCCAGAACAATTTCTCCATTTGGGTTTAATAAATTACCATTTGTTTTGAATAATGAAAACGGCTCTCTTGTTTGAATTGTTAGGTACGCCGCAGACCAGAGAATTTGCGCTATCTTTGGGGATATAGGCATAATAATAAAAGGGATATTCTCACCCGTGGCAGGGATGACTGACCTTGCGTATAATGCGTGTCGATACTTCCTGAAAAGTGCTGTGACTGAAAATATGAATCTCAATCGCTGTTGTTATTCGCTACTCATTTTCGCAGCGGTCGGCTGCATTTTCACCGCTTATCCTCTTGTTATATGGTTTCTACTCGCCAACGTTTTGACGCTGCTGTTATACGGCGTGGACAAAATGGCGGCACGTAAGGACTGGCGCAGAGTGCCGGAATCCACATTGCTGGTGTTTGGCGTTGTGGGCGGGTGGGGCGGCGCGATAGCGGGTCAACAAATCTTTCGCCATAAAACACAAAAGCAGCCTTTCAAAACCTACTTCATTATCAGTGTGATAGTGAGTATTTCTGTGATGGGCGTGATTTATAAGTTCTATCCATTTTTACCTTCCTGAGCATGGTTGGTGAATAAACTGCCGGTTTATTTGAGGCAGGAAATATATTTTTCACCTGAACGGCGCACAATTTCATCGGCATTTTGCGTAATATTTTTTCCTTCAAATGCGCCGTAAAGTTGCTTAAATTTCACTGTTCTCAGGCGTTGGATGATGTCGCTGACGGTTGCGGCTGGCAACGGTAGCATATTGGGGTAGCTCCACATAAATGAGACTGCATGGGCACCTGGTGTAACTTGAACGATGTCGCCAGAAAGCACGACGCCTTCGTCACGCGCCCAGTGCAGGACGCAGCCGCCAGCAAAGTGTCCGCCGAGACGTATCACCTTGACGTCACGGGTTAACTCAATGGTGTCGCCATCCCAGAATCTAATCCACGGGCTGTCGCGCATTACCCACCTTCTGTCGCTGGCATGAAGGTAAATCGGCGCGTTAAATTCCGCAGCCCAGTCCTGCATGGTGGTGTAGTAATGAGGATGCGAAATCGCGATAGCCTTAAGGCCGCCAAGGGACGTTATTAGCGTTTTAGTGGCATCGTCGAGCGTGGCAATGCAGTCCCACAGAATATTTCCTTCTGGGGTGCGCACAAGAAACGCGCGCTGATCAATTGCAAAATCAGGAACGGTGCGGATGCTGAGGAGAGTACTGTCGTGTTGCTTCCACTTATTTGTATGTGATGCACACAGGGTGCCAAAATCGATCCATTTCTGCCCGCTTGTGGGGACATATTGACGTTCATCCAGGCAGATATCGCAATGTTCCGGATGGGCGCCAGCTACCTCATAGGATGTTCCACAGGTTTTGCATAACGAGATCATCGTGTCCTCCTCATATACCGAACACAGTCAGCATGGCACACAGATACACAAGGATGTGCCTGTTAGTGCTCTACCCGATAAGTCAGTGATGATGGAAGTGGGGGTTGTGGCTCAACCAAAAGAAAACAGGAATAATGCCGACACGGATCCTTTGGTTACCATCTTCCAGAGAAAAATGAGGATATTGTTTGGAAAATCGTCTGTTCAACACCTGGCTCAACCGTTGGGGGCTCACTCCAGATGGTGAACCGTTTGAAACGCACACATCGCAGCTTTTGCCTGTGGTGGTGGTCAAGGACGGGCAGAAAGCCATACTAAAGATTACCGACGATGACAGTGAACGGATCGGCTGTGAACTCATGGTCTGGTGGAACGGAAATGGCTCAGCGAAAGTACTTGCTCATGCAGCAGGGGCGATTCTGCTGGAACGTGCGACAGGGACAGAGTCTTTAGCGGACATGTCCTGGACTGGCAACGATGCGCAGGCCTGTCGCATTATTTGCCATGCTGCCAGTAGACTCCATCTCTCCCGAAATGCGTCTACGCCTGCGTTAACACCTCTGCACCATTGGTTTCGCGATCTGGCTCCTGCCGCGAAAAAGCATGGCGGTATCCTGACGCGTTGTGCTGCGGTGGCAAACGTACTGCTATCTTCACCCCATGATGAAGTCGTATTACATGGCGATCTACATCACGGCAATATTCTTGATTTCGGAACGAGAGGATGGCTGGCTATCGATCCCAAAGGGCTGGTGGGCGAGCGTGGCTTTGATTACGCCAATATCTTTACTAACCCCGATCTTGCCGAACCTACCAGACCTGTCGCCATTGAGCCGGAAAGATTCACGCAACGAGTCAACATTGTGTCTGAAATCGCCAGAATTGAACGGCAGCGTTTACTGATGTGGATTGTTGCCTGGTGTGGGTTGTCGTCCGTCTGGTTTCTGCAAGAGGGTGACAGCGCAACGGTACCTCTGCGTATTGCAGAGCTAGCGATGGCAGAACTTGCTTCAGGTGGTAATCAACTTTGATCTACGACACTGGGTTAGTAATTCTTAAGAGTTATCATTAGCCTAGTAAACGTTGTATTAATCAATCAATGAACGGCGGTGTGGTGTGTTGTTGAGCGAAAATTTGACAGGCCGGAAACAATGAACGCATTGTTTTCATTATTAAAAAAACGCCCGAATATTGTTTTGTTGATGGTCTTACTCATCGGGGCAAACATCGTAGCGTGGCTGTGGGCTTTCACCGCGTTTGGCAACAACACGTCATTACTGGCACTGAGTCTGATTGCGTGGTGCTATGGTTTGCGCCATGCCGTAGATGCCGATCATATCGCCGCGATAGACAGCGCTACGCGTAAACTTATGCAGCAGAAAAAACGCGCCCTGACGACGGGAGCCTGGTTTTCTTTGGGGCACTCCACCATTGTGGTACTGGCAAGCATTGGCATTGCACTGACCACCAGCGTGTTTAAGCAACATATGGCATGGTTTCAGAATGTCGGCGGTCTGATAGGAACTACGGTCTCTGCCGTATTTTTGCTGATTCTGGCTACCATTAATCTCATTATTTTCTGCCAGGTCTGGAAGGCATTCCGCCATCTTAAACGCACCGGTGCTTACGATGGCGCCACGGAAGATATTACGGTTTCAGGCCCTCTGAACTGGCTTTTCCGCTCAGCGTTTCGGCTGGTAGGTAAAGACTGGCATATGTATTTTGTCGGTTTTCTGTTTGGTCTGGGTTTTGATACCGCCACTGAAATTTCTTTGCTGGGAATTTCTGCTTCAAGCGCGTCCAGTGGCATGTCGGTTTGGTCAATTCTCGTGTTCCCGGCGCTGTTTACCTGCGGTATGGCGTTAATTGATTGTCTCGACAGTATTCTGATGGTTGAGGCCTACGGCTGGGCGTTCAATAAGCCGCAACGCAAGCTCTATTACAATATGACCATTACCGGGACTTCCGTGATTGTTGCTCTATTTATTGGCGGGCTGGAGGCGCTGGGACTTCTCTCTGACGCGTTTTCGCTCCAGGGTGGTTTGTGGGATACCGTCAGCAATTTGAGTGACCATATGGGGAATGTCGGGTTTGCGATTATTGGCGTCTTTATCGGCTGCTGGATTATCTCCGCCGTAAACTACCGTTGGAAAAAATACGACGGACTGACGTTTAGCTGACACAAAAGCAAGCCTTCCAGGAACAGGAAGGCTTTGATCTTTTTAAGACTGACTAATTCGCGTTCACGGGTTGTGGTTTTTCAGTACTCTTTTTCAGGATCCGGTTAGCCAGCACGCCAGACATCATCGAACCGTTCACGTTTAATGCCGTTCTGGCCATATCGACGACAGGCTCGATAGCAATGAAAATCCCCACCAGCGCGACCGGGAAGTTCAGCGTTGAAAGGACGAGCAGTGCAGCAAATGTTCCGCCACCGCCTACACCCGCCACCCCAATAGAACCCAGCGCAATCGCAGGAAGCATGGCGAGCAAAAAATGTACTGATAGCGGATCAATCCCAATTGTTGGAGCAATCATCGCCACCATAATAGCCGGGTAGATCCCGGCGCAGCCGTTTTGCCCCATGCTGGAGCCGAATGAAGCCGCAATATTAGCAATGGTGTTTTGCACGCCAAATTTTTCCTGTGCGGAAATAGCCAGTGGAATAGATGCTGCACTGCTGCGTGAAACAAATGCAAAAGTTAATACTGGCCAGACAGTTTTAAAATAGTGAACGGGATTATTTCCGCTCAGAACCAGTATCAGTGCGTGGACGATAAACATCATCAGAATCGCAAGGTAACAGGCAGCAATAAAGCCTAACAAACTGGCAAATTGTTCAAATCGATATGCGGAAAATACGCCTGCCATTAATGCCATCACACCATAAGGGGTGAGGGCAATAACGATGCGCACCATTTTCATCACCCAAATCTGGATAGCGTTAATACCAGCACTTAATTTTTCACCTTCTTGCGGGGCGTCTTGTTTGACCTTTAATAATGCCACGCCGGCAAGCAGGGTGAAGATAACAATGCCAATGACGGAAACGCTTCTGGCTCCTGTTAGGTCGAGGAAGATATTCGTGGGGATCAGAGATGTAACCAGTTTAGGTAGTGAAATGGCGGCAGTTTTACTCACATCGTCTGCAGTCAGTGTGGACTGCATATGAACAAACGCACTGGCGTCCAGACCTAATACATGCGCAGTCAACAGCCCAATAAAACCGGCAATCATTACCAGACAGAGCATGCATCCGACAATGGTTAACGACATTTTCCCAATGCCAGCGCTGTTTTCGAGCTTATTAATGGCTGAGAGAATAGAGATGAAAATCAGCGGAACCGCAACCAGTTTCAGTAAATTAACATAACCGTTGCCGATAACATTATACCAGTCGATAACTGTTTTACTTTCGTCAGCAGCAATGAGATGCAGGGATAAGCCGATAACGGCACCCATAAAAATAGCGATGAAGACGCTTTTTGAAAGAGAGTGACTTTTTTGGTTGATTCTAAAAATTGCCCATGAACAAACCAAAAAGAACGCGATATACGCAAGCGTTACGAACATATTGTAGCCTCTTGCCTCATTCAGCACCTGAAATGCCGGAAAGAGTTTTGTTAGTGCGAAAAAAACCTATGAACCATAAGGGTTCAGGACCGCGACGGATTATAGGGAGGGGGGTGGGCTACAGCCACACAAAAAGTGTGGAACGGCTTCGGATGGCGTTTATATGCCTGTTCTGTAGACGATTGCACGTGACAGTGTAACGTATTGCGAATAATCCAGCCGACCAATGAGATCGGCCCGGTGGCATTACTTCTGCGGCTCGTCGTCCCAGGCGTGTGGTGCGAACAGATAACCTTTGTTGCGTACCGTTTTGATTCGATAGGGTTCAGTCGCGTTATCGAGAAGTTTTTTGCGTAAGCGGGAAATCGCGACATCGACGCTGCGATCCATACCGTCATAACTTACGCCACGCAGGTTCTTTAGCAACGCATCACGGTCCATAATCTGCCCGGCATGGGTTGCCAACTCCCACAGTAATTCAAAATCAGCGGTGGAAAGAGAGATTTGCTCGCCGCCGAGCAGCACGGAGCGGTTGGTGGGATCGATTGCGAGTGTGCCAAAGCGCAGCGTTGTGTGCGGTGTGATGGTTGCCGCCTGAATGCCTTTAGACTGTGCTGAGTGTTCATTCTGGCGCAGGTGCAGGCGCAGGCGAGCCAGCAGCACAGCTGGCGGCGTTGTCTTCAGGATGTAGTCACAGGCGCCCATTTCCAGCGCAAGGATATGGTTCATGTCGCTGTCCAGCGAGGTGAGCAGGACAATCGGGCCTTGCCAGCGCCCGCGTAAATCGCGGCAGATAGTCATCCCGTCTTTTCCCGGCAGCATGATATCTAATAACACCAGATCGGGTTGAACGTGCAGGATTTTCTCCTCGGCCAAATCACCACGAGGTTCAAGGATAACCTCAATATCATGCCGTGCCAGATAGGCTGCAATCAGTGAGCCAACTTCGGGATCATCTTCAACAAATACGATGGTGTTCATATCATTCATTTTGAATATAAAACGCCAACATACACCGCCCCGGTTTTTCCTTCCATTAATCTTTTCTAAACAAGAACGCTTCCGTTATGCTAGAGGCTGATGTTATTGATGTGTTAAGGCAGAGTGATGGGACTCGTTATAAAAGCGGCGCTTGGTGCGCTGGTGGTGGTGTTGATTGGTTTGCTGGCGAAAACAAAGAATTACTATATTGCTGGATTAATTCCACTGTTCCCGACGTTTGCGTTGATTGCCCACTACATCGTGGCCAGTGAGCGTGGGATCGAGGCGTTACGTACAACCATTGTATTCAGTATGTGGTCGATTATTCCCTATTTTGTCTACCTTGTTTCACTGTGGTATTTCACCGGGTTTATGCGCTTACCCGTCGCGCTCGGCGGTGCAGTAGTGTGCTGGAGCCTGAGCGCGTGGTTGCTGATCTTTTGTTGGATCAAACTGCACTAACGCAGATGACGCCCGCCATCAAGGGCAAAACTACGTCCGGTGACAAAACAACTGGTTAGTAGGTAGTCAATTAAATCTATGACCTCTTTTTCACCAGGCGCAGTTTTCATCAGTGATTTGTTCAGTGCCTGCTGGCGATACTCTGCATCGTCACCCTCGTTAAACAGGATAAGTGAGGGGGCAATCGCGTTCACTTTCACTTCCGGTGCCAGTTTGCGCGAGAACGAGCGGGTCATATTGTCCAGTGCCGCTTTGCTGGCAGCATAAGCAATGTGCTTGTCGCTGCCGCGCTCCACAACATAATCCGTAAAATGGATGATGTCGCTGGCTGCGTGCCCATGACCGCGTAGCAATCCTTCCAGCGCGTGGTTGAGCAGGTAGGGCGTATTGACATGAATCTGCATCATTGCTGACAGCACGTCAGTCAGCGGCGTACCGGGCTTTTCTGCAAGCCAGGCGCTGGCATTATGCACAATGGCGCGCAAGCCATCGGTCTGTGCTTTGACCTCATCAGCAAAGGCCAGCACGCCTTCATCCGTGGAAAAGTCAGCAGGGATACAAATCGCGCCAGCTTCTCGCAGGCCGTCAATGGCAGGATAGTGTGTACGGTAGCTGACGATAACTGGCTGTTTTTGGTTCAGAAAGTGCCATGCGACGGCGAGGCCGATACGACGACCACCTCCGGTGATAAGAATTGGCAAAGGAGGTTTTTTACCCATTGTTATACTCAGGCTCCATTAAAAACAGCATCTTACAAGATAAAGGGTGTAAGTGGTGTATGAAACATTGATGAGTGGTGCAAACTCATTTGTACACAGTAGCACACAGGAAAAAAGTTGTTGGGGGTTTGTTACAGCATCCTGATTTAGCGGCGAGCACAGAGCTTGTTAAATCCCGCTTTTATAGTCGGGCTTTAGTCGCAGGAGTAATAGAGAGAGAGGGATTAACAATGATTAGTCAATAAAAAAGGGAACCAGAAAACAGGCTCCCCATTTTAACTAGGTCTTCCTAAGCTCTCTCAGCTTATCCATTATTTTATTAAATTCTTCTGTAAACTTTCTGTGATCTCTTTCTTCTGCTTCTTGCAGAATACGCTCTGCTTCAATCCTTCTTGCTTCAATCAATCTCTGTTCTCGTTCTTTGATCTGAATCTTCAATCTCTGTTCAAATTCTGTTATGTCGATGGAAGCAACAATCACCGGATTCTCTAATAGTTGGTAGAGTGGGGAAAATAAATCTGAATACTGATCTACAGCGTCTTCTGGCGGGGGTGAACGATAGAAGGTTAAACCTTTTCTCCATCGTGATAGTTGTGCATAGTTCAGCTTAGGTTTCTTGCCTGTACCTTCATACGCCTCTTTCACAGCATCTAACACAGCGGCAGGTTTTACGTCCTTGCTTATCTTTAACGCTTCTTTCATTCGGCGTTCTTGTGGCTGTGTGCTGTCTCCGAGTAAAATCAGATTTACGTTCTTCATTGTCTACCCTTAAATGATTAAGGAAGCATGATAATACACACAGCCTATTGTGTTCAATCTGATGGCTTCCAATTAGGAAAGATAGCTATCATCATATCTATTGCTTTCTGTTTTGCCTGTGTTGCTGCTTTCTCTGCAAAGGCTTTTAGTTCAGCTTGTGATTCTTCTTCGATACGTTCGACGATACCCGCAAAAATGGCTTTCTGATTGTCTTCTGAAGCGATAGACGCAATAACCTGATTCTGTTCTTGTGATGCTCTTAGTTGCTCTGTAAGACGAGCAACTTCTTCCTTTAGCTTTTCCTCTGTGCTCTTACTAGTGTGTTGCTGTGATCGTACGGGAAATTCTCTGAGGTCATCGGTAAAAAACTTGTTTAACCATCGTTCTTGTAAGCGGCAACCAGCTGCAGCATTTAACCATTTGAGGAAAAAACGGAGGTTTACATGGCCTTCTTTTACAGCATGACGTAGTTTTTCTAACTCAATACTTCGTTGAACCGAAACACCTGTTTCATTGTTAGGCTTCTTAAATGGTTCAAGATCAATAAGTTCTAAAAAATCTGCTGCTGTTAAATCTGACATAATTATTTCCTCTAAAAAAGGCTGGATTAGTCCAGCCTTATTATTTTTAAAGGTACAAAACTGTACTCTTTCTTAGGCATTCCAATACAAGATGACGCTATCGCCGTGTCCATCGCGGTACACAGTGGTCGTTGGTGTTACATCAGAAGATGGTGTAACAGGGGTTGTAGTGGTCAACTAAAACTGGCCACGGCTTTAGAGTTTTTCCAGTATCGGTTTTCCGATTCGTTTGGGGGCAACCCACCGTTATAGTCATGCGGCCTTAGCGAGCTGTAATACCCGACGATATAGTCTGTGATCGCATGAGCAGCATCGCTAAAGTTTATATAACCTGTCACTGGCACCCACTCGTTTTTCAGACTACGGAAGAAGCGTTCCATCGGGCTGTTGTCCCAACAGTTTCCACGTCGGCTCATACTCTGCCTGATCTGGCAACGCCACAGTAACTGCCGGAACTGCCTGCTTGTATAGTGGCTACCCTGGTCACTGTGGAACATCACTCCGGCTGGTTTACCGCGAGCTTCCCACGCCATTTCCAGCGCTCTGATGGTCAGCTTGCTATCCGGCGAGAATGACATTGCCCAGCCCACTGGTTTCCTTGCGAACAGATCGAGAACAACTGCAAGGTAAGCCCAACGCTTGCCTGTCCAGATGTACGTCACATCGCCGCACCACACCTGGTTAGGTTCTGTCACTGCGAACTGTCGCTCAAGGCGATTCGGGATAGCGATGTGTTCATGACCAACACGTTTATACCGGTGGGTAGGCTGCTGACAACTCACCAGCCCCAGTTCTTTCATGAGCCTGCCAGCAAGCCAGCGTCCCATTCTGAAGCCTCTCAGGGTTGCCATAATGGCGATACTTCTTGCGCCAGCAGAGCCATGGCTGATGTTATGCAGCTCCCGAACCTGGCTGCGTAACACAGCTCGCCAGCCGTCTGGCTTTTCGGCGCTTTTCTCCCAGTATTTGTAGCTACTGCGATGAACCCCGAACACGTGGCAGAGTGTGACCACAGGATACTGCGCTCTGAGTTTCCCGATTAACGAGAATTGTTCAGGGAGTCTGACATCAAGAGCGCGGTAGCCTTTTTTAATATGTCGTTTTCCATTTCAATGCGTTGTAGCTTTTTCTTCAGCTCACGTATTTCAATCTGTTCCGGGGTTATAGGGGAGGCTTTAGGTATTTTGCCCTGTCGTTCATCCCGTAACTGCTTTACCCATCGCGTCATGGTAGAAAGACCCACATCCATAGCACTGGCCGCAGCTGCAACGGTGTAGTTCTGATCAAGGACCAGTTGAGCGGATTCACGTTTAAACTCTGCGCTGAAATTTCTTTTTTTCATTGAGGCACCTGTAATGTTCTGAGGTGAGCATATCACCTCTGTTCAGGTGGCCAAATTCAGTAAACCACTACA
>NZ_JAOWHQ010000058.1:0-16727 GCF_030332565.1 Citrobacter sp. Cpo109
TGACCTGCTCCCCGTTGATTAGTACACCCCGATGTTAGTAATGTCTTCATAAGCCACATGAGGACATCCCCATGAAGAAGCGTTTTTCCGACGAACAGATCATCAGTATTCTCCGCGAAGCCGAAGCTGGGGTACCCGCCCGTGAACTCTGCCGCAAGCATGCCATTTCCGATGCCACGTTTTACACCTGGCGTAAGAAGTATGGCGGTATGGAGGTGCCTGAAGTTAAGCGCCTGAAGTCGCTTGAGGAAGAGAACACCAGACTCAAGAAGCTGCTTGCCGAAGCCATGCTGGATAAAGAGGCGCTTCAGGTGGCTCTTGGGCGAAAGTACTGACGACAGACCAGAAGCGGGAAACCGTGATGTTGATGTGTGATGCGACCGGTCTGTCGCAACGTCGTGCCTGCAGGCTTACAGGTTTATCCCTGTCGACCTGCCGCTATGAGGCTCACCGTCCGGCTGCTGATGCGCATTTATCAGGGCGCATCATTGAGCTGGCACTGGAGCGCAGGCGTTTTGGCTACCGTCGTATTTGGCAGTTGCTGCGCCGTGAAGGGCTTCATGTTAATCATAAGCGCGTGTACCGGCTTTATCACCTCAGTGGCCTGGGCGTAAAACGCAGAAGACGTCGTAAAGGGCTGGCAACAGAACGTCTGCCGCTGCTCCGTCCGGCGGCGCCCAATCTGACCTGGTCGATGGATTTCGTCATGGACGCACTTTCCACCGGTCGCAGGATCAAGTGTCTTACCTGCGTCGATGATTTCACAAAGGAATGCCTGACGGTCACTGTTGCCTTTGGGATTTCAGGCGTTCAGGTCACGCGTATTCTGGACAGCATTGCACTGTTTCGAGGCTATCCGGCGACGATAAGAACTGACCAGGGGCCGGAGTTCACTTGCCGTGCACTGGATCAATGGGCCTTTGAGCATGGTGTTGAGTTGCGCTTAATCCAGCCGGGCAAGCCAACGCAGAACGGATTTATTGAGAGCTTTAACGGACGATTTCGCGATGAATGTTTGAATGAGCACTGGTTCAGCGATATCGTTCATGCCAGGAAAATTATTAATGACTGGCGGCAGGATTATAACGAATGCCGCCCGCACTCCACGCTGAATTATCAGACACCGTCTGAATTTGCAGCGGGCTGGAGAAAGGGTCATTCTGAGAATGAAGATTCCGACGTTACTAACTGAGTGTTGTATCTAATCGTGGGGGCAGGTCAGTTCAGCTAATAGTGAATCATCTCAGATATCACAAATTTTAAAGAAGATACAGTCACTTACAGAAAAACTTGGTAAGGTGTCGTCAGAAGATGGTATGACAACAGATCAGAAGAAAGAGATGGTGGCTATCATACAAAAGCAAATTCAAAGTTTGTCTGCTCAATTACAACAGTTACTAAAACAGCAGGCTGAGAAGCAGGACAAGGAAACGCAGACTCAGTCAGGTAAAAGGGAAGATAAGAACCTCGAAAATACTATTGATGTTTATGTATGAATAGGTATTCCGGTGTGGACAACCCTCACAACCGTTGAATAATTTTGGCCTCGTGACGAGGCCTATTCAAAGGTCTCCGGACAGACGTCACCGAGATGACCGTGGCGCCGGACCCTTTAAATCATTCAATTAATAACCTTACTTGTAGAGGTTCTCTCACTTAACATGTTCCTAGCCTAGCGGGGACAAATGCGATAGCAGTTGCTCGTTGATCTTCATCCCTTTACGCTTCAGGGCATCGACCGCTCTTTCCATATAGGGGTCGTCTCAGAATTCGGAAAATAAAGCACGCTAAGGCGTAGTCACCCCGTGACTCCCCCGCGCCGATGCAGCGAGCTTCGTTCCGTCTTGCAGTGACGCAATCAGCGGGCAGGAAACGTTCCCTTTCCGCGCATGGCAGGCGCACACCAGTTCAGACAGCACGGCCTCCATGCGTGCCAAGTCGGCCATCTTCTCGCGCACATCCTTGAGCTTGTGCTCGGCCAGGCCGCTGGCTTCCTCGCAATGGGTGCCATCCTCCAGCCGCAGTAGCTCGGCGATTTCGTCCAGGCTAAAGCCCAGCCGCTGGGCCGATTTCACGAACCGCACTCGTGTTACATCCGCCTCGCCATAGCGGCGAATGCTGCCATAGGGCTTGTCTGGCTCCGGCAGCAGGCCCTTGCGCTGGTAGAACCGGATGGTCTCCACATTGACCCCGGCCGCCTTGGCAAAAACGCCAATGGTCAGATTCTCAAAATTAATTTGCATATCGCTTGACTCCGTACATAACTACGGAAGTAAGCTTAAGCTATCCAAACCAAATTTGAAAGGACAAGCGTATGTCTGAACCACAAAAGTCTGAACCACAAAAGTCTGAACCACAAAAGTCTGAACCACAAAACGGGCGCGGCGCGCTCTTCGCCGGTGGGCTGGCCGCCATTCTTGCGTCGGCCTGCTGCCTGGGGCCGCTGGTTTTGATCGCCTTGGGGTTCAGCGGGGCATGGATCGGCAACCTGACGGTGCTGGAACCCTATCGCCCGATCTTCATCGGCGCAGCGCTGGTCGCGCTGTTTTTCGCCTGGCGGCGCATCTACCGCCCGGCGCAAGCCTGCAAACCGGGTGAGGTCTGCGCGATTCCCCAAGTGCGAGCTACTTACAAGCTCATTTTCTGGATCGTGGCCGCGCTGGTCCTGGTCTCGCTCGGATTTCCCTACGTCATGCCATTTTTCTATTAATCACAGGAGTTCATCATGAAAAAACTGTTTGCCGCCCTCGCCCTCGCTGCCGTTGTTGCCCCCGTGTGGGCCGCCACCCAGACCGTCACGCTGTCCGTGCCTGGCATGACCTGCGCCTCTTGCCCGATCACTGTCAAGCACGCGCTTTCCAAGGTTGAGGGCGTGAGCAAGACCGACGTAAGTTTCGACAAGCGCCAGGCCGTCGTCACCTTCGACGATGCCAAGACCAACGTCCAGAAGTTGACCAAGGCGACCGAGGACGCGGGCTATCCGTCCAGCCTCAAACGCTGATCCGTTAACCGAACTCGGGAGCGACACATGGGACTCATCACGCGCATCGCTGGCAAAACCGGCGCGCTCGGCAGCGTCGTTTCCGCGATGGGCTGCGCCGCCTGTTTTCCTGCCATCGCCAGCTTTGGCGCGGCCATCGGACTGGGCTTCTTGAGCCAGTACGAGGGGCTATTCATTGGCATCCTGCTGCCGATGTTCGCCGGCATCGCGTTACTCGCCAATGCTATCGCTTGGCTCAATCATCGACAGTGGCGACGCACGGCGCTCGGCACGATAGGCCCGATCTTGGTGCTGGCAGCGGTGTTTTTAATGCGGGCTTACGGCTGGCAGAGCGGTGGACTGCTCTATGTCGGCCTGGCCTTGATGGTTGGGGTGTCGGTCTGGGATTTCATCTCGCCAGCACATCGCCGCTGCGGGCCGGACAGCTGTGAATTGCCAGAACAACGTGGCTGACGGCAACAGCCGTAGCCACCACAGAAAAGGAAAAATACATGACCACCCTGAAAATCACCGGGATGACCTGCGACTCGTGCGCGGCTCACGTCAAGGAAGCCTTGGAGAAAGTGCCCGGCGTGCAATCGGCGCTGGTGTCCTATCCGAAGGGCACAGCGCAACTCGCCATTGAGGCGGGCACGTCATCGGATGCGCTGACTACCGCCGTGGCCGGACTGGGCTACGAGGCAACGCTTGCCGATGCGCCACCGACGGACAACCGCGCCGGCCTGCTCGACAAGATGCGCGGCTGGATAGGGGCCGCTGATAAGCCCAGTGGCAACGAACGCCCGTTGCAGGTCGTCGTCATTGGTAGCGGTGGAGCCGCGATGGCGGCAGCACTGAAGGCCGTCGAGCAAGGCGCGCAGGTCACGCTGATTGAGCGCGGCACCATCGGCGGCACCTGCGTCAACGTCGGTTGTGTGCCGTCCAAGATCATGATCCGCGCCGCCCACATCGCCCATCTGCGCCGGGAAAGCCCATTCGACGGCGGCATGCCACCCACACCGCCGACGATCTTGCGCGAGCGGCTGCTGGCCCAGCAGCAGGCCCGTGTCGAAGAACTCCGTCATGCCAAGTACGAAGGCATCCTGGACGGCAATTCAGCCATCACCGTTCTGCACGGTGAAGCGCGTTTCAAGGACGACCAGAGCCTTATCGTTAGTTTGAACGAGGGTGGCGAGCGCGTCGTGATGTTCGACCGCTGCCTGGTCGCCACGGGTGCCAGCCCGGCGGTCCCGCCGATTCCGGGCTTGAAAGAGTCACCCTACTGGACTTCCACCGAGGCCCTGGCGAGCGACACCATTCCCGAACGCCTTGCCGTAATCGGCTCGTCGGTGGTGGCGCTGGAGCTGGCGCAAGCCTTTGCCCGGCTGGGCAGCAAGGTCACGGCCCTGGCGCGCAATACCTTGTTCTTCCGTGAAGACCCGGCCATCGGCGAGGCGGTGACAGCCGCTTTCCGTGCCGAGGGCATCGAGGTGCTGGAGCACACGCAAGCCAGCCAGGTCGCCCATATGGACGGTGAATTCGTGCTGACCACCACGCACGGTGAATTGCGCGCCGACAAGCTGCTGGTCGCCACCGGCCGGACACCGAACACGCGCAGCCTGGCATTGGAAGCGGCGGGGGTAGCCGTCAATGCGCAGGGGGCCATCG
This sequence comes from Citrobacter sp. Cpo109, assembly GCF_030332565.1. NCBI lineage: Bacteria > Pseudomonadati > Pseudomonadota > Gammaproteobacteria > Enterobacterales > Enterobacteriaceae > Citrobacter > Citrobacter sp. Cpo109. The sequence goes on from NZ_JAOWHQ010000058.1 coordinate 4,649, forward strand.
TCATCGACAAGGGCATGCGCACCAGTAGCCCGAACATCTACGCGGCCGGCGACTGCACCGACCAGCCGCAGTTCGTCTATGTGGCGGCAGCGGCCGGCACTCGTGCGGCGATCAACATGACTGGCGGCGATGCGGCCCTGGACCTGACCGCAATGCCGGCCGTGGTGTTCACCGACCCGCAGGTCGCCACCGTGGGCTACAGCGAGGCGGAAGCACATCACGACGGGATCGAGACCGACAGTCGCCTGCTAACACTGGATAACGTGCCGCGTGCGCTTGCCAACTTCGACACACGCGGCTTCATCAAGCTGGTCATCGAGGAAGGTAGCGGACGGCTCATCGGCGTGCAAGCGGTGGCCCCGGAAGCGGGTGAACTGATCCAGACGGCGGTGCTCGCCATTCGCAACCGTATGACCGTGCAGGAACTGGCCGACCAATTGTTCCCCTACCTGACCATGGTCGAAGGGCTGAAGCTCGCGGCGCAGACCTTCAGCAAGGACGTGAAGCAGCTTTCGTGCTGCGCCGGATGAGGAAAAGGAGGTGTTCAATGAGCGCCTACACAGTGTCCCGGCTGGCCCTTGATGCCGGGGTGAGCGTGCATATCGTGCGCGACTACCTGCTGCGCGGATTGCTACGGCCGGTCGCGTACACCACGGGCGGCTACGGCTTGTTCGATGACACCGCGTTGCAACGGCTGCGCTTTGTACGGGCTGCCTTCGAAGCGGGTATCGGCCTGGACGCACTGGCGCGGCTGTGCCGGGCGCTGGATGCTGCGGACGGTGACGGTGCGTCTGCGCAGCTTGCCGTGTTGCGGCAACTCGTCGAGCGTCGGCGCGAGGCCCTGGCCAGCCTCGAAATGCAACTGGCCGCCATGCCAACCGAACCGGCACAGCACGCGGAGAGTCTGCCATGAACAGCCCAGAGCACTTGCCGTCTGAGACGCACAAACCGATCACCGGCTACTTGTGGGGCGCGCTGGCCGTGCTCACCTGTCCCTGCCATTTGCCGATTCTCGCCATTGTGCTAGCCGGCACGACGGCCGGCGCGTTCATCGGGGAGCACTGGGGTATTGCAGCCCTCACGCTGACCGGCTTGTTTGTCCTGTCTGTGACGCGGCTGCTGCGGGCCTTCAAGGGAAGATCATGACCGCTTCCCAGCCAGCCGAGAGTGGGCAGCTTTGAGCTTCGCTACCAATCTGGAGGAGTACCACCATGAACGCAAACGCCCCGAACACTGCCAGTTGCACCACCTGCTGCGTATGCTGCAAAGAAATTCCGCTCGATGCCGCCTTCACCCCGGAAGGCGCGGAATACGTCGAACATTTCTGCGGGCTGGATTGCTATGAACGCTTCCAGGCACGCGCCAAGGCCGCGACAGAATCTGACATTGCGCCTGTCCCTGGCGGTTCGCAGCCGTCAGATTGAGGCATACCCTAACTTGATGTCAGATGCCATGTGCAAACGATGTCAGAATAGAGTTAAATTTCCTATTGATTGACATATTCCGTCAAAGGTAATAGATTTCATCCTGACACTTTTGCCTTTGGAGGCATCTTGCAAGGTCAACGCATCGGCTATGTCCGCGTCAGCAGCTTCGACCAGAACCCGGAACGGCAATTGGAGGGTGTTCAGGTGGCGCGGGTGTTCACCGACAAGGCTTCTGGCAAGGACACCCAGCGTCCCGAGCTGGAAAGGCTGCTGGCCTTCGTCCGCGAGGGCGACACCGTGGTGGTGCATAGCATGGACAGGCTGGCACGCAACCTTGATGACCTGCGCCGCATCGTCCAAGGGCTGACACAACGGGGCGTGCGCATGGAGTTCGTCAAAGAAGGGCTGAAGTTCACCGGCGAGGACTCACCGATGGCCAATCTGATGCTGTCGGTCATGGGAGCCTTCGCTGAGTTCGAGCGCGCCCTGATCCGCGAACGTCAGCGCGAGGGAATCGTGCTGGCCAAGCAGCGCGGTGCCTACCGGGGACGAAAGAAATCGCTGAACAGCGAACAAATTGCCGAGTTGAAACGGCGAGTTGCGGCAGGCGACCAAAAAACCTTGGTGGCCCGTGACTTCGGCATCAGCCGCGAAACCTTGTACCAGTACCTGCGGGAAGACTGACCATGCCACGCCGCTCAATCCTGTCCGCCACCGAGCGCGGAAGCCTGCTGGCACTGCCAGATGCCAAAGACGAACTGATACGGCACTACACGTTCAACGAAACCGACCTGTCGGTGATCCGTCAGCGTCGCGGCGCCGCGAATCGATTGGGCTTCGCTGTGCAGCTTTGCTACTTGCGATTCCCTGGCACCTTTTTGGGCGTCGATGAGCCTCCGTTTCCGCCCCTGTTGCGCATGGTGGCCGCGCAACTCAAGATGCCAGTGCAAAGTTGGAGCGAGTACGGCCAGCGCGAACAGACACGGCGGGAGCACTTGGTCGAGCTGCAAACGGTTTTTGGGTTCAAGCCCTTCACCATGAGCCACTATCGGCAAGCCGTGCATACATTGACCGAGCTGGCCTTGCAGACCGACAAAGGCATCGTGCTGGCGAGCGCACTTGTCGAGAATCTGCGGCGGCAGAGCATTATCCTGCCCGCCATGAATGCCATCGAGCGCGCAAGCGCCGAGGCCATCACCCGTGCCAACCGACGCATTTACGCGGCGCTGACCGATTCTTTGTTATCACCCCACCGTCAGCGCCTGGACGAACTTCTCAAGCGCAAGGACGGCAGTAAAGTGACGTGGCTGGCATGGCTGCGCCAGTCGCCTGCCAAACCGAACTCTCGCCACATGCTCGAACATATTGAGCGCCTGAAATCCTGGCAAGCACTTGATCTGCCCGCAGGCATCGAGCGGCAGGTTCACCAGAACCGCCTGCTCAAAATCGCTCGTGAAGGTGGCCAGATGACGCCTGCTGATCTGGCAAAGTTCGAGGTGCAACGACGCTATGCCACGCTGGTAGCGCTGGCCATCGAAGGCATGGCCACCGTCACCGATGAAATCATCGACCTTCACGATCGCATCATCGGCAAGCTGTTCAACGCGGCCAAGAACAAGCATCAGCAGCAGTTCCAGGCTTCCGGCAAGGCGATCAACGACAAGGTGCGGATGTATGGGCGCATCGGTCAAGCGTTGATTGAGGCCAAGCAAAGCGGCAGCGATCCGTTCGCCGCCATCGAGGCCGTTATGCCCTGGGACACCTTCGCCGCCAGCGTCACCGAAGCGCAAACATTGGCGCGGCCTGCCGACTTTGATTTCCTGCACCACATCGGTGAAAGCTATGCCACGCTACGCCGCTACGCGCCGCAGTTCCTGGGCGTGCTCAAATTGCGGGCTGCGCCCGCCGCCAAGGGTGTGCTCGATGCCATCGACATGCTGCGCGGCATGAACAGCGACAGCGCGCGCAAGGTGCCCGCCGATGCGCCAACCGCATTCATCAAGCCGCGCTGGGCAAAGCTGGTTCTGACCGACGACGGCATCGACCGGCGTTACTACGAGTTATGCGCCCTGTCGGAGCTGAAGAACGCGCTGCGCTCCGGTGATGTCTGGGTGCAGGGTTCTCGCCAGTTCAAGGACTTCGACGAATACCTGGTGCCGGTCGAGAAGTTCGCCACTTTGAAGCTGGCCAGCGAATTGCCGCTGGCAGTGGCCACCGACTGCGACCAATACCTGCATGACCGGTTGGAATTGTTGGAGGCGCAACTCGCCACAGTCAACCGCATGGCTGCGGCCAACGACTTACCGGATGCCATCATCACCACCGCGTCAGGCCTGAAGATCACGCCGCTGGACGCGGCAGTACCAGACGCCGCGCAAGCCATGATCGACCAGACAGCTATGCTGCTGCCGCACCTCAAAATCACCGAGTTGCTGATGGAGGTCGATGAATGGACGGGCTTCACCCGCCACTTCACACACCTGAAGACCAGCGACACGGCCAAGGACAAAACCTTGCTGTTGACGACGATCCTGGCCGACGCGATCAACCTGGGTCTGACCAAAATGGCCGAGTCCTGCCCTGGCACCACCTACGCCAAGCTGTCTTGGCTGCAAGCCTGGCACATCCGCGATGAAACCTATTCGACGGCGCTGGCCGAGCTGGTGAATGCGCAGTTTCGGCAACCCTTCGCCGGCAACTGGGGTGACGGCACCACGTCATCGTCGGACGGCCAGAACTTCAGAACCGGCAGCAAAGCAGAAAGCACTGGTCATATCAACCCGAAGTATGGAAGCAGTCCAGGACGGACTTTCTACACCCATATCTCCGACCAGTACGCGCCCTTCAGTGCCAAGGTGGTCAACGTGGGCATTCGTGATTCAACTTACGTGCTTGATGGCCTGCTGTACCACGAGTCGGACTTGCGCATCGAGGAACACTACACCGACACGGCAGGCTTCACCGATCACGTGTTTGGCTTGATGCATTTGCTGGGATTTCGCTTCGCGCCGCGTATCCGTGACTTGGGCGAAACCAAGCTATTCATCCCCAAGGGCGATGCCGCCTATGACGCGCTCAAGCCGATGATTAGCAGCGACAGGCTGAACATCAAGCAAATACGCGCCCATTGGGATGAAATTCTGCGGCTGGCCACCTCCATCAAGCAAGGCACGGTAACGGCTTCGCTGATGCTGCGCAAACTCGGCAGCTACCCGCGCCAGAACGGCTTGGCCGTGGCGTTGCGCGAGCTGGGGCGCATCGAGCGCACGCTGTTCATTTTGGATTGGCTGCAAAGCGTGGAGCTGCGCCGCCGCGTCCATGCGGGGCTGAATAAGGGCGAGGCGCGCAACGCGCTGGCCAGGGCGGTCTTCTTCTACCGATTGGGTGAAATCCGCGACCGCAGTTTTGAGCAGCAGCGCTACCGGGCCAGCGGCCTCAATCTGGTGACGGCGGCCATCGTGTTGTGGAACACGGTATATCTGGAGCGTGCCACCAGTGCTTTGCGTGGCAACGGCACGGCGCTGGACGACACATTGTTGCAATATCTGTCGCCGCTGGGGTGGGAGCACATCAACCTGACCGGCGATTACCTATGGCGCAGCAGCGCCAAGGTCGGTGCGGGGAAGTTTAGGCCATTGCGACCGCTGCCACCGGCTTAGCGTGCTTTATTTTCCGTTTTCTGAGACGACCCCTGCACGTCTCAGCGCAGCAGTTAAACGCTATAAAACGTACCGGATGCTGAGTTTTATTTTTCAAATCGCAGACGACATCGATCTGGATTTAACTCCACTGATTGTAAAGCGTCTTTGCATGCGTCTTTTCGGACGTTCGGGCAGTCAGGACATCATCGTCAGCATTTTTGGCCAGAAAGGTCGCCAGCATCGCAGCAGAGACAACACCCCTGCCATCCTTGATGAAATTGCCGCCCGCTACCGTCTTGCTGCACATTCCTGCCAGGCTTCAACGCTCAGTGATATTGAAAGTGTGAAAAAGAATTATCAGGCAGGCATCCGTTCAGCACGGAACAGGGAAAAATAACCTTCCCATATTAATGCTAATGGATGCGTACAGTAGCATTAATATGTAATTCAGAGGTAATACATGAAGGGAAGAGAGCGGGCGCGCCGGAGGCGCTGCCGCCCTGCCCCGTTCCCCTGGAGGGAACCTTCCTTTCTGGTTGTTCATGCGTGCGGTCGCACCAGAAGTGGAAAAAGGGGCTGCCAGCGAACCGGCAACCCCTTCATAAAGGCGCTTCAGGCATGTCAGACATCATCAGTTCCTGAATGGCGGGGGATTCCCCCGCCGGGGTTAGCTACTTAGCGGATTCGTAAGCCATAAAAGCCGCCACCTCCCTGTTCGTGTCCCTGTAGCGAATTTCGCAGAGCGATTTCCGGGTCAGGTAAGTGAATATCAGCAGTGTGAGACACACTATCAATACACACCAGAGCAGGGTGTTTCGCGGCAGTTTCATAGCTTACTTCTCTGTCAACGCAAAGCAGAAGTGTCACCTTCGGTGCGAAACAGAGATGTCATGCTTTGGTTCAGAGAATGCGTTTGACCGCCTCGCTATATACTTCCGAGCGTTCTCTTTTCCCAACAGAAATCACGAAAACGACAACTTTCTCGTCTATAACCTGGTATACAAGGCGATAGCCTGAAGACCGGAGCTTAATCTTGTAACAATCAGGCATACCACGGAGCTTGTTTGCTTCAATCCGGGGTGACTCAAGTACTTCAACCAGCTTCTTTTTCAACTGTTCACGTACCGTCGAGCCCAGCTTTCGCCATTCCTTTAGTGCCCGCTCGTCAAAATCCAGAAAATACGCCATCAGAGTTCATCCAGCGTCACACGTACTGGCTTAGGATTACGAAGTCGTTCTTTCACTATCTCCACAAGTTCAGCATCTTCATCACTCAGGAGTGTCTGTTTGAACGGCAAGCGTTCATTGTCAGCGATATACTCGAGCATGAGACGAAGCGCTTCAGAAGGAGTTACGCCCATTTTTTCAAGCGCGGCGTAAGAACGCGCTTTAAGTTCATCGTCAATACGCAGGTTAATGCTACCCATGTCTTACACCCCTTGTAATTACAAATGTCATTACAAGTATCGCACTACAACATGCTTAGGGCAAGTCACGAAGTAAGTCAGAAAGTAGTCGTAAGAACGGTGATCACTGTCCGCTTTGTGCCAGGAACGGACGTTACTACTAGCTCAAGCAAACCGCTCCTTAGCCCTTAATGAAGAATGGAGGTATTGGTATAAATAGGTGAATATCGGAATATCTCCAACAGGGAAAGGGACGTTTTTAGGGGATAACTATATTATCACCTAGTGGCCGTAAGAATATGCGCAGAGAGAACATATTTCACAACAGCCACCTTAGTTTTATGAAAAATCATAAACCGTAGGAATATTTAAACGCATTTAAACGTCAGGCGAGCAACGCCATTAACAAGTAAGTGTGTATCAATATCAGTTCTGACTTCTTTCATAGATTTATTTTGTACCCTACAGAAATCAGAAGCCTTTTTTGTTGCAGTGCCAATAGCGCCTCGTATACGACCTGCAGCAGGAGCAGCTTCTACCTCAGTGAGGTAGTTCCCATTATCCAGTTTTTTGACATCGGACTGATATGTCAGACCCAGGCCTTGAAACTGTGTTTTATCATTTTGCACAGAGCAACCGCTTAGAAAAGTACCAATTAAAATGGTGGTGGCAATTACTAATGTTTTCATGTAAAGAACAATCCTTATGTATTTGGTTGTTGAATCGCCATGGGTTTAACAGACACCTCAGAATCATTTATGGACTACCCCCACAACAGTGGACAAATTCTGTCCTCACGACGGAGGCCTGTTCGAAGGCCTCCGGACTGACGCCACCGAGATGACTGTGGCGCCGGGCCCGGTTGTAGAACACTTCAATGTAATCGAAGATATCCGCCCGGGCCAGATCCCGGGTTTTGTATATTCTCTTCCTGATACGTTCTTTTTTCAGTGAACTGAAGAACGATTCGGCCACCGCATTATCCCAGCAATTGCCACGCCGGCTCATACTCGGAGCCAGGTTATTGGCCCGGCAGAAGCGCTGCCAGTCGTCACTGCCATACTGGCTACCTTGATCGCTATTTACGATGACCTCGCCGTCCGGTTTTCGCCGCCAGACCGCCATCATCAGTGCATCCAGCGCCAGTTCGCGTGAGAGAGTGGGCTTCATCGACCAGCCCACCACGTTACGGGCGAAGAGCTCGATAACCACCGCCAGATACAGCCAGCCCTGCCAGGTGCGGAGTAGAGTAAGAGGCAGGGCGTAGTCGGACTATTTCCCTGCCTCTCCTCCCCGAACCGGACGTGCACCTTTCAGCGCATCCGGCTCTCCATTTAAATGCTGGCGAACGCCATTGCCACTTCTGTAAAGCGCGATGTATACGTGTTTCTGGTCTCCGTCCTCAGATAGGGATTACCTTCGGGTAGCCGCCAGCGGAACAGCTTCTTGCCTTGCCCCACCAACCGGTACAGTATTTCGCCGCTGAGCTTGCCGTGATTGGTTTTACCAAATAAAACCCACGTTTTGCTCTGACCCGGTTTCGGTGATTTACACCACCACCTCATCAGGGAAGCGATACCTGTACGGTATTTGCGGGCCAGCCAGTGAGCCAGCTTCCAGAACACGACACGGTCGATATAACTGAAGACTTTGGCCTTAAAATCAACGAACTTATAGAACATGGCCCAGCCTTTCAGTTTTCGGTTGAGTTGTTCAGCCATATCGACTTTGCTTTCACTGTAGTTGCCTGATAACAGTGCTGTCAGCGATGCGGCGAAGTTTCTGGCTTTCTCCTGCGGGATCGTTGAGACCACTCGCATCTCGCCATAACGACTGCGTTTGCGAATGATCCTGTGCCCCAGAAAGATAAAGCCGTCATTAACATGGGTGATTTTAGTCTTATCCATGTTCAGCCTGAGTTTCAGACTGCCTTCGAGCACACCCCGACACTCCTCCCTGATGGCTTCCGCCTGTGCTTTGGTGCCTTTGACGATGAGGACAAAATCATCGGCATAGCGGCAGTACGCCACCGCGGGTTTCCACTGCCAGTTTTCTCTGACCGCCGTACTTCGGCCCCGTTGGATACTGTTATTCCAGTACCACCGATCTTTTCTGGCTTTCCCGCTCAGGTAGCGCTCATGCAGGTATTGATCGAACTCATTCAGCATGATGTTCGATAATAGCGGCGATATAACACCGCCCTGTGGCACACCTTCACTGGCCGCCCGAAAGAGACCGACATCGATATGTCCCGCCTTGATGGTTTTCCACAGCAGAGTCATGAAACGTGCGTCACTGATCCTGCGGCGTACAGCCTTCATCAGCAGTCGATGATGTACGGTGTCGAAGTAACTGGACAGGTCGCCTTCAATCACCCAGCGTCCCCGGGTTTCACCGCAGTCTGTGAGCTGTAATTTCACCGTGCGGATCGCGTGGTGGACACTGCGCTCAGGCCGGAAGCCATATGAGAGCGTATGAAAATCACTCTCCCATATCGGCTCCATCGCCATCAGCATGGCCCGCTGAACAATACGATCCCGCAACGCGGGGATACCCAGTGGTCGCAGTTTGCCGTTGCTTTTAGGGATGTAAACCCGTCTGGCGGGCAAGGGCTGGTAGTGGCCTGAGAGTAATTCATCCCTGAGGATTTGCAGCTCAACAGCCAGTCTGGCCTGTAGCATTGTTTTGTTCACGCCATCAACGCCGGGGGTATGCGCCCCCTTTGATGAAAGCGTGATCCGCGCCGCTTCAGCCAGCCATTCTGGTTGTGTTATCAGACGCAGCAGCCGTTGAATCCGTAGGGACGGATCGGTGGCTGCCCATGTGGCAAGCTTGCGTTGCATTTCGCTGATTATCAAAGGTCTTCACCTCGTTAGGTCAGTTAATTCACGTCGCAAACACATTCAAACTGCTTCCCTTCGCCATGTAATGGGCTTTCCCCATCGCGGACTACTACGGAAGCTCCGCCAGCCAGCGCGTCATCGGAGCCATGCCCCCTTAACATCCGTCGCTGACCTTCCCCGGTTTACCTGCCTGGAGTCAGGCATACTGAGGAGGCTGCCCGTCGCACTCTTTATCCTTGCTTGCCGCAAGTTGGCAGAAGTCAGCAACGCAAGCGTGATAGACGCTGCTGCCCCGGTGTTTCGCATACATGTCAAAACACCTTCGACCGGCAGTGCTTACGTATCACTGCCAGTTCCTCCTGCACGGCCTGTCAGATCACGTAGGCCGTGGTGACGTTTTCAACCCACAGAGGCGGATTAACGGGTTCATGTTCTTCAGCCTTTCAGTACTTAACCTTGAGGATCATCTCGGCTTAGTGATCTCGCCTCAATCCCCGTTGTCAGCGGGTTACATCACCCTGCGGGCATGCCGCAGGTCACTGCCGCTCAGGTTCTCCACCGTCACACCCGGTGGGATTGTTGGGGTTCTCATCGTGAGTTACCGGTTCAATATTCCAGACAGACTCGCGGTTCATTTAAGCATCCATGCCCGCCCTGAACTCCGGGCACACTATAAGTAATGTCGGTGACCCAGACCTGATTGGCCCGGACAACAGTAAACTGCCGCTGCACGCGATTAGGGGCAACCACTGAAGGTCTGCCAGCGATACGACGCGGCGCTTTATAGCCGCGCACGGCTTTAATCCGGTTCAGTTGCATAATACGGCCCACCCGGTTTTTACCGCAGGTTTCCCCGATTTCGTTCAGGTCGCCATGAACCCGCCGGTAACCGTATACGCCTCCGCTCAGTGAATAGGAGTCACGGATAAGCGTCAGCAGACGCTGATTATCTTTATCACGTGCCGAGACCGGGTTATGCAGCCACGCGTAGAACCCGGCCCGGGCGACATCTAGTACCCGACACATTGTCATCACACCCCATACAGTGCGGTGCTCATTGATAAAGCGGTACTTCAGTCGGGCTCCCTTGCAAAGTACCGCGCGGCCTTTTTCAGGATATCCCGTTCTTCTTCGGTACGTTTTAGCTGTGCCCGTAGTTTCAGGATCTCGCTTTTGGCTTCCAGTAAATCCCGGGCATGCTGCTCGCTGTTATCCGGTTTGATAGCCCGTAGCCACTTGTAGAGGCTGTGGGCAGAAACGCCCAGACGGTCAGATACTTCGGCAACGGAATAACCGCGTTCCGTTATCTGTCGGACGGCTTCTTCCTTAAATTCAGGTGTAAATCGTGGTGTGCCCATATGCTCCCCCTATGCTCAAACTATAGGGCAGGATCGTCTACCGGGGTGGGGTCAGTCCAACTATAGGGCAGATTTGTCTACGGGCTCGGGGGCACTCCACACCTTTAATCAGGTGGCCAAATTTACTGTGCCACTACAGTCGAACAATCACATAGAGCGATAAAATCAGACACTTCAGGACAGATTCATCCAAGAAACCGCCTCAAAGACATCAGCAGTGTCGAGGGCGTCAATTCCTTGCTGGATATTCTTATATCGGATTCCAATCGGTCGCTTAACAGACCAGTATAATTCTTGAAAGGCTTGTATTTTCCAAACGTGGAAATCCGAAAAGGTTTAGATGATATCAAGTCCAGCCCGGAATCTCAGTGAGATAAAAGGATATGATTGTCTGATACCTGATACTGACCATTTCACGGACAGAAACTGAGTAACAGTTCATATAGACAATTCCTTAACAAAAATGAGGCATATTTACCCCCTTATTTGTCGTTTCGTTCATGACAATAGACGCTATCCTACTGGAACCCTGACGTACACAGAACCAGGATACTATTATTCGACCATTTTTCCCCCGTGAGGAATGGTCTTTTTTTCATTAACTTGCCATTACCCCGATGAATTTGAAGCCCAGAATACCGGTGCATTAAGTCCTAAAAATAACGATTACCTACACATACCTCACATTTGTTACATTGCACAACAATTAAGCAACGTGGCTATCTGAACCATAAGCTGGTATGATATTTGCACACTGATGAATACATAACATCAGACAGTTTATTGAAGCGGTCCGGGGGATGTCGCCGGACCGCTTTTTTTATTTGAAGGTATTATTGGTAATGACTCTAACTTACTGATAGTGTTTTATGTTCAGATAATGCCCGATGACCTTGTCATGCAGCTCCACCGATTTTGAGAACGACAGTGACTTCCGTCCCAGCCTTGCCAGATGTTGTCTCAGATTCAGGTTATGTCACTCAATGCGCTGAGTGTAACGCTTGCTGATAACGTGCAGCTTTCCCTTCAGGCGGGGTTCATACAGCGGCCAGCCATCCGTCACCCATACCACGACCTCAAAGGCCGACAGCAGGCTCAGAAGACGCTCCAGTGTGGCCAGAGTGCGTTCACCGAAGACGTGCGCCACAACCGTCCTCCGTATCCTGTCATACGCGTAAAACAGCCAGCGCTGACGTGATTTAGCACCGACGTAGCCCCACTGTTCGTCCATTTCAGCGCAGACAATCACATCACTGCCCGGTTGTATGCGCGAGGTTACCGACTGCGGCCTGAGTTTTTTAAGTGACGTAAAACCGTGTTGAGGCCAACGCCCATAATGCGTGCACTGGCGCGACATCCGACGCCATTCATGGCCATATCAATGATTTTCTGGTGCGTACCGGG